>JAWXBU010000154.1:0-76407 GCA_034440255.1 Planctomycetota bacterium | reverse complement strand
GCACTGCACTGCAGCTGAGGTAGTGTCTCCATGATGCCTCGCGATGCCCAGCAGAGTGTGCTCCGACGGCACGATCTGCTGACAAAAATCCCGTGGCGTGATGGTTGCGGACCCCTGTCAAGCGTGCATGGCAGCGAACGCTCGTTCCCGCACGGCAGAAGACAACCGACAATTCAGGAGCCTAATCGCGCGCTCAATAGCTGCCGCTTGCCTTGCCGCCTTGCACGATCGCGACCGACGCGGACGCACCGAGGCGCGTCGCTCCCGCGGCGATCATCGCTTTCGCGTCAGCGATGTCGCGCACTCCGCCGGACGCTTTGACGCCCATCGTCGGGCCGACCGTCTTGCGCATGAGCGCTACGTCGGCCGCGGTGGCTCCGCCCTTCGAAAAACCGGTCGACGTCTTCACGAAGTCGGCGCCGGCGAGTTGTGACAGCTCGGACGCTTTCACTTTTTCGGCGTCGGTCAAGAGCGCCGTCTCGAGGATCACTTTCAAGCGCGCGCCGAGCTTGTGACACACGTCCGCGACACCGGCGATGTCGCGACGCACGAAGTCGTGGTCACCGGATTTCAGCGCACCGACGTTCAAGACCATGTCGATCTCACAGGCGCCGTCTTCGATCGCGCGACGAGCCTCGTACGCTTTCACTTCGGGCGCGCTCGCGCCGAGCGGGAATCCGACGACGCAACACGTGGCGACGCCGGAACCGTGCAGGATCTCCGAGCAACGCTTCACCCACGTGCCGTTCACACACACGCTCGCGAAACGATTCTTCCTCGCCTCGTCGCACAACTTGTCGACTTCCGCGGCGGTGGCTTCGGGCTTGAGCAGAGTGTGATCGATGTACGACGCGATGCCGCTCATGCGCGCTGCGTCGGGCAAGTTGACGCCGACGCGACATGCGCCTGCCGTGACCATCTCGTCGACGCGCTCGGGACAAATCTCGACGGAGAGCGAACTGCACCCCCACTGCCCGAATCCACCGATGGCGCCGAGTCCGTGGTCGAGGATCTGGCGCGCGATTTCAGCGAGGATTTCCTCGAGTTTTTCAGCGCTGATGGGTTCCACGATCGATTGCTTCATCTGCGATTGTCCTGATGCTTGCGGGCCGACGAGTCGGTCACTGCGCCCGAGCCGGTCCGCGCTCGATGTCCATGATCTTCTTCACGCGTTTGCCGTGACGTTCTTCACCATACGGAGTCGCGAGGAAATTGCGCACGACTTCGAACGCGGCCTCACGCGTGATGACTTTCGAGCCGAGCGTGAGCACGTTGGCGTAGTTGTGCTCGCGCGCGTTCTTCGCCGTCGCAGCGTTCCAACAATTCGCAGCGCGCACACCGACGACTTTGTTCGCCGCCATGGCCGAGCCGATGCCAGCGCCGTCGATCACGATGCCGATGTCGGCGTTCTTTTTCGCGACCGCTTCGGCGACAGCGCGTGCGAAGTCGGGATAGTCGACGGGGTTTTCGTCGCGCGTGCCGAGGTCGAACGTCTCGTGTCCGAGCGAGCGCACCCACTCGATCACGTCGCCCTTGAGCGCGAACCCACCGTGATCCGCCGCGATCGCGACGCGCACGCGACCGGAGTCGGTGGTCGCGCTCTCGTCGAAACGGATGCCGCGACGCCAGGCTTCATCGCGGGCGAGATCCGTGACGATCGCGCCGCGCGGAATGCGAAATGTGCCGCCGCGCTCGACTTTGGCGAGCATTTCAGCGGTGACGAGATCGGGCCCGCGACCGGGTTTCTTCGGCGCGTCGTCGTTGTCCGGTCGCAACGGTTCGCCACCGTGTTCGACTGTGACGAAGACGCCTGCCGTGCGTTCCGCTCGCGACGCGTTGCCGCGTTCAGCCATGACGCGTCCGACGACGCGTTTGACGAGGGCGGATATGTCGATGTTCGTGCGCATGAGCCGCGGGATTCTACTGATTGGGCGCATCGACGGCAGCGCCGCGTTAGCCGTTCAGAGATGGATGTGCCGAAAGTCGATTCGGGGGATCTCATGACACGGGGCAAATGTGGTCCGCTGGTCCTGGATCGATTTCCGCTTTGAATTCGTGTCCCAACCCACCGTCGGCTCGCAAGGCTGCGTCATCGAGGTACCTGCGCCCAATGCATCCGTCGCCGGGGATGGCTTCCCCTCCTCCGTCCACCCAGCCTTCCGTAGGTTTGCACGAATCAGGATTTCGCGTGCCCGTTCCTCACGACGATCGAGACGAAACGCACCACAGCTTCGGAGGAGCGTGGACGGAAGAAAAGCTCGAGGTGCTCGGCCAGTACCTTCGCAAATACAACGAAGCACTGAAGAACCAGTCCTTCGGCAAGTGGTAGATCGATGCGTACGCGGAACAGGCGAGTGGACGCCGAGCCGCAAGCGCGAGACCGAACTCCAGACAGGCGCGCTACCTTTTCCGAAAGCGAAAACACTGGGATTCGGACCACCCTGGACGGTTCAGCTCGGATCGCGCTGAAGACCTTGCCAGCGTTCGATCGTTTCGTCTTCATCGAAAAGGATGCGGCCGGCTGCGCCTCACTCGAAGGCCTGCGTTCGGAGTTCCCGCATCACAAGGATCGCATCAGAATCATCCAGGACGATGCGAACGCTGCGCTGCAACGTCTGGGTGAGTGGAACAACAAGAGCAATCGAGCTGTCCTTTTCCTCGATCCGTACGGAATGGACGTGGAGTGGCAGACCATCGAGGTGATAGCCGCGACGAAGGCGATCGACCTCTGGTGCTCATCCCGCTCGAACCCAGTCGGAGCCAAGATCGCGACCAGCATCGCCAACTCTCTCCTGAAGGACCTGCACTGATGGCACAGAACTCTAGCATCGAGTGGACTGAAGCAACTTGGAACCCCGTGACGGGTTGCACGAAGATCAGCGCGGGTTGCAAGCACTGCTACGCCGAGCGCATGGCGCTGCGACTCCGCGCGATCGGCCAGCCGAACTACCGCAACGGCTTCGAACTCACGCTGCAACCGCAGATGCTCGACGTTCCACTGCGCTGGAAGAAATCGCGGACGATCTTCGTGAACTCGATGAGCGACCTCTTTCACGACGACGTGCCAGAAGAGTTCATCCTGCGCGTGTTCGACGTGATGCGCCGAGCGAGCCAGCACAGGCTTCAGGTGCTCACGAAGCGGGCGAGTCGACTCTCGCGGCTCGACGCCGTCATCGACTGGCCCCGCAATGTCTGGATGGGCGTCAGCGTCGAAGACGATCGGCAACGCTCACGAATCGATTCGCTGCGTGAGTCGTCGGCCCACGTGCGCTTCCTTTCGCTCGAGCCTCTGCTCGGCCCGCTCCATCGACTCGATCTCGCCAACATCGATTGGGTGATCGGAGGCGGAGAATCCGGACCTGGATCACGCCCCATGCAAGCCGCATGGGTGACGGATCTGCGTGATCAGTGCATCTCCGCCTGTGTCCCGTTTTTCTTCAAACACTGGGGCGGCCGGAACAAGAAACGCGCGGGAAGGGTGCTCGAGGGTCGACTCTGGTCGCAGATGCCGAACCAGCGGGGCCGATCGACCCCGTCGATTGTCGGGGCATAGCCATCGGGATGGGCCGCAATTTCCGTGTGCGCTCGGTCACCTCGCGAATCAGGAGCGAGTGACATGCGCAGCCCAGCACATCGAGCGCGGATTGCGGATGCGATCACAGGACGGGCAGAACGAGCCCGGTCGCGAGCAACACCGCCATGATCACGGCGATCAACGCCTCTCCCGCGATGAAACCCGACGCGAGCGGAACGACCCAGCCGTCCGCTTTCGCGCCCGACTTGCGTTGCGCGAACCACGCGATCCACGCGCCGACGAACATCGTCGTGACGTACGCCGCGGGCACGAGCATGCCAATGCCGACGCCGGTGGGAGACGGAACCCACTTCTTCCAGCGCGGATTACCTTCGAGGATCGTGAACACGATGCCGAGCGCGGCGCCGATGGCCAGGCCCCACACCGCGCTCTCGGGGATCGCGCCGTCCTTGCTCAGAATCTTCGCGAAGCCGTACCACTTGGCGGAGATCGCCGGGATGAAACCGTCCGGCTCGCCGATCCTTTGGCTCGCTTTGAAGATCGGGTAGACGAGCGCGATCACGACCGCGGCGACGGGTACGGCGAGCAACTGCGCGTACGTCAGGTAGCGCGGTTTCGAGCCGATCATGTGTCCGGTTTTGTAGCTCTGGATGAGCCCTTCCGAGTTCGCGACGATCGTTCCGGTCAATCCGCTGGCAACCATGTTCGCCTGCACGTTGCCAGGCGCGATCGCGCCGAAAACGCCCTGCATCACGTTCGACAGCGCGCTGATCGGACCCCAGTTCGTCTCGCCGAGCACGCGCAGACCCACGAGCATCAACGGCAGCGAGAACACCAACGCGAGGAGCGAATGCATCACGTCGAGGCCGAGCGCGAAGTACTGCACGAGCACGACGGAGATCGCGCTCGTGACGATGCCCGCGACCAACCAACGGCCGGGCAAGTCCTCGTCGTCCGTACCCGCGCTCGCCAGACCCTTGAAGCTGCGTGCGAGGATGCGCCACTTCAGCACGAGCGCCGTCAGTCCGCCTGCGACCATCAAGCCCGTGGCCGGCCACATCACCCATAAAAGGATGTCGTTCTTCTTCGTGATGTCGGGATCGGGCGGGCCGATGATGCCGTGCGAATTCAGCACGAGCGGCGCGATGATCCACGAGAGGATCATGCCGGCGAACATGTTCGCGCAGATGCGCAGGCCGATGATCATGCCCGAGCCGATGTTCAACAGGCTGAGCGCGAAGCCAACGCCAGTGATCTTCGAATACAGGTTGAGCGGCAATTTCACGACTTCGTGCAGGCCGAACACCTCGCGCATCGTGATCAGCGACAACGCGGCAGAACTTGCGAGTCCACTGAGCATCGAAACGATCGCGACCTTCGCTTCACGGCCGCGCGCGTCGAGCACGAGCAGTGTCTCCGCAGCAGCGATCCCGTCTGCATACGGCAATTTCTCGTCGACGATGTAGTGACGGCGCATCGGCACTCCGAGGAACACACCGAGCGTCCCGGCGGTGACCAACCACATGAAGATTTGCCACGGCCCCAGCGAGATGGAGAGACCGAGCGCCTTGTCGCCGCTCAACAGGTCGAACGCCGCAAGAATCGTGCACATGAACGCCGTCTGCCCCGCGATCGTTCCAGCGGCTTGCGCCAAGTTCGATTCGAAGCGCAGCGCGACTCCGCGCGAGACGACGGCGAGCATCAAGTATCCGAAGAACGCCGACACGACGGCGATGTTCGGTCCGAAGCCGAGCTTCAAGACGATGTACGGATACGACGCCGCGATCATCACGGCGACGAGCAACGACACGATCACGGCGCGGAAAGTGAATTCGCGTGTGCCGGGCGGTCGAGGAAGCGGGGGCGTTTCGATCTCGGGCGCGGCGTGGTCGCTCATGCGCGACAACTTAGCGAGCGGCCCGCCGCCAAGGCACTCAAGAAACCTTGGCGAGTTCGGGCGTCGCGGCTTCCAGCAAATCGCTGAAGCTCTGCGCAGCGCGGCGACCGACCTCGATCACTTCCTCGTGATTCGGAACGTCGTTCGTGATTCCGGCGGCGTAGTTGGTGATGCAGGAAATGCCCGCGACCTTCATCCCCGACGCGCTAGCGGCGAGAGCTTCCGCCACCGTACTCATGCCGACCGCATCAGCGCCGACCCACGCGAGCATGCGGATTTCGGCCGGAGTTTCGTACGTCGGCCCCAGCAAGCCAGCGTACACGCCGCGTTTGAGCGGCAGCTTCTGCTGTTGCGCCGCATGATCGATCACCGAGCCGAGCTCGAAATCCCACGGCGTCGCGGCGCGCGCTTCACTCATCGCGAGCGGCGTCGTGCTCTGCATGTTCACGTGATCCTTGATGCGCATCAACGTGCCCGGCGGCCAATCCTTGTGCAGCCCGCCAGCGGCATTCGTGAGCACGATGCGCGACACACCGCAGCGAGCGAGAGCACGCACACAGCGCGTCACGTCGTCGGCACTCCAACCTTCGTACAGATGCACGCGACCCTGTTGCGCGACGACGCGCACGCCGCCGATCTCGCCGACGACCAGTTTGCCCGCGTGGCCGGGCACGGAACTGCGCGGCATTCCGTCGATTTCGCCGTACGGAATCACGTGTGCCTTCTGGATGCGATCGGCGAACACGCCGAGCCCGGATCCGAGCACGAATGCGACTTCGACGTTCTCGACGCCGTTCTTCGCGAGCGATGCTGCGAGCCGCGACACTTGCGCGGCGACGATCGGGGCAAGGCCGGAGGCGCTCACACGAAAATCCCCGCGACCGTCGCTGTCATCCAGCACGCGAACGCTCCGCCGAGCATCGCGCGGAATGCGAGCTTCGCGAGCTCTTGCTTGCGCTCCGGCACGAGAGCGCTGATCCCGCCGATCTGAATTCCGATCGACGCGAAATTCGCGAAGCCGCACAACGCGTACGCGGCCATCTTCGCGGACCGCTCGTGCTCGAACAACATGGCGCCGCTCTCGGGCTTCAACATCCGGCCCAACTCGGTGAATGCAACGAACTCGTTGATCGAAACCTGCGTGCCCAAGAGCGACCCGACCAACTGACAGTCGTGCCAACCCTCGATACCGATCGCCCATGCGAACGGTGCGAAAATCAGGCTGAAAATGCGCTGAAGCGACAAGCCACCTTCGATGCCCCACCACTCGCCGATCGCGCCCAACGGCCAATTCAGCAGCGTGACGAGCGCGATGAACGCGATCAACATCGCAACGACGTTGAGCCACAGCTTCAATCCGTCCGTCGTGCCGTTCGCCGCCGCTTCGATCACGTTCACGGCGTTCCTTTCGATCTTCAATTCCACCTTGCCCGACGTGGTCGCGAGTTCGCGCTCGGGCAGGATGATCTTCGCCATCACGAACGACGCCGGAGCGCTCATCACCGATGCCGTGATCAGGTGCGGCGCGATCTCGGGGCCGAGAATCTGCATGTAGATCGCCATCACCGATCCGGCGATCGTGGCGAAACCGCCGGTCATCAACGCATTCAACTCCGAGCGCGTCATGAGCGGCAAGTACGGCTTGATCACGAGCGGCGCTTCGGTCTGCCCCATGAAAATGTTCGCTGCCGCGGCCATCGATTCGCCGCCCGACAACCCCATCGTCTTGCTCATGATCTTCGCGAGCGCCCACACGAGCACTTGCATGACGCCGAGGTGGTAGAGCACCGACATCAACGCCGACACGAAGATGATCACGATCAATCCGGTGCCTGCGAACGCGAACACGAATTGCACTCCGCCGTCTGTCGCGAGATGACCGAACACAGCGCTCGCGCCGGGGACCGTCATCGACACGAGCTTGCTCACGAACGCGGCCGCGCTCTCGAAGAAGGTGCGTCCGATCGAAGTTTCGGTGATGAGCGCGACGACGACGACTTGCAGCAGGATGCCGCCGATGATCACGCGCCATGGAAAGCGCTTGCGATCCCACGACAAGAGCCACGCGAGGCCGATGAAGAAGACGATGCCGATCAGCGCGCGAAGCAGGATCACGTCTGGACTCTACCCGGCGATGTGCGCGCGAACGAGCGGCGTTCGCTCGGAGGGTGCTCCGATGCGTGCGCCGGAAGAGAGCAGCGCGCGACACGCATCCAATCCGCGACCGCCGCGATGGTGGATTTCGCACAGCAAATCGCCCCGTTTCACCGCGTCGCCGGTCGCTTTGCGCCAGACGAGCCCGACCGCCGGATCGATCTCGTCGGTGACCTTCGTGCGACCTCCGCCGAGCGCGTTGATCGCGTGACCGATCGCGCGCACGTCGACGAACGAGAACGTTCCGTCGTGGTCGGCCTTCCACGGATCGACGTCCGGGGCGCGTGGCAGGATCGACGTGTCTTTCAAGATGCGCGCGTCGCCGCCTTGTTCGCGCAGGATCAGTTCGAACACGCCGAGCGCGCGTCCCGAATCGATCGCGTCGGCGACGCGTGTCTTGCCCTCGTCGAGCGTCTTCGCAATACCCGTCAAGCGCAGCATCTCGCCGCCTTGCAGCAGCACGAGCTCGCGCAGATCGGCCGGCCCGCCGCCCGAGAGACACTCGATCGACTCCACGATCTCGAGCGCGTGACCGCATGCGCGACCGAGCGGCCGATCCATCGCGGTTTGGAACGCGCTGCACTTGACGTTCATGCCGCGTGCGAGCGAGATCATCACGTCGGCCAGTTCCTTGCCGCGCGCGGGATCCGGCAAGAATGCGCCCGATCCGAATTTGACGTCCAGCACGAGCGCGTCGATGCCCTCAGCGAGTTTCTTGCTCATGATCGAGCTCGCGATCAGCGGGATCGACTCGACGAGTCCGCACGCATCGCGCAGCGCGTACAGCAATCGATCGGCGGGCACCAACTCCTTCGTCTGCGCACCGAACGCGACGCCGGTGCGATCGATGGCGCGATGGATCTCGCTGTCGCTGAGCTTCACACGAAAACCCGGGATCGATTCGAGCTTGTCGAGCGTGCCGCCGGTGTGACCGAGCCCGCGTCCCGAGATCATCGGCACTGCGATTCCACACGCAGCGACCGCCGGTGCGAGCGGGATCGACACTTTGTCGCCGACGCCGCCCGTCGAGTGTTTGTCGGCCTTTTTCTGCGGAATTTCAGGGAAAGCGAGTGTGACGCCGGAGTGCAACATCGCGTGCGTCCACGTCACCAATTCAGGTGGCGTCATGCCGCGCGTGAAGATGCACGCCGTCAGTGCCGCCGCGTGATAGTTCTCGATCTCGCCGCGCACGTAGCCGCCGAGGAAGAATTCGATCTCTTGTTGCGACAGCTCACCGCCGTCGCGTTTCGTTTGGATGACGGAGCGAACGTCCACGGTGTCTAGCGCGTCGTGATCGCGGAGTAGAACGAACGTCCAGGCCCGACGGGTGCGAGGCCGAGCGCTTCTTCGATCGTGGCGCCAATGTCTGCGAACGAATCGCGCGTGCCCAAATTGACGCCGCCCTTCACGCGCTTGCCAGCCGCCAAGATCGGCACGTACTCGCGCGTGTGGTCGGTGGTTTCGTGCTTGGTCGGGTCGTTGCCATGATCGGCGGAGATCAGCACGAGATCGTCGTCGCGCAGCTGCTTTTCGAGCTCGACGTAATCGCGATCGAACTCTTCGAGTGCCTGGCGATATCCACGCGAATCGCGTCGATGTCCGTACAACATGTCGAAGTCGACGAGATTCACGAACACGAAGCCGCGCTCGAGTTTCGAGGCGACGTCGATCGTCGCGCGCATGCCGTCGCGATTGCCCTCGGTGTGGATGGATTCGGTGACACCGCGCGCTGCGAAAATGTCCTCGATCTTGCCGATACCGACGACAGGCAAGCCGGCCTTCTTCAAGCGGTCGAGCACCGTATCGCGCGGCGGCGGCATCGAGTAATCGCGGCGGTTGTAGGTCCGCTTGAACGAGCCGACTTCGCCGACGAACGGCCGTGCGATGACGCGGCCGACGCCGTACGGATCGAGGATCTCACGCGCGATCTGCGAGCACTCGTACAAACGCTGGAGCCCGAAATGCGTCTCGTGACACGCGATTTGGAACACCGAATCGGCGCTCGTGTAGACGATCGGTTTGCCGCTCGCGATGTGTTCCGCGCCGAGGCGATCGATGATCTCGGTGCCCGATGCAGCCTTGTTCCACAGCACGCCGGGCACGCGCGAGCGTTTCACGAACGGGTCGATGATCGCGGGCGGAAATCCGGCGCTGAACACGGGAAAAGCGTGCTCGAGCGGGCAACCCATCATCTCCCAGTGACCCGTCGAAGTGTCTTTGCCGGGCGAACTCTCGCGCGCGCGGCCGAACGCGCCCTCGGGAGAGCGCGACTTCGTCACCGAATGCACACCGTCGATCGAACCGAGTCCGAGCGCAGACAAGCGCGGCACGTCCAATCCTCCCGCTGCTTCGACGAGGTGGTCGAGCGTGTGCGCGCCGACGTCGCCGAATTGCGCAGCATCCGGCATCGCGCCGACGCCGAGCGAATCGAGAACCAGACAGAAGACTCGTTTCATCGCTTCAATGCGCCTTGAATCGTGCTGCGCACCTGACTCTCCATGTCGTCGACGAATTCGGCGCCGAAATCGCGCTCCAACAAGTCGCGCTCGCTGAACTCGAAGCGACCGGAGCGCGGATCGAAATCGAACTGGTAGTCGTGCTCGCTGCCGTCGTCTTCGGTGACCATCACCAAGACGATGTTGTTGGGAGCGTCGAGTTCGACACGGAAGCTGGCCATGGGGTCCTTTCGTCGGACGGATTGCGAACGCAGAGCATAACAATCCGTCCGCGGTGAGATCGCGCTCGACGAACTGTGCCTGCAATCCGAGTTCTCTCCTGCCCGGACTCGGCGGAATCGTTTATCCATAGAGCCATGATTCGCGCGCGGAAAGTCCTCGAAACGCTGACGGCGTCGGTCGCTCTTGCGCTCGCGACGGCGTGCTCTTCGTGGCGAACGGTCGAAGTGCGGGACGGTTGGACGCTGTACGGCGAACAAGGCGAAGCGGTCGATGCAGCAGCTTTCGCGGCATCGTTCGATCCGGCCTATCGCGCGGTCGAAGACGTCTTCGGCGAGTTCACCGAAATCGTGCGCGTCCACGCGATTCCGAGCGAGAAATCAGCTGTGACCTTGCCCGCGAACGACCTCGGGCTCGTCCACGAAGTGCCGGGGATCGGCCGCGCGCGCGTGCGTGCTTATCATGCTCGCGGCGACGGCGTTTTCGGGCCCGTGACCGGCATCTACGCCGATACGCCCGAGCCCGGAACGGCCGTTCACGAACTCGTCCACGCGCGCATCGCCGAGCTTGCGCCGGATTTGCCGCTCTGGCTCGAAGAAGGTTTGGCCTGTTACCTCGGCGATGGTTTCCTCGGGAGCGATCGTTGGATCGTCGACGGTTATGCGTGTTGGCACGTGCGCGAGTTGCGCGAACAGCGATTGCCGGACAAAGAGCTCGAGCGCGTCCTGAAATTGGCCGCGGCCGACGAATCGTCCGTGCGCGAAAACGTGCTCGTCCATTTCATCGGTTGGGCGATCGTGTTCGATCTCGCGCGCGAATCCGGCGACCTCGCGTGGAAGGAGTGGTTCACGCGCTATCGACGCGGCATCAGCAGCGAGGAAGCGCGCGAACGGATCGAGCGCGCGATTTCGGGCGCGGCCGAAGCGGACTGGTTGAAACGTTTGCAGGACCCTAATCGAGATGTGCGTCTCTCGACAGCGAAGGGCTTGTGGAAATTGCGCTCGCGCGGCGCGGTGACGGCTCTACTCGACGCGATCGAGGACGAACAAGATGCCGAGGTCAAAGTGGCCTTGGCCATCAACGCATTGGCGGCCGGCGGCGACGTGCGCTTGGGCGACGAAGCCCGCGAACGTTTTTGGCCGACGGTGTGGCCGGCGCTTCGGCGTGGTCAGTTGAGTGACGCGAACGAACAAGCAGCGCTGAAAAGCCTGTATTTGTCGTACCGTCGACGCACGCAGATCACTTCGCAGCAGGCGCTCGAAGGCCTGCGCCGCTATTGGGCCGAAGAGTGAAATGAAATCGGCCGCTCTTGCTACGTGAGCAGAGCGGCCGAGGATCGCGCGACTTTTCGTCGAGCTCGAATCAGATCACTTCACCGCGAAGGCTTCGGTGATCATCTTCTTCAGTTCAGTGATGTTGTTCATGATCTTGTCCTTAATGTCCGCGCCCTTCATGTCGCCCATCATCTTCATGATGTCGTCTTTCTTGGCGGTGATGCTCTTGATCATGCCTTCGAGCTTGGTCTTGCCTTCGCCCGTCATGTTCGCGGCTTTGGTCTGAAGCTCGCTGATTTGCTTGCCAGCTTCGGCCATAGGCGCTTCCGTCATCTTCGAGACTTCGGCCTTCATGCTGTCGACGCCCGCAGAAACCTTGTCGGCTGCGTCTTTCATCGTGCTCGTACCGGCTTTGTTTTCGCTGCAAGCGGCGAGCGGGATGGCGAGGGCGAGGGCGAGACAGAATTGGATCGTGTTCTTCATGAGAATTGTTCTTTCGAGAATGGGCGCGCTGCGTTCCGACGGCGACTTGGCTGCCAGGGCGCGTGGAATGGTTCGTTTTCGGCTGCTCCCGAGCCTGCGCATCGGTAGCCGAGCGGGAAGGATAGCGATTGACCGACGCGAGCGCGACTAACGGATTGCCGAGTCGCCGTAAGCGCTCCCAACGGGCTTTTTCAGGCTGTTTTTCGTCGTCGGCGACGCGTCGACGCCGGTCCGGTTGCCGTCGATCCGGCTCCATCGCCAGCTGCGTGACAGCTCGGGATCACACACGAGCAGTCGTCCTCGAGCGGATTCGCGTACTCCAGAGCTCGATCGAGCGCCGATCATCATGAGCGCAAGCCGAGCGTGCATTGGGCTTCTGTGAGTGTCGCAGATCCGACTCGAACGGCTTCAGCGATGGATCTCGAACACGAATGGATTCGTGTCGACATGCACGTCGACGGCGCTGGTCGGGCGGCCGTACTCGACCAAGTGCAACTTGTACGACCCAGCCAGGATGTCCGTGGTCGCGACACCGAACTCGTCGACGTCGAGCTCACGCCACGGCAACCCCGAGGGAGTTTCGATCACGACCTGAGTTCCCTTCGCGATCGGCGGGTCGAGCACGAAACTCGCAGTATTCGCGGCACGCAGGACGATCTCGGCGATGAGTCTCGGATGCGAAGCTGAGCTCAACTCGGAGGCATCGACGATGCGCGGCGAGATGTCGACGGATTTTACTCTGCACCGAAGCACATGGCGTACGCGCTGGAGACCGGAGAAGTCGATGTTGGCGCCGGTTGTTGCCCGCAGCGACTCACTGGAGCTCGCCAACAAAGTCGAGAGGATCGGCAGAGGCGACAGTGCGTCGGCATCTAGATCGGCCAGTTCGAGCTGCACGCCGTCGACCGGATTGCCGGCTTCGTCGACGAGGCGAAAGTGTGCCTCCAGCGCGGTAGTGAGCATGCGCAGAGTTCCGAGATCCGTCGTTTCGCCGAGCCGTGTCGTGAAGTTCAAGATCGAGTCGGGGCGGTCCTCTGCTTTCAATACTCCGATTCGCGGGCCCGGAGGGACGAACTCGCAGAGCAGCGACCCGTCGACGTTCGAAACTCCGGATCCTTCGAACGTGTCGATGCGCAGCGACGCACCTTCGATGGGTTGTCCTGTCGCATCGTCGACCACGACCAACTTCACCGCGCCTCCGCGATGCGTCAAGTCGTCGAGCGGCGTCACGAACTCGACCTCCGCCTGTCCCGAGTCGACGAGTCGTGACTCGACGCAGACACCACGACAATAAGCATTCGCCCAGAATGCGCCGTCCTCATCGAGAGAAAGCATTCCGAACTGGTCTGTGAGCGAGCTCTCGTAGATCGCCTCGAGATTGACCCAGTCGATCCGCTTCTCGCGAGCAACGCGTGCTCCTGTCGGCGACTCGTAGAAAACGATTTCGCTGCGGATCCGATCGAGGACGTGGCGATCGGGCGGCCGCGCGTCGAACGCTGGAAACTTCGTCGCGCAGATCTCCAAGAGCACCGAATCGCTGGTCTGCTTGGCGTCGGCGAGGCTCGCGCTGATTGCCCGCCCGTCTTCGGAACGCCAACGAACTCGCACGATCCGCTGGGGCACGAGGGTGACCGTCAGCTCGCTCTCGGACGACTTGTCCGAGATGTGGGTCCGTGCGACAGCCGTACGAAAACCACGCGCTTTCGCGGCCACGATGTACGAACCCGGTGCGGCGTCGGCGAGTTCGAATTCGTTCGGCGTAACGTGCCGCAGCTTGAACAGAATGCCTGTGAAACTCGACACGCCGACATCGAGGCCGTCAGGGTGCTCATCGACTCCGGACGCATATCGAACTTGCACGCGCAGCATCGATTTGGATTCAGCTGAGCGCGTAGGTCCCTGGTCGCGTCCCTCCCCAAGATCCGATCGTGGACTCGAACTCGTCGCGCCGAGGTCCGCGCCGCGCTCGGAGGTCGTCGGGGGCTCGCTCGCCTGCGCGGGCTCGCCTTGCACGCGCGTGGCCCCGCCCGAGGGATCGCGTGCCAGCATCCGCGACAGGAGGAGCACGAGAATCAGAACGACGACGATCGCCGCGGTGAGCACATGAGACTTGCGCATCGGTCGAGTCCACGCATGGTAGCCCGTATACTCTGGCACGTCTGATTCGGTCCCCGACAAAAGCCTCCCGCCGAGCTCATGCAAACCCTCACGAAGCCGACTTTCGAGCAGCTTTCCCAGCACTTTCACCACTGGCAGAAGATCGGCGACCTGATCGATCAGTGCATCGATTTGACGCTCAATCTGCGACAGTCGGGACACCCCGGCGGCTCACGTTCGAAAGTGCCGTTGCTTGTCGCGTCGACGCTCGGCGCCGGCATGCGTTGGGATCCGCGGCATCCCGAGAGAGCGTTCGGCGATCGCTTCGTGCTCGTCGCGGGTCACTGCAATCCGGTCATCTACGCGATGCTCGCCGTCTACAACGAAGCGTTGCGAGCGCGTTTCGAACAGACGGGCGATGCGCGCTTCAAGATCGCTCATGAATCCGAGCGCGCGCTTTACTGGGCGGACCTGCTGACCCTTAGACACAACAAGGGTCTTCCCGGTCATGCCGAAATGGAGGGCAAAACCCTCTTCTTCAAATTCAACACGGGCCCGTCAGGTCACGGCGCTCCCGCTGCTCTGGGCGAAGCTGTCGCGTTGAAGCACGCCGGCGCTGGCGACGTGAAAGTGTTCGCGATGGAAGGCGAAGGCGGTCACACCGCTGGCGCGCATCACGAGGTCAAGCATTCCGCGTGGGGTCTCGGGCTCGACAACCTCGTGTATCTGTTCGACTGGAACGATCACGGCATCGACGGCCGCGCGCACAGCGAAGTCGTCCACGGCACGCCGCGCGATTGGTTCGAGCCTTACGGTTGGCGCGTCGCGGGCACGGACAATGGCGAAGACTACGCGTCGATCACGAAAGCGCTGCTCGCGATCGTGCACGACGAAAAGCCCGCCGGTCGACCGGGCATGGTGTGGGTCAAGACGCGCAAGGGTCGCGGCTATCACAAGTTCGATTTCGCCAGCCACGGCAAGGCTCATGCGCGCAACTCGGAACTGTTCTGGAAATGCCGGACCGATTTCTCGGCCAAATACGGCACCGCATGGACCGGCCAAGGCGACGTCAAGGATCCCGGCGAAGACGCTTGTCGCGAGCAGACCGCTGAGTGGTTGAAACAGGTCATGGCGGTTCTGCGCTCGGACAAGCCATTGCTCGAGTACTTGTCCGACACGCTCGTCGAAATTGGCGACTCGGTGCCATCGAGGCCCGACACCTTCAACCTGACGTCGAAAGCGAACATGCACGAGGATCGCTCGTGGCTCGCGCTCGACAAACTGCCGCCCGAATTGTTCGTCGCGCCCGGAACCAAGATCGCCAACAAAGAGGGCTTCGCCAAGTTCGGCGCGTGGGCCAACGGTCTTGCGAAAGAACGCATGGGCCGCCCGCTCGTGCTGGCGTGCTCGGCCGACCTCGCCGAGTCGACGTCCATCATCGGTTTCGCACAGGATTGGAAGGGCGCCAAAGGCTTCGGCTGGTACGAGCGCAACAAGAGCCCGGGCGGCGCGTTGTTGCCGCAGCAGATCACCGAGTTCACGAATTCAGGCCTGTGCGCCGGCCTCGCCAGCGTGAACATGAGCGCGACGCCGGAGCACGATTTCGTGGGCTTTTGGGGCGCGCATTCGACGTACGGCAGCTTCAGCTACTTGATGTACGGGATGATGCGGCTCTTCTCGCAGCTCGCTCAAGATTGTCCGCTCAAAGTCGGCAAAGTGATTTGGGTCGCAGGTCACTCAGGCCCTGAAACGGCCGAGGACAGTCGCACGCACTTCGGCATTTTCGCGCCGGGCACGACGCAACTCTTCCCCGACGGTCATGTGATCAATCTGCACCCGTGGGAGCACAATGAAGTAGCGCCCATGCTCGCCGCGGCGTTGGCGACGGATGTTCCGATCGTCGCACTGCACTTGACGCGCCCGAACGTCGCCGTGCCCGACCGCGCCAAGATCGGTTGCGCTCCGCACATGGATGCCGCGCGCGGCTGCTATGTGATTCGCGATCACGACGCACGCAAACCGAAACAGGGCACGATCATCGTCCAAGGCACCAGCACGACCGATTCGGTGTTCCAACTGCTGCCGCGTTTCGCCAACGCGGACGCACCCAACATCAAGATCCTGGCGGCGACTTCATGGGAGTTGTTCCAGCGCCAATCGCGCGAGTACCAAGACCACGTGCTCCCGCGCGGCGACTGGCTCGATTCGACGGTGATCACCAACGGCGCTAGACGCTTGATGCACGACTGGCTCAGCTCGAAGGTCGCCGAGGCTTATGCGATGAGCCCCGATTGGGACAATCGCTGGCGCACGGGTGGAACGGTCGAGGAGCTAAAGAAAGAAGCGCGCATCGATCCCGACTCGTTGTGGGAGGGCATCACGCGCTTCGCGAACGATCGCGAGAAGCGACTGCAACGCTTGGGACATCCGGGCGGTTGACCACTTCCAACTCGCGAGTGCCTGACGCGCTCGTGCCCTAGCGCTTCGATTCGACGAGGTTGACTACTTCGTCCGCGCAACCCCATGACACGGTGACGCCAACGCCTGCGTGACCGTAGTCGTGGATGAGCGCGCGACCGTCCGGCCAGTGTTCGAGTTCGACGCGGATCGACGCGTTGTTCGTGCCGATCACGCGCGCGGGACGGAGTCCGGCCCACGTCGACAAGAGCGTCAGAGCCAAATCGTCGGCGCGCGGATGACCGCTCTCGCGCAGCATCGTGCGACCGCGTTCGACGATGAGGGCGAGCGCGGTTTCGTCGGTCGTCGTTTCCTCGACGCCCTTCTCGTACGTGCCGCCGATCACGATCCGATCTTCGAACGGGAACACGTACGTCGTTTCGCCGGTTTGGCTCGAATCCGCGAAGCACTCGCGCAACGCGATGTTGTTGGGCGCGCTCACGATCTGCCCGCGGATCGGAGTCATCGCAACGTCCGGTACGAGTTCGCGCGCACCGAGCCCGCTCGTATTGACGACGGCGTCGACGTCACGCTCGAAACAGCTCGAAACACCGCTGAAATGAGCCTTTTCGAAAACTCCGCCTAGCGTCGACACGCGCTGCTCGAGCCACGGCATGTAGCGCCGCATGTCGATCGTCGGCACGCGAACGCGCACGCCCCACTCGTAACGATCGGGCACGCGCTTCAAGGTTTTGCCCCCACCGACTGCGCTGAACCACCACGGTTCGCCGGCGAACGGCTCGAAGTAGTACTCGTTCATCGGCAAAGATCGCACACCGGTTTCGCGTGTCAAACGTTGCTCGAGCTCATTGAAGACTTCGAACGAACGGCGCGTCCACGTCGCCAAGCGGTCGTCGCCGCTCGCACGAAATGGCGTGAATGCGGCCGCAGAACGATCGCTGGTCACGTTCGGTGTGCGTGCAACACTCGCGACGGTCACGCGATGGCCGCTTTCGAGCAAGCGAATCGCGCACGACAGGCCGCTGACTCCGGCGCCGACGACGAGGATGCGCATCGTGCGAACTGTACTGGTCGGCTACGCTCTCGCCACGTGGTCCTGCTCGAAGTTTGCATCGATTCCGAATCCGGCTTGCGCGCTGCCGTCGCCGGCAAAGCCGGACGGCTCGAAGTGTGCGCGCGCCTCGATGTCGGCGGTCTGACGCCGAGTGACGCGCTGCTGGCCGCGGCCATCGCGAGCGGCATTCCGTCGTTCGCGATGATCCGCCCGCGCGGCGGAGATTTCGTCTACACGCCGCGCGAGATCGAGGGCATGCGCGTCGACCTCGAACACAAGCGAGCGCTGGGTGCGCACGGTTTCGTGCTCGGAATGCTCACGCGCTCGGGCGACGTCGACGTGCGTCACCTGCGCGAGTTCGTTGCACTCGCGAGCCCGCTGCCGGTGACGTTCCACCGTGCGTTCGATCACGCGCTGAATCGACTCGCAGCGCTCGAACACCTCGTCGAATGCGGTGTGACGCGCGTGCTCACGTCCGGCGGCGCCGCCGACGCGTTCAAGGGCCGCGCGGAACTCGCCCATCTCGTCGAGCGCGCCCGCGGCCGCATCACGATCCTCCCCGGCGGCGGCGTGCGTGCGCACAACGCAGCCGCGATCGTCGAAGCGACTGGGGCCCTCGAACTCCACGGATCGGTCGTATTCCCACTGGGTGACGTGCGCGGCCAGGCTTGAATTCGTCCGACCGCGGCGCGGCGTCGGTCGCGTTGGACGAATCGCGGAATTGTTGTCCTCGCGCGCGAGGGCTTGCAGGTCAGTGGCGTGGATGGCGCGGGGCAGCGTGCTCGGCGTAACCGGCCTGCCCTCGAACCTCGGCGAGACCCCCCCCGCCCCACACGTCTCGGATAAAGTCATGAACAACTCACAACGCACTCTGCTCGCACTCGGAAGCCTCGCGACGATCGGCCTGTTTTCGATCGTCACGAGTCGTCCGCTCGACGCCCTGCCGCCGCCCGACAAGGACGTCACGGTGGTGAACACGTCCGCCAATCCCGTGCCCGTGACGGGCCAAATCTCCGTCACCGGTACGAGCACCATCTCGGGCAGCGTGGCCGCCTCGCAGAACGGAGCCTGGAACGTCGGCGCCGCTCAGAACGGTCCGTGGACGGTCGGCATCGATCCGACGAAGAACACCGTCAAGCTCGCGGCGGGCTCCAACTTCTTCCACGACGGCGGGTTCTCCGGCATGAACGACGGTGTGACGGTCGACCTGGGGCCGTTCAACACGAGCGGACTGGAACAACTGCGCATCCTCGGCCGAGCGGTGAACGGCGACGTGCGCTTCCAAGTGCTCGCTGACGTGCCGCCCGCCTTCCCCATCACGCTCGACGATTTCACGCTGGGCGGCGAGGGCGGCTCGGTGTCCGGCACGCGCGTGTACGACTCACCGCCGCCGAGCATCATCATTCGCTTGACGGAGTCCGGACCCGGCGGATCGAACTTCCACGTCGTGCTCGCCGGTCACTGAGATCGGAATGCGGTCGACGCTCGCCGCGAGATCGCTTCGACTTCGGCGAACGTTGGATATCGCCGCCAATCTGCACTGCAGGTTGGCGACGTATGCATGGATCCGCCTGCAGAGCGAGCCGTGCCCAGGTGGCGAAGAGGCCTGACCTACCGTGATGCTCGACACGAGGAATCGAGCACTCAAGTGCGCATCCTGCATCATGTGTACAGGCGATCGAGCAGATCGAGCACACGCCGCTCGATCTCGTCGCGAACGCCGTTGAACTCGCTCGCGTTCATGTCGCGTGGATCTGGAAGAGACCAATCTTCGCGCAGTTTGGCGTGTACGTTCGGACACGCATCGCCGCAACCCATCGTGATCGCGGCGTCGAACACCGCACCAGGCAGCGCGTCCAAGCCCTTCGAAACGTGCGTCGACATATCGTAGCCGCGCTCCTTCATCGCGGCGATCGCCTTCGGATTCACGCGACCTGACGGACGCGAACCCGAGCTCCACGCTTCGACACGAGCGCCGCCGTGTATGCGCGCGAACGCTTCGGCCATCTGACTGCGATTCGAATTTTCGACGCACACGAAGACGACGCGCAACGGACGATCAGCGCTCATGATTCGCAACTCCCGGTCGCTGGACAGCACGCTCCCGCGCGAATGAAACGACAACACGGCACGGCGAGCAACGCACCGATCGTCGGCGCCGCGAGATAGATCCACAGGTGTTCGGTCGCGCCCGAAACGAGCGCCGGAGCGAGCGAGCGCGCGGGATTCATCGAGGCTCCGCTGATCGGACCGGCGAAGAGCGCTTCGAGCGCGACGATTCCGCCGATCACGATCGCCGCTGATGCTCCTCGTTCGCGTGAACCGTCGGACACCGACAGGATCGCGAGCATCAAGATCCACGCGAGCACGATTTCGAGCGCGAAGGATCGTTCGACGGGGCCGACGGGCATAGTCGCACCCAACGTCGCGTGATCCGCGAACAGCGCGTGCAACAGCAAGCTCGCAGCGAGCGCTCCCGTGCATTGCGCGACGACGTACGGGGCCACTTTCGCCCACGAAAAACGCCCAGCAGCCGCAAACGCGATCGTCACCGCCGGATTCATGTGCGCGCCCGACACGTCGCCGATCACGCCGATCATCGCCATCACGACGAGGCCGAACACCAGCGCGACACCGACGTGCGTGACCGCGCCGTTCGAAACCGAATCGACGACGATCGCGCCTGTGCCGGCGAACACCATGACGAACGTGCCGATCGCTTCGCTCGCCAGAACTCTCATCACGTTCTCGTCCCTCTCCGACGAATCACGAGGCGCGTCCGTGCGCGATCGAGCACGCAAGTACGGCTGTTCGGCATCCGTCACGCACTCTCAGCAGCACTTCGCACGCACGCCGCCCTTGCGTGCTTGGATGTCGAGACTCGTGATGTAGTCGGACGCGGTCGTGCCGCTCGGCAATTCGGCGGCGATCGTTTTGTAGAGCGGGTCTTCGAAACTCATGAGCGCCGCAACGTATTCGGGTTTCGTCGTCAGCTGCACGTTGACGAGCCCCGCGTCGCGCATCATGCGATCGACGTCCTCGATCAACACTGCGCCTGCGACACAACCGACGAGAGCTTCGATGCTGTGCTTCACCGATTCCGGCAGAGTGCGCTGCAGCGCCAAGTCCGAAATCGCCACGCGACCGCCGGGCTTCAAGACACGCGCGATCTCGCGCCACACCTGCGGCTTGTCGGGTGACAGATTCAGCACGCAATTGCTGATGACGACGTCGATACTCGCGTCCGCGACGGGCAAGTGCTCGATCTCGCCCAGACGGAACTCGACGTTGTCGAGTCGCGTGCGCGTTCGGTACGAGGCCAAATTGCGGCGCGCCTTGGCGAGCATCTCGGGAGTCATGTCGACCCCGATCGCGCGACCGCTCGCTCCGACTTTCGGTCCGATCAGGAAGCAATCGAATCCGCCGCCGCTGCCGAGATCGAGCACGATCTCACCCGGCTTCAATGCGGCGATCGCGCCGGGGTTGCCGCACGACAAGCCCATGTTTGCCCCTTCGGGTAGGAGCGCGATCTCGTCCGCGCTGTACCCGACCGAACGAGCCAACTCGGCGGCATCCGTGCGCACTCCGCAACCGCCGCTTGGACCGCAACACCCGGCCGCACTCGGATCGGCATCGTTCGCGCGCGCGATGGCGGCGTAACCCTCGCGGACTTGCGTGCGCACATTCTCGATCGAGTCATGGGTAGTCATGTGTTCTTCCTCAGCAACAACGCGATCCGCGCGAGGCGCGACAGCGCGTCTCATTCGCGGCCAATTCGGGCATCTCCGCGCGACACACAGCGAGCGTCGCGAGCAGACTCTGGTGAACCGCTCCGTCGGCTGGCGCGAGCGAGTAGTGCGACCACAATCCGGCCTTCCGCACCGACACCAGACCGGCCCGGCGCAGGTGGCCCAAGTGCCGAGACGCGGTCGGCTGCGGAATTTCCAAGGCAGACGTCAGATCGCATACGCAGGTCTCACCATCGAGCAGGAGGGCCATCAGACGCATCCGGGTGGGTTCCGCGAAGGCCTGGATCAGCGTCTCGGGGCCCTGGGGGGGGGTGGCCGTGGCGCGGGTGGGAGTCGGAGTCACGCCCTCACTATATTCGCCTAAACGAATGAGTTCAAGGGCGCTCGAATTCAGGCCAAAATGCGCCGCTCATGTTGCCCGACTCGAACCCGCCGCTCGCCGATCTGCCGCTGGAACGTCCGGCGCGTATCGGTGCCGATGCGCCCACCTTCGAGACGATGGGTGAAGAGGACGTCTCGACCGAGATCCTCGGCAAGCGCATCTGCGACTTCGACCTGAAGATCGAAGGTCGGCCGCTGGAGAAGGTGCTCGAAACCTTCCGCACCGAACTCACGTCGCGCGGCATCGTCAAACTGCAACCGGCCTTCTATTTGACCGACGAATGGGGCGTTCCCGAGGGCACGGTCGCGATCGGCATGCCCTTCTATCTGGCCGACGTGATGCTCCTGAAGGTGCACAAGAAGAAGCGCGCCGGATTGGTCGAGGGCGAGAGCGACGAAGACGTGCTGCGCTACCTGCGCCACGAGATGGGCCACGTCGTCAATTACGCCTACCGTCTGTACGCGACCGAGGAATGGACGCGCCTCTTCGGTTCGATGTCGCGCCCGTACACCGAGGACTACCACGTCGTTCCCTTCAGCCAGGACTTCGTCCGGCACTTGCCGGGTGGTTACGCCCAAAAACACCCCGATGAGGACTGGGCCGAGACCTTCGCCGTATGGCTCACGCCGGATCTCGATTGGCGCGAGCGCTTCGCTGATTCACCCGGCGCCTTGGCCAAGCTCGAGTACTGCGCGCGGACGATGGAATCGCTGCGCGACGTGACGCCCGAAGTGACCAACGCGCAGATCGACTACGACACGCGCGAGATCAAAGCGACCGTCCAAGAGTTCTACGAATCGATCGATCTCGGCGAAGCGCAGATCCCGCGCAGCCTCGACGGCGATCTGCAGATCATCTTCGCGCGTCGCCATCCGGAACCGGCCAATGTGAGCTCGCGCATGGGTGACGCGTCGCTCTTGTTGAAGCGCAACCGCGACTTCCTCTCCCACGCGGTCTACCGCTGGACGGGCGTCGATCCGAGCTTGGTGAGTCCGATCGTCGCGCACTTGTCGATGCGCGCCGCCGCGCTGAAGGTCCAGTATCCGCTGAACGAACGCGACGAGATCCTGGTCGACCTCTCGGGCTTCTTGACGGCGCTCGCGATGAACTACCAGTACACGGGCAAGTTCGTCGCGGGCTGAGCGCGCGCTCCGGTCCGAAAACAACACGGCCTGCGGTTCGTCACCGCGGGCCGTGTTTCGCTGAAAAGTCAGCGTGTCGTGATCACGGGCACGTCAGGAATCCGCACTGCGTGTTGTTGCCTTGGTACGTTCCGCCATGCGCGTTGCACAGCGCTCGAGTGGTGACGACGCACGTTCCGAGCGCCGTGCAGCACGCGCCCGTCTGAGCCGGAGCGCACAGAATCGTGGTGCAGTTCGTGTTGTTCCCGTTGTACGCACCGCCGACCTGCGTGCACTGTTGCGACGTCGTCATGATGCATGCGCCCGAGGGCAGACAGCACGCGCCGATGACGAGCGTTCCGCTACCGGGTGTGCCGCCGCTGGACGTACCACTCGACGCTGTCATTGCGAGCTGCGTGCTTTGAGCGCTCGTCGAACGCAAGAACGCGACGCCGAAGCACAGGACGAGACACAGTCGGCACGCCGAAGCGCGCGAGAAAACAGTCGAGACCATGAGAACTCCATGGAGTCCGGGGGCCGTTGAGCGAGAGTCGGATGCCAGGCCGAGGCTCGGTATACTCGCGCGGAATGGCCTCCACGCACAACTCCGAAATCAGTGCAAAGCGCTTCATTTTAGGCACTTTGGCCCTCGGCGTCGCACTCGGACTGTGCGTGATTCAGACACTGGACGTGCTCGGCGCAATGGATGCCCCTGGTTGCGGGGCGCAGTCGGATTGCCACGCGGCCAGCTCGAGCGCATTCGGCGCGTTGCCTTATGTCCACTGGCCGCTCGCGTACGTGGGCGTGGCGTGGTTTGCGGGTTTGCTCGTCGCGTGGATTCGCACACGAGGTGAGCTCGATCGCGCGTGGATCTGGATTGCGCGCATCGGCGTGGCTGCGTCGCTCTTCTACGGCGGCGTGTTGGCCGGCCGCGGCTTCGTGTGCCCGTACTGCATCGCCGTGCACGTCGCGAACTTGGGCTTCTTCGTCGTGCTCGAAATGCGCGGCGCTGCGAGCGCGACACCGCGGCGGAACGTCTTGGTTCCCGTTGCGGGCACGGCAGCAGCGGTCGCGCTCGCGCTCGCATTCCTCGATGGACGCTTCGAAAACGCTGCGCGAGCACACGCCGAAGTGGAACTCGCGGCGACAGCGCAACAGCTGAAATCGTCGGTGAATTCGGCTCCTGCGACCGCGTTCACAGGTCGTCATCGTCGCGGGCCTGCAAACGCTCGAGCACGCATCGTCGTGTTCACCGACTACCAGTGCGAGGACTGCCACGCGTTCGAAGCCGAGCTCGAACGCGTGATGGCCGCGACGCCCGACGCGTCGCTTTCGATCCGACATTTCCCAATGTGCACCGCGTGCAATCCACATGCGATCGACATGCATCCGAACGCGTGTTGGGCTGCGCGCGCGAGCGAAGCGGCCGCGATCGTCGGCGGGGACGCGGCGTTTTGGCGCATGCACGCTTGGCTTTTTGCTCGGCGTGGTTCGTTCACCGAGACCGAGCTCGATCAGGGACTTCTCTCACTCGGCTTCGATCGCACGGCATTTCTAGCGGCGATGCACTCGCCAGAGACGCTCACGCGCGTGCGCCAAGACATCGACCTGGCCATGCATGTCGGACTGGGCTCCACGCCGATGATCTTCGTCAACGGCGTCGAATTGCGCGGATACAGCGCGCCGAATGCGCTCTCGCGAGCGCTCGCCGCAGTTCGCGCCGATGCGGGCGCGTCCACAGTCGACCAACCGCCGAGCGCGCGTGAACGCTTCCTCGCCGAATGGCGCAACGCTCCGCGCACGAACATCCCGATCGACACGAAGCCGCACGTGCTCGGTCGCGTCGACGCTCCCGTGCAGATCGTCGTGTTCGGCGATTACCAAGAACCGTACACGTGCGAAGTCGACGTGATGTTGCGTTCGATCACACTCGCGAATCCGCGCGTGTCGTACTCGTTCCGCTGTTTTCCGGCGAACAAGGCCTGCAACATCACGATGGAGAAGGACATCCATCCGCGCGCGTGCTTGGCTGCGATGGCCGCGGAAGCAGCAGGAATTCTGCAGGGAAACGATGGTTTCTGGGCCTTGCACGATTGGCTGACGACGCACCGCGAGACGTTCGACGACGTGACGGTCACGACGGCGGCCGAAGAACTGGGCATGGCGCGCGCCGATTTTTTAAACGCGCTCGTCAAGCCCGAGATCCAGCTTTGGACCGCCGAAGACGTGCGCGCGGCGAAGGATCTCGGACTGACTTCGATCCCCTTGGTCTTCGTCGACGGCCGCCGCATCGGACAGTGGAAGGCCGGCAACGAGAATTTGCTGCCGACGATCGTGGCGGAAGCGTCGCAGTGACGCGCTCCGTTCACGCCATGCGCCGTAGTCCGCGCACGGCCGATCGCGATCAACCGACGCGCTGACCCGTGACCGTGATCTCGCGCGGACGATTCGGCGGCGGCTCGCCACCCCCACTCGCTCCACCACCGCCTCCACCACGGCGTCGGCGATTCCGGCCGAAGGTCACGATGCCGAGGTCGACGAGAACGCCGAAGATCACGACGGCGAAATAAATGCCTTCGACGGAGCCGTTCGCGTTCTTCGCCCACGCGTACGCGAGCGTCGTGCACGGCATGAACAAGAAGCCGAGGAAGATCCAGATGTTCGGCTGAATCGCGCGCGTCACGTAGTCCGTGAACAACCACAACATCGCCAGAACGAGGCGCGGAACCGAGAGCGCCAGACAACCGAGTAAGCACGGCATCGGAGGCCGAGCACGATACTCGATGTGTCAGCGCAGGTCGACGACTTCGATGTCGAGCGTGAGCGCTTCGCTGCTCGCCCCCGCGTTGCCGAGCGTCACCTTGCGCGGGCCGGCTTCGTTCTTCGCGAACGAAACGGAACGCACGACATCGAGCAGATCCGCGTCGGGCAGCTGCACGCTCGGAGAGTTGGTGCCGCCCGAATCGAACTCGCGCGGTTGAGTCCGCGACCAGCGAGCATGCGCGTCGAACTCGAACACCCATCCGCCAGCCAGCGTGGCGGTCGGCGTGATGGAGACCGTCATCCCGTCGAAGATGCGTCCGACGATCGTGTCGAAAGCTGCGGCACCTTGAACGACTTCGGCCGATCCCGCGAGATCAGCGACCGACTCGCGACCGGCGACCACGGTGGACGTCGCCCCTGCGCGAATAGGCAAGACGGCGCGAGCCAAAACCGCGCCGTCGCGCGTTCCGCGGCGCAGTGTCAACGTCACCGCGCAAGCGTGCGGCGTCGGAGCGAGCTGTTCGATCTTCGCCAGCGCCTTGTCGATCGATTCGCGCGATGCGCCGAGAATCGCGACGAACGCGCCCATTTCGATCGTTTCGTAGTCGTCCGTGAGCGACTTCAGCAAATCCGTCACGTCGATCGAGGGCTGATGCGTGATGAAGGACTTCAAACACGGATCGGAGAATTCTCCTGCGTCGGCCGCCGGACGACACACCAGATCGAGCGATTCGAGTATGGCCTGCCCATCGCGGTTGCTGATTCGAGCCGTGGGCAAATGGAGCGAGTCGATCCGTGCGAGAGCGGACGCGCTGCGACTCGTCACGCGCTTCAGTTCGTCGGGTAAATTCGCGCTGAGCGGCGCTATCGTGCCGACCTGACGCACGAAGACGACACGAGATTCGAGACCCGCCGACGTGACGAAGGCGAGCGCTTTTCCTTCGGGAACGAACGTGTTCAGCGCGAGCGAGTGATTCACGACCCGAGGATCGCTGCGCAATTTCTGTGTGTCGGAATTCGCGACGCCTTGATCGTGGGTGATCGCGCCGTGAAGAACTGCATCGCGCGTCGATTCCACGTCGACGAAGCGTCCGTTGCGCATCGAGAGGGCGACCCACGAACCGGATTTCGCCGGCGCAGTGCAGATCTGGATCACTGTTCCGACTGCGAGGAGCTCCGGACGCATGACGAAGCCGACCGCGTGCTCGGCGATATCGGGATCGGCGTCGATCGCGAACGACACGGATCGCTCGGCGCGCTGCACGCCGGTCGTGCCCGGCACGAGTGAAAACTCGTAGCTCTCGTGCCCCGTTCCGATCGCCGTCCACCGCGCCACTTCGCTCGCTGGCAAGAGCGGCGGCAGCGTGGAAATGCCTGGATTCGGGCCGAAGCCGACGATGTCGACGACGAGCGTCGTCGGTCGCCCGAGGGTGTCTTCGAGGAACATCAGTGAACGCGCGACGACGTCCTGCAACGCCTGCGGAGCGAGCACACGCAACTCTGAATCGCCGATCACGTCGAGCTGTCGATTCTCGTACTCCCACTGCGCCGGATCGAGAGCGCGCACGAACGATTGAACGAGCGACGCATGGCGCTCGACCTCTCTGAGGACGAACGATGGATACGTGTCACCGTAGTCTCGCGACAGGGGCAGGAGCACGAGCTCACTGTCGACGGATCCGCGTCCAGGGAGCATGAGTCGCACGTCGTAGCCGCGCAGCACACTGGGCGGCTCGTTCGTAACCGGAGCTTGGAACGTCAGCGTCGCGAGCGTGATCAGAGTGAGCATGTCGATCTTCGTTTCCTTCGGAGCTGCAAGGGTGCGATCAACAGAGCGCGACGTCGAGCGTGTTCGGAGATCGTCGACGATCGGAGGGAGCACAGGCGGTGTCGCGGGGCGGCTGGGCTTTGCGCAATTCCGGGTCGCCGCTTCGTCTACCCTGACTGCGGGCCTCGATTACACGAGAAAAGCCTCTAGAAACGGCGGGAACGGCCGCGCTCGAAAGGGCAGAGTGCGAGGGCGCATCGACGCAAACCCATGAAGCACATCCTCACCCTCCTCGCCGTTCTTTCCCTCGCCCTCACTGCCTGCAAATCCGGTCCGGACTACGGTCGCGCGCTGCCCGACGGTGCGCCTGCGCTGTTGCCGCTCGGCCCCGACGACGTGCGGCCGGACTTCGGCGCGCAGTGGTCGTCGCGTGACGAACTCCTGCCTGCACTCGATCACTCGATCGCGTGGACGCAGAAGAAGTCGTCAACGAAGTTCTTCCCGATCGAGGGCGTCTCGCTCGCGCGCCAGCAGCAGAGCCTCGAGCGTTTCAAGGCGGCGTTGAACGAATCGCAGAGCGCGTCGGATTTCGACGCGCGCATCGAGCGCGAGTTCGTCGTCATGAAGAGCGCCGGTTGGGACGGTCGCGGCGGCGGCGTGCTCTACACGGCGTACTGCACGCCGATTCTCGAGGGCTCGATCGAGCCGAACGCGACGTACAAATATCCGCTGTACGCTCAACCTGACGACTTGGTGAAAGAGCCCGCCACCGGCGAAATCCTCGGCATGCGCACCACGAGCGGCGGAATCTCTCCGTACCCGACTCGTCGCGCGATCGAGGCTGGGCATCTCCTGTCGAACAAGCAGCTCGAGCTCGCCTACTTGAAGGATCCGATCGATGCGTACATCGCGCACGTCAACGGTTCGGCGTTCATCAAGTTGAAGGACGGCTCGATGCTCAAACTCGGATACTCGGGCAAGAATGGGCGTGAGTACACGTCGCTCGGGCAAGAGCTCGTGAAGGACAAGCAACTGTCGAAGGACTCGGTCTCGCTGCGCTCGATTCGAGAATGGGCCAAGTCGCACCCGCGCGAAGTGCAGGACTACTTGAACCGGAACGAAAGCTTCGTCTTCTTCACGCCGATCGAGGGAGACCCGCACGGTTCGCTGAACGTACCGGTCACAGGCAAGCGCTCGCTCGCGACGGACAAGCGTCTTTTCCCTCGCGGATCGATCGTTTTCGTCGAAGGCAAGCCGGGATCGGGCATCGCTGAAGGCGCCCACGTCGATCACTTCATGTTCGATCAAGACACGGGCGGAGCGATTCGCACCGCAGGTCGCGCGGACATCTACATGGGTGCCGGCCCGCAGGCCGAAGCCGTGTCGGGTTCGACGCGTGTCGAAGGTCAGCTCTACTACTTGTTCTTGAAGGAAACGTTCGCTTCGCCGTGAGCGCATCGGAGAGCGGCATCGTGCTCGCGGTCTGCACAAGTGCCGGCGGCATTCCGAAGTTCGCTGTCGACGAAGCGCGCGTCACATTGCTCGGAGTCGAAGGGGACAAGCAACGCTTTCACTTCCACGGCGGACCGAATCGCGCTGTGTGTCTGTTCTCGATCGAGGACTACCGCCTCCTGCAGAAGGACGGCGTGAAGTGCGAACCACCGGGCGCGTTCGGCGAGAACGTGCTCACGGAAGGCCTGGATTTCAGGCGTTTTCAGGCCGACGACGAACTCACGATCGGCGACGAGGTCCGCATCGCGATCCACGACATCCGTGAGCCGTGCAAGACGCTCAAAAGTGTCGACGCGCGCTTTCCGAATCTGATGCTCGGTCGCAGCGGTTTCGTCTGTCGCGTCGTGACGCCGGGCATCGTGCGCGCAGGGATGACCATTCGGCGAGCGTGATAGAATCGAGCGTTCACTGGGATGTCGGAGCGCGCACAACAACCGTCGGAAGAATCGAACCTCGTCTATCACGAGGCGCAGGACCGCATGGCGCTCCTGCCGAATTACTACGGTTGGATCGCGAGTCACTTCGCGAATCACGTGCACGGCACGGTGCTCGAACTCGGCGCGGGAGCCGGCTTGGTCGTGCGCAATTACATCGAGCGCGTGGATCGAGTCGTCGCGGTCGACATCAATCGCGAACTCCTGACGCGTTTGGAGCGTGATTTACCGGCCGAAAAAGTGCGCGGAATCGAAGTCGACCTGCGCGGTGATTGGCATGAGCTCGGCGATGTCACGGCCGATTGCGTGATCGCGCTCGACGTGGTCGAACATTTCGACGACGACGCGAGCTTCGTCGCGAAGATGAAGAGCCGCTTGCGGCCCGGCGGCAAGCTGATCGTGAAAGTGCCGGCGCAGACGAAGCTCTACGGCGACATGGATCGGGCGTCGGGCCACTACCGTCGCTACGACGACGCCGACTTGCGCGCGTTGATGGAAGCGCAAGGCCTGAAGACGCTCGAGCTTCGTCACATGAATCCCGCTGGCGCGTGGGGTTACCGCTTCAAGAAGGAGAAGAAGACCAACTTCTCGAAGACGTTCTCACCCGGAAAACTCAAAGCCTTGAACACGCTGATTCCAGTCCTCGCCTGGTTCGATCACGTCCCGTTCTTGAAGGGCTTGAGTCTGGTCGGCGTATTCCAGCTCGAGCGCTCGTCTTCCAAATAGCTCGGCGCTCGTCCGCGAGAGCGTGCTCGACGACATCATCACGCACACGTTGCCGTTGTCGGAGGCTCCGCATGCCTACGACATCTTCAACAAAAAGAGGACGGCTGCCTGAAGGTCGTCCTCGAGCCGGGGACCTGATGGAGCTTTGCTACGACTCGAGTCGCGCGTTCCCAGTTCTACAAACCGCCGCGCGTTCTCGAAGCGCGATCGGAGCTTCGCGCTCGGTCGCACGAGTTGCGCACTGGTCCGCAAGTTGCCTTCGCGGCGCGAGAACGATCGCTCATCGTCAGCACGATGCGAGATCGCATGGCCCTTCCCCTATCTGCCCCTCTTCGTCCCGTCCGAACCATGACGAATCCCTCGCGAGAAGACGACGTTTCCAAGCCCGACGAGAAACACGATGAGCGCGCAGATCCGCGCCGCCCGCGTCCTGCCGAACGTGATGACAAGCAGCACGACCTCGAGAAGTTCCGTCAGCGCGAACCTCGAACGGTGTTGACGACGGATCAGGGCATCCCGATTCCGCACACGGACGACTCGTTGAAAGGCGGGCCGCGCGGCCCGACTTTGCTCGAGGATTTCCACCTGCGCGAGAAGATCACGCGCTTCGATCACGAGCGCATTCCCGAGCGTGTCGTCCACGCCCGTGGTTCAGGCGCGCACGGCTTCTTTCAGGTCTACGAGTCGTTGGAAGCGATCACCGCCGCACGATTTTTGTGCGACCCGACCGCGCGCACCCCTGTTTTCGTGCGCTTTTCGACTGTCGTCGGTTCTCGCGGCGCGAGCGACCTGGCGCGAGACGTCCGCGGCTTCGCGACGAAGTTCTACACGAGCGAGGGCAACTTCGACCTCGTCGGCAACAACATGCCCGTCTTCTTCATCCAAGACGGACTGAAGTTCCCCGACCTCGTCCATGCGGTGAAACCCGAGCCGCACAACGAGATGCCGCAGGGTGCATCGGCTCACGACACGTTCTGGGACTTCGTTTCGCTCGTGCCGGAAACCATGCACATGGTGCTGTGGGTCATGTCCGACCGCGGATTGCCGCGCAGCTACCGAATGATGGAAGGATTCGGCGTGCACACGTTCCGACTCGTGAATGCAGCGGGAAAAGCGGTGCTCTGCAAATTCCACTGGAAGCCGCTGCTCGGCGCTCACGCGATCGTGTGGGACGAAGCACAGAAGATCTCGGGCAAGGATCCGGACTTCCATCGTCGTGATCTGTGGGACGCGATCGAAGACGGCGCTCATCCCGAGTTCGAACTCGGCTTGCAGATCGTCGACGAAGACGACGAGCTCGCGTACGGGTTCGACATGCTCGATCCGACGAAGTTACTGCCGGAAGAACTCGTTCCTGTGCGGCGCGTCGGGAAGATGACGCTCGATCGCAATCCGCAGAACTTCTTCACGGAGGTCGAGCAGGTCGCCTTCTGCGTCGCCAACGTCGTACCCGGAATCGACTTCACGAACGATCCGCTGTTGCAAGCGCGCTTGTTCTCGTACTTGGACACGCAGATCACGCGACTGGGTGGCCCCAACTTCGCCGAGCTGCCGATCAATCGCCCGATCGCGCCCGTTCACAATCATCAACAAGACGGTTCGTCACGTACGACGATGCCGACAGCGCGCGCGCTCTACCATCCGAACAGCATCGAACAGAATGAACCGGTTCTGGCCGATCGATCGCGCGGCTTCCGACACTTTGCCGAACGCATGATGGGCACGAAGAATCGCGAACGCAGCGAGACCTTCCTCGATCACTTCAGCCAAGCGCGCATGTTCCTGAACAGTCAGTCGGCACCCGAGCGCGAACACTTGGTGAGCGCGTGCCAGTTCGAACTGTCCAAGGTCGAGCGTCTCTACATCCGCGAACGCGTGATCGGCCTCTTCCAACAGATCGACGAGCGGTTCGCCGCCGAAGTCGCTGCAGCCATCGGAGTTTCGACGCCCGCGCCGATCGCGGTCGCCACCAAAGTCGCCGCCCGTGCGAAGGTCGGTCAAGCACCTGTGCGTTCATCGCCCGCGCTGAGCTTGGCCAATCAGCCGAAGCCGTCGATCAAGACGCGCAAGATCGCGCTATTGGTGCTGCCCGGATTCAGCAGTGACGACGTCGACGCGATCGTGAGCGCACTCTGTGGACAAGGTGCCAAGGTCGAAGTCGTCTCGCTCGCGTTGGGGCCAGTGACTTCCGACACGGGACGTCCGATCGACGTCCAGCATCGCTTCCAATCGACCGCTTCCGTGCTCTTCGATGCCGTCGTCATCCCTGGTGGGTCCGGCGCTGCGAAGCTGACGGAAAATGCAGACGCCGTTCATTTCGTGCGTGAGTGTTTCCGACACGCCAAACCGATCGGCGCCACGAATCAAGGCATCGCACTGCTGTCGGCAGCGGCGCTTCCAGAGATCGAATTGGCCGGAGTCAAAGGCAAGGCGAGCGCTGTGAACTCGCACGGCGTCGTCACGGCTCGCGGAGCCGATCTGGCTTCGTTCACCGAAGCTCTCGTGGAAGCGATTCGCCTTCATCGCCACTTCGACAGAAATCTCGATGTCGTGCCTGCTTGAGGCACAGGTCCCCACTCACCCCCAGAACTGAAGGATCACCATGAAGAAGAAGTCAGCCAAGAAGGCGTCGAGCAAGACTGCTCCGCAACTCACGCCGCGTCACGATCTGCTCTACCAAACACTCGAAACGGAAATGGGCGGAGTCGACATCTACACGACCGCCGTCACGTGTGCCGACAACGACGAACTGCGTGAGGAGTGGCAGAAATACCTCTCGCAGACCAAGACTCATCTCGAAGTCATCCGTGATGCGTGTACGAAACTGGGTTTGGATCCGGATCGCGACACGCCGGGACGCCAGATCGTGCGCACCATCGGCAAGTCACTCGTGAAGGCGATGCAGTTGGCGAGAGGCGCCGGAAATCCGAAGGCAGCGGAGATCGTCGCCGCCGAGTGCGTCACGCTCGCCGAAACGAAGGATCACTCCAATTGGTCGCTGATCGGCAAGTGGCTGGAGCACGCATCCGGCAAAGAAAAACAGGTGCTCCAAGCGGCCTACGATCGAGTGGAAGACGAGGAGGACGAGCACATCTATCACACCACGGGTTGGTGTCGTGAGCTTTGGCTCGACGCGCTCGATCTGCCCGCACAGCTGCCGCCGCCTGAAGAAGAGGCCGACGTGCAATCGGAAGAAGAGGCAGTCGCGGTCAAGAAGAAGAGTGCGTCGCGCCGCAAGTGAGGCGGGTATTCGCACCGCCGTGAACCGTTGGACGTCCTCCGACAAGTTAGGCTCCGAATATGCGATCGAAGAAACAGTACGGGACCGAAGCTGGCTCGAAAGTGGAGCAGGTCGTGCACGAGTTCCAGAAAGACACCCTGCGTTCCGGGGGCTCCGGCAAGAAGGTCACGAGTCGCAAGCAAGCGATCGCCATCGGATTGTCGGAAGCCCGTCGCGCAGGAATTCGAGTTCCGATAGCGCACGACGAAGAAGAGCTGAACGCTCGAGAATGGACCACCGCTTGAATTTTCGTGCTCCTAAACTCTGGGTCGAAGCACTCCGGCGTGAGTTCAATCGTCACGACACGTTCAAGCTCGCTGCGTCGCTCTCGTACTACACGTTGCTCTCGTTCGCGCCGCTCGTGCTCGTCGTCGTGGCTCTGGCCGGCATCGTGTTCGAACGATCTGCGGTTGAAGCACAATTCATTGAGGAAATGCGCACTTTGGTCGGATCCGCAGGCGCGGAAGTCCTCCAGACGGTGATCCAGAGCGAGCATCGAGACGCCAAGGGTTGGGCGCTCGCGATCGGCATCGTGACCTTGTTCGCCGGCGCCACGACCGTCTTCGTCGAACTGCAAGACGCGCTCAATCGCATCTGGGACGTCGAAGCCAAACCGAGAGTCGGTTTCTTTCGCCGCGTGTTCCTCTCGCGCGTCTTGTCGTTCGCGATGGTGAGCTCGATCGGGTTCTTGTTGCTCGTCTCGTTGGTCATCAGCGCTGCACTCGCTGCGTTACAAGCTTGGTTCCACGGTTACGTGTCCGTTCCGCCGACTGTCTGGAAGGGCGTCGACTTCTTGGTGTCGTTCGGCATCGTCACGCTCCTCGTGGCTCTCGTGTTCAAGATCCTCCCCAACGCTCCGATCATGTGGCGCGACGTGTGGTTCGGATCAGTCGTCACCTCATTGCTGTTCGTGCTCGGCAAGACCTTGATCGGCGAATACCTGGGTCGAGCGAGCATCGGTTCCGCGTACGGAGCAGCAGGATCCGTGGTCGTCCTGATGGCTTGGACGTACTACGCAGCGATCATCTTCTTCGTCGGCGCGATGATCACACGTTTGCGCTCGAAAGGGATGAGCTCTAACGAAGCACTGCTGCCTCGGTAGGGGTCGGCTAGCCAGCAGCCATTCGTGAGCGTGGAGACAGCGCTAAGACCGCTCGACCGTCACATGCTCGCTCTGGATCTCGAAGCGTCCGTCTTTGAACTCCCAGACGGCGCTTTGGAACTGGCGCAACACACCTTGGGTTCCATCGCGTTGCTGAAATTTCGCGGCGTAAGTCACCGTGGTCCACGCGACGCTGCCGCGACGCACGACGGAGAGGTCTTTCTCAGGGACGAGCGTCATCTCCTGCATCACCTCGCCCCACATTTGGCGGCGGAACGAGTACGTCCACGGCTGTCCGTCGACGAACGTGCGCGAGGCAACGACCCCTTCGGGCGCATAGAGCTTGGCGATGCGCTTCTCGTCGAACGCGCCGTTCACGACCGACCACGCCGACGCATATTGGGCGACGAGCTCGTCGAACGATGCCTTGCTCGCTTGCGTTTCGAGCACGGTGACCGTCGTCGGCGATTTCGGGACCGAGCGCGTCGTGCGCGGTGACCGCGCGGCGACGCGTTCAGAAGGCAGCGCCGGCGTTCCACTCGCGCCGAACGGGACCGATGCGTGCTCGTGCACGATCTTCCATGCGCCGCCGATCTTCTGGAACACGTCTGTTTGCCGCCCGACGATTTCGAATCGATCGCCGTCGCGGCGCGTCGCTCGCGCACTGAACGTGAACGTCGCCCACGCGAGATCGCCGCTCTTCCACACGCGCACGTCGCCGCGGCTCGTTTTGTTCGTCAAGTAGACGCGCAGATCGGGCGCATCACGATGAGCGGCAACGCTGGCCCACGAAATGAGCGGTCGGCGCGAGGTCGGATCCCACACGAGCACGTCCGCGCCCGGAGCGAAAAACCGCGCGGGAGCATCGGCCTTCGACGCGTCTGCACCGCGGCTCTCGGCGAACTCGTTCAGGTACTCGTCGATCAGAGATTGGAATTCGGGATCGCGCGGATGCACGTGTTCGAACGAAGCGCCGTCCTCGATCGCCTCACCGCCGAGTCGATCTTCGAGCAACGCGAACGACGTGTGCTCGTGCACGATCGTCCATGCGTTGCCGCGACGCTCGCACACCAGCGTGGAAGCGCCGTCGGTTTCGCTGCGTCTCGCGCTCTCGCCTTCGAACGCGATCCTGAAATGTACCGACATGATTGCGCGGTCACCGCTGCGTCGCAGCCATACGCCTTCGCGTGGTGACAACTCGAAGTTCGTGAACTTCGCGAACGCTTCTCGACGGCTCGCAGCACTGAAACCATCGCGACCGAAGCGGCCTTCGATCGGCATGAACCCGTCGAAGAACTGCGCGTCCGCTTCTCTGGCGAACAGGGTCTCCGCTTCGGAAACTGCGGCCGCGTCGCGACTCCACACTCCGAACCAACGCGCCGCGAGCGTGCGGAATTCGGCGTCTTGCGCGCGCAACGGCGGCGGCGCGGTCGGGTCGGACAAACCGACGGGCAATGGAACTACGCCGCAGCCGGCGGCGAACATTGTGAGCAGTGCGAGCGCGATCCAGCGGTGAAGCATCGTTGGGTTCATCGATCGCACTGGTGCAGTGCCTCGGCGAGTGAGCGCGATGCTAGCGAATCCGCGGGTTGCGCTCGACGGCGAGGTGTTCCTGGAACCTGTCGTGATCCCGCGCCGCCTTCGGATTCCGTCTCGCCGTTCGCGATCACGGCGCGAAGTTGCGACACGTTCCAGAAACAGTGCGTTCCGCGAAAAGTGGCCGCGATCACTTGCAGCGATCGAGCACCGACATCGCCATCTCGACGACCGGCTCCAACTTCGCAGCACTGAAGCAGCCTTTGCCGGCCGCACTCAAGCCGTAGATCGTCACGTACAGGAAGCGCGCCGCCGTCTGTGCATCGAGATCGGCGCGCACTTCACCCTGCGCCTTCGCGCGCTCGAGCGCCGCTGCGATCAAGTCTTCGAAGCGGCGTGAGTGCACCGCGAGCATCTTGGCGATCTCGGGATCTCGCGGTCCGAGTTCGACTGCCGTGTTCACACAGAAACATCCGCGCGCGCTGTCCTTCGTCGCTGCTTCGCTCATCCACAACAGCAACGTCTGCCGCAGACATTCACGGACCGACGTCGCGCTGTCGAAAGCGACCGTCGCCTGCGCAAAGTGGAAATCCTGATACTGAGCGAGCGCCGTGATGAAGAGTTTTCGCTTGTCGCCGTACGTCGCGTACAGGCTGGCCTTCTGCACACCCATGCAGTGGGTCAGATCGACGAGCGAGGTCGCGTCGAAACCGCTCTCCCAAAACTTTTCCATCGCTGCGGTGAGCGCAATCTGCGGATCGAATTCCTTGGGACGTGCCATGACGAATCCGTGTGTTGGGGCCTGAGGCTCGAAATTTATCGGCCGAATCGTGTGCCGACCCTTTGGATTCTGACACCAGACTCCGATGAATGGATGTCCTTTTTCCCGGGATCCCCAATGCCCCGTCGTCAGAACAAAGCCACCCCCGTCAAAGCCGCGCCCGTTTCGCGGCTGGCCCGTTCCGTGCTGTCGCTCCTACGCCTGGAGCACGAACAGCGTCGCCACTACCGTGTCCCACAGACGCCGGGAATGCCGCTGCACGCGACGATTCCGTTCACCGACGGGACCGCGCGGACGGGCGTTTGTTTGGATGTCGCATTCGGCGGCGCGGGCGTGCACTTCACGCTCGAAGCGGATCCGGATCTCGAGCGCGGCGACGAGATGATCCTCGTCTTCCTAGTTCCTGGGCAACCGGGTTCGCTGCGCGTCGTCGCCAAAGTCTTGTTCCGCATTCACATGGGACCCGCCGGCGTCCGTTATGCGTTCGCGTTTCCGCGTCCCGACGAGATGAGAGAGCGCGTGAACAATTGGTGGGGCAAGTGGTTCAACCGCCGCAAGTACAAGCGCTTCGTGCCGAGCGGCTCGCTCTCCATGCCGGCTTTGTTGCGTTGGCCCAAAGGTCAGATCGGCGGCCGCGTAGCGGACATTTCGCTCGGTGGGATGTCGATGGAGTACGACCGTGCGCTCGGCATGGAGTTCGACACGCAGAAGCCGCTCACGGTTTCGATCGGCATGCCCGAGGAAGAGATGCAGTTGCGCTTCTCCGTCGAAGTGCGCTCGACGTTTGCCGGCACGCGCAATGTCAGGCTCGGATTGCAGTTCGCGCACGACAGGGCGTACGACAAAGCGGCGCCGGAATTGCAACGTTGGATCGAGCGGCATCTGACGCGCAGGCCGGGCACGTCGGTGTGATCGCGAGAGTGGGCGAGCTACGGCCGCACGAGTCGTTGCGCCGATCACCCCACTCACTTCAGCTCATGCAAGCGTCCGAGATGCACAGCGGCCTTGCGCAGCCGGACGTCGAGCGCGGCCAACGGCAGGTCGAGGCGTTCCGCGAGCTCCAAGTAGGTGGCGTCGTAGACGGTGAGGCCAGTCTCGAATGCAAGTTCCAGAATGCGACCCTGGGATCGATCTCTCGGAGTGGGATAGAATTCGACGGGAAGGCCCTGCAGAAATTCCAGCGCGCCCGACATTTGGTCCTCGTCGATGCGCTTCTTTCGCACCGCCACGAGTAGAGCATTGGTCACTTCGAGCCCCCATAGCTCAGGTGCCGCGACCTTCGCCTCCATCAGTCCATCCAACAGTCTGTCGGCGTAGTCAGAGCGTTCATCTTCGAAGCACCAGGCGAGAGCTACCGAAGCATCGAGCACAAGCTTCACGCGCGCCCCTCGTCGATCAGATCGCGTACCTTGAGACCTCGCAGTCGCATTCCCTTGCGCAGTTTTCGCAGGCCTGCGATAGCTTTGCGCACGCCCTCGCGCTCGACCTCGGCGTGGTAGGGAACGAGCCGCGCAATGGGCGTTCCGTGCCTTGTGATGACGACCGTCTCTCCCTTGCTCACACGTTCGATGAGTTCGGAAAGTCGGTTCTTCGCTTCGAATGTTCCAAGCGTCGTGATTTTGGGTCGAATCATGGTTGGCCCTTTCTGGCCAGAGCAATCTAGCTTGATCTGGGCTAACTGTCCATTGTGTCTCGAACACTCGACCTTTTCCGCTCGAGGCGCTTTCGGATAAGTCGGGGCCCGCACGTCGTCCACCACAGGAGGCGGGCAATCCCCGTCGTCGATGGAGCAGTGCGGATCCGCAGATCAACGCAGAGCGTTCGGGGCCGAAGCCCGCTACACTCCCGCGCAGAAAGGTCGCCTTCGATGCGTATGGTTCGCGTGCTCCCGATCTCCTTGTTCACCTCACTGATGTTGCTCGCGTGTCGTTCTACGACCGCGACGCGCGCCGAGCCCACGCTGGAACCGCGCGCTGCGGTCGTCGAAGCCAAGGTGGATGCGCCCAGCGCTCCTGTGGTCGAGCCGCCGCGCGTCGTGCGCCAAGAAGAGGCTGCGAAAGCGCCAGAAATTGCGGTTCAACCGAATCGCGACAAGCACGGCAACCACGACATCATCGCGTACATCGCGGCCCTCGAAAGTGCGTCGCGCGTCACCGAACTACGCGTCGACACGGTCCTCGAAAAATTGGTGCTTCCGACGGACGCGTGGATCGGCGACCTCGGCTGTGGGCCGGGTGCGTTCGCGATTCCGTTCGCGAAAGCGTGTCCCGACGGCGTCGTGTTCGCGAGCGACATCGAACCGCGTCAGTTGGACGTCGTACGCGCGAAGATTCGTTCCAATCGACTGAGCAACATCGTCCCGGTGCTCGCGTCGGAAGACGATCCGCATTTCCCGCAAGGTACGCTCGACGTCGTCTTCATCGGCGACACCTATCACCACTTGGGCGATCGAGTCGCGTACACGAAGCGCTTGATGAAGCTGCTCAAGCCCGGTGGACGCTTGGTAGTGCTCGACTACAAGCCCGGCAAGCTCGATGTCGGTCCGCCACCTGAACACAAATTGAAGGCCGGCCAGATGACGAAGGAGCTGCTCGAAGCCGGTTGGAAACTAGTCGAGAAATTCGACACGCACCCGTTCCACGATTTCGAGATCTGGCGCCCGGTTCAGCCGTGGGAGAAAAAGTGAGCACGTATTCAGTGAAGAGCTTCACCGTCGCACCGGTCGACGGAGACGATCAGATCGAAGTCGTCATCCACGCGTCCGATGGTTCGAAATGGGAGTACGGCATTCCGTTCAGCCGCTCGACCGGTCGCTACATGTTCGAAGAGATCGACGTGATCGCGATGGACTTCGGTGACGAGTTCGCCGAAGAATTGACGACGCGGATCGAGAAGGTCGTCGACGGTTTGAAACGCTGAAACAGCCTGATTTCAGGACTTTTCTTCACTCTTGCGCTCGAACGGATCGAGCAGGCGCAATAGCGCTCGCCTGCGATCCGCTTCGACCTCGAACTGCAACGCACGCTGTACCATCTCGCGCGTCTTCGGCTCGTCACCACGACTCGAATACAAGATCGCCAGATTGGTGAGCGCGTGCAGACAGCCCGGATCCAGCTCTACGGCGCGCCGGTAATGCGTGATCGCCGCATCGACCGCCCCCGTTTCTTCCGACAACAGACCCAACTGGAAGTGCGCTGACGAACACTGCGGATCGAACGCGATCGCCTTTTCGAGCCAGCCGTGACATACCGCTGTCGCATCCGGATGCGCGCGCCGCACGTTCGCATCCAAACTCAACGCCGCAGCCGTCAACATGTCCTCGATCGTCGCGCCTGGATGCTGAAAAGCCTGTTTCCACGCTGCGAAAGCGCCGCTCGCGTCGCCTGAACCTTTCAGCGCTCGCGCCAACAAACTGTAGCTCTCGTAATCGCCGCCGCGCACGCGTACCAACTCCTGCAGCGGCGCGATCGCGGATCCTTCGAGCCCGAGCTGAATGCGCGCGCGACCGATCGCAAGCAAGGCACTCGCGCGTTCCGGATCTTTGTCCAAGACGCGTTGGTAGTAACGTTCGGCCGGCCGGCGGTAGCCCATCGACACCATGATGTCGGCCTTCATCTCGAGCAAGTCGACGTCCTCGGGATGCGCGGCGAGGCCTTGGTCGATCATGTTGTTCGCGCTCTCCGCGTCGTCGAGCATCAAGAGCGCGCGCGACGTCTCGAGAATCGCCCTCGGATTCCGGCCCTGTTCCGCCAAGTACACCGCGTACCAGCGGTCCGCTGCATCGCGCCAGTTCTTGCGCACCGTCGCTTGCGCCGCTGCATTCGGATCCGAACTCGCGCCACTGACGGGGCCCACGCTCGGGCCTCCGCAAGCGGCGATTCCGAGCACCAACGCGATCGCTGCCGACGCGATTCCCAGCCGCGCTCGCATGTGCGAAACTACACGTCCTCTCGACGTCGGGTCGCCCCGATCACCGTCCCCCCACCTATTCATGGCGCTCAAGGCTGTTTTCATCGACGTCGGCAACACCCTGCTTTACGAGAAGCCCTCGCGATTCGAAATCTATGCCGAGCGGGCCCGCGCAAGCGACCGCCAGCTCGACGCGAACGAAATGCGCGAGCTGATGACGCGCGCTCATCGTGAGCTGCCCCGCGAGATCGGAGGCGCATTCCGCTACAGCGATCCCTGGTTCCATAGTTACGTCGAGCGCATCTTCCACGATTATCTCGGTCTTTTGAAGTCGGAAATGGGCCCGCTCACCGAGGAACTCTTCGGACGCTTCTCCGATCCCGCGACGTTCGCGGTATTCGACGGAGGCCACACGATGCTCGACGATTGGCGCGCGCGCGGACTGAAGATCGGAATCATCTCCAATTGGAGCGCGCGCTTGCCGCGTTTGCTCGCGGGCGTGGGCATTGCGGAGCGCGTCGACTTCGTTCTGTGCTCGGCGATCGAGCGTCTCGAGAAACCCGACGCGACGATCTTCGAACGCGCGCTCGCTCAGTCCGGCGTGCGCGCAGATGAAGCCTTGCACGCAGGTGACGATTTCGAGAAGGACGTCTTGGGCGCGCAACGCGTCGGCATCCGCGCCGTGCTCGTCGATCACGCAGGCAAGTCCGACGCGGCGCGTGCGCCCCGTGTGCAGAGCTTGCACGAGCTCGGCGAATTCGTCGCGCGATTGGCGCCGCACGGAGTGAACACGCGATGACGCCCGAACGCGATCTCGCAGCCGCCGCGCTGGCGTTGCACGCCGCCGCCGGTCGTGTGCGTGAGCAAATCAGCCGTGTTTTCGTGGGTCAAGACGCTGTCGTCGAAGAACTGCTCGTCGCATTGCTCGCTGAGGGCAATGTGCTCATCGAAGGCGCGCCCGGACTCGGCAAGACGACGCTCGTGCGCGCGCTCAGCGATGCGCTCGACCTGAAATTCCAGCGTGTGCAAGCGACGCCCGACCTGATGCCGGCGGACATCGTAGGCACGCGGATCCTCGACGAAGACGTGACCAGCGGTACGCGTCGCTTCCGTTTCGAACGCGGCCCGGTGTTCACGAACGTGCTGCTCGTCGACGAGATCAATCGAGCGACCCCGCGCACGCAGGCCGCATTGCTCGAGGCGATGGCCGAGAGACAGGTGACCTTGTTCGGCGAGACACACGTTCTCGACGATCCGTTCTTCGTCGTCGCGACGCAGAACCCGATCGAAATGGAGGGCACGTATCCCCTGCCCGAAGCGCAACTCGATCGCTTCCTGTTGCAGATCGACGTCGCACAGCCCGGCTTCGATGCGCTCGTCTCGATCCTGACGAACACGACGGGAACGTCGAACGCGCGTGTCGAGAAAGTGCTGTCGCGCGACGCATTGATCGGCTCGCGAGCACTCGTCCGCGCGCTGCCCGCGAGCCGCGACATGATCGCATTGGCCGCGCGCGTGGTCCTGGCGACGCGGCCCGACGATGCGAGCGCTCCCGATGCGATCAAGCGTTTCGTTCGCTACGGCGCGAGCCCGCGGGGCGCACAGGCGCTGCTTTTGGCTGGAAAAGCACGCGCACTACTCACGGGAAAACTCTTCGTTGCCGAAGAAGATCTCGCACGCGTTGCTTCCGCCGCGCTCCGTCATCGCTTGATCCTCAACTTCGAAGGCGACGCCGGCGGCGCGCGACGAGACGACTTGGTGCGTGCAGCTTTCGAGCGCGCTCGCACCGCCTGATCCGCACATGAATTACGACCGCATTTATCAGTACCGCTTCCGCGGTGTCGAGCGCGCGAAAAAGATCGCGACGTGGAAGATCCTGGCCGGTTTCGTCGGCGAAAAACTCGGGCGCGCGCAGATCGTGCTCGACCCTGCCGCAGGCGCGTGCGAATTCATCAATGCAGTTCCGGCGCGCGAGCGTTGGGCGGTCGACATGGGCGAACAAGTCGCGCAACTCGCCGAGCCTGGTGTGCGCTCGATCGTCGGAATGAACACGACCGTTGATCTGCCGAAGAATCACTTCGAAGGCGTGTTCGTCTCGAATTTCCTCGAGCACTTGGGCAGCCAGACCGAAGTCGCTGCGTTCCTCGAGCGCATGTTCGAAGTCACTGCCCTCGGCGGTCGCATCGCCGTGATGGGTCCGAATTTCCGCGCGTGTCATCGCGAGTACTTCGATTTCGCAGACCACACCGTCGTCTTGACCGAGCGCGCCGTTGCCGAGCACTTGTACGCCGCCGGATTCGAATTGCTCGAGGTGCATCCGCGCTTCCTGCCGGTGAGCTTCGGCGCAGGTTTGCCGGTGAACGACTTCCTCGTCAAAACGTATTTGAAGCTCCCCTTCGCGTGGCGCTTCTTCGGCAAGCAGTTCCTGCTAGTCGCCGAGAAGCCGCGCGTTTCGAATAAGCCCACGCAACGGCTATCGTGATGCCCATGGATTGTCGCGTCGTTCTCGCCCAAGTCGAACCCACGCTCGGCAATGTCGCTTTGAATCTCGAAACGCACGTGCGCGAAATCCGCGCTGCGATCGACGAGCAGGCGGACATCGTCGTGTTTCCGGAACTCTCGCTGACCGGCTATTTCTTGAAGGATCAGACCTCCGAGGTCGCGCTGGCGCTCGATTCGGCCGAACTCGAACAGATCGCCGACCTGTCGCGCCGCATTTCGATCGTCGTCGGTTTCGCCGAGCGCGGTCGCGACGGTCGCGTCTACAACGCTGTCGCATGGTTCGAGGACGGCGAGCTGCTCGAGCTGCACCGCAAAGTGCACTTGGTTCACTACGGCATGTTCGACGAAGGCCGCGATTTCGCACCAGGCGAGAGATTCCGTGCGTTCGAGAGCAAGCACGGTCGCTTTGGCCTTTTGATCTGCGAAGACATGTGGCACGTCGGCAGTTCGTGGCTGCATTTCTTGTCCAACGTCGATGCATTGATCGTCGCGAGCGCCGGTCCCGCGCGCGGCGTCACCGAAGACGAGACGGGACTGCGCTCGACGCACGTGTGGAACAAGATCCACGACACGCTCGCGCTCCTCTATCAGACGTGGATCGTGTACGTAAACCGCGTCGGGTCCGAGGACGGCATCTTGTTCGGCGGCGGTTCGCGCTGCGTCGATCCGCACGGCCGTGAAACAGCTGCGATTGCCGGGCTCGAGCCGGGACGAGCGACTGCCCATTTGAGTTCCGACGTGCTGCGTCGCGCACGCGTTGCGACGCCTCTGCGTCGCGACGAAAAGCCGTGGATCATCGCGCGCGAACTGGCGCGCCTCGGCAGCGGAGCGCAACCGCAATGAATCGACTCGACATCCAACCGCAACTCGTCGAGGACATTCTCGTGCGCTTTTTGCGCGTCGAAGCAGGCAAATTCGGCTTCACGCGCGCTGTTCTCGGACTTTCGGGAGGAATCGATTCGGCCGTTTCATGTGCCTTGGCCGCGCGCGCGTTCGGTGCGAAGAACGTGCTCGCCGTGATGATGCCGTACAAGACGAGCAACCCCGACAGCGAGGGTGACGCGCGCCAGGTCGTGGCAAAACTCGGCTGCGAAAGCCGCAAGGTCGACATCTCGAAGCTCGCCGACGGCTACTTCGACACGGTCGACGTCGCCGACAAGATCCGCCGCGGCAACGTGATGGCGCGAGCGCGCATGATCGTGCTCTACGATCTGTCTGTCGAGTGGCGCGGCCTCGTCATCGGCACGAGCAACAAGACCGAGATCCTGCTCGGTTATTCGACGCAGTTCGGCGATGCAGCGTCCGCGCTGAATCCGCTGGGCGATTTGTACAAGCACCAGATCTATCAGCTCGCTCGCCACTTGGAACTGCCATCGTCAGTCGTCGACAAAGCTCCTTCTGCCGACTTGTTCCAAGGCCAAACCGACGAGGCCGAGCTCGGATTCACCTACGCTGAGGCCGACAGGATCCTCGAGCTCATGGTCGACCAACGTTATTCGGTCGACGATTTGCTCGCTGCCGGTTTCGCACAGGATTTCGTGGCCAAAATCGGCCGTCGGATCGCGCTCAATCAATACAAGCGCCTACCGCCGGTGATCGCCAAATTGTCCGAGCGCACCGTGAACCACGACTTCCGCTACCTACGTAGCTGGGGTCACTGATCCGGCGACTACTTCTTCGCCGCTGAGCACGGCATGACGAGGCCGACGCAGCAGCGCGACGGCAGGTTGTGTTCAGAGGCCGGACTTTTCCGACGGGCTGCTAGGGATGCAGATCTGCCGCGACGAGTACTCACTCGTCGGATTCGATCACCACGGCTCGCGCAGATTCGCGCGCACCTCGCGCAGTCGCTTCATCAACGGTTCGGTCGGCTGAACGTCGCATCTGGCCATCGAGCAGCACACCGCCATCAGGTCGTCGGCTCTTGGACGTGAATTCGGATTGACGACTCCGGCCTCGACGGCGCGCGAGTACAAGGTCAGGGCTCGATCGCCGTCACCCAATTCTTGGTATTGCTCGGCGAGCGCACGCAACGCGGTGGATCGATAGATGTCGACGATGTCCTTTTCGTGCTTGTCGTAGAGCGCGATGGCTGCGTCGAGTTCTTTCTTCGATGAGTCCGGATCCCCCGCACGGCGGAACAAGGCTGCCGATCGCGCGATGAGCGGGATGCGATCCTCGGCCACGAAGTCCGCTGCGGCGAGAACTTCTCTCGCCTCACGCGCGAGCACCAAGGCGGTCGGTCGATCGTCGTGAGCCAAGGCTGTTTCGGTGAGCTTCGAGAGCGACTCGAAGCGCACTTGAATGGGCGTGTTGCCCCAGCCCTTCCGCACTTTCGTGTAGAGCATGTTTCGCCGCGTTTCGTCGGCGTAGTGCTCGTCGTAGAGCTTCGCGTACTCGGACAATGCGCGCGTCGTTTCCTCGAGGCCGCCGTGGTAGACCATCGCGTCGAGTTCGGGAACTCGCGCTTTGAAGTCGACGATCTCCTTCTCGGCGGTCGTAGCGACGAGAACGGCGGCGATCTTGGCCTTGATCAGATCGATGCGCCACTCCTGGTTGCTTGCTTCGGTCTTGCGCTCGGCGACTTGGTCCGCGAGCTCCAGGAATCGACTGACGTGTTGTGCGTTTTCGTGACGCGCCAGGTAGAGCGCCAGATCTGCATAGGTAGAACCACGGCGCCAGTTGTCGATCTTCTCGATGTAGCTCAGGGCGCGCCGTGGTTGTTCGAGTTCCAAGCAAGTCGTGATCACGTCTTCTTGCATGCGGCAGCGATTCTTGACGTGCGGGTGCGTGGGCAGCGAGCTCGCCGCTTCGAATGCGAGCGTCAGCAGCTCTGCGCGATGTGCCGCGATCGGCTTGTCCGTCCATTCTCCGGACGTGTCGCGCGAACCGTCGTCATCGGCACGCTTCGGAGAATCGGTCGCGTCGAGGGTCGTCGCTGACGCCGTCTCGGTCGATTTCTGAACCTGCGTGTCGAACGCACTCACAGGAGTGAAGGATGCAACGATTGCCGCGGATGCGGTCAGCGCCAGAGCGGTGAAAGTCGAGATCTGAATCATGTGAGTAGCTACTTGTATGGGACCGGGGGCCGAGTCGACTTACGTTCGAACTCGACCCCCTGTTTGCAATCAACGACGCGCTCGTTTCAAGCGTGTCGCGAATCACTCTCGATCAGGGTTGCCAGGTCAGCGTCAAACCTTGCGTGAGGGCGTAGTTCCCTGCACCGCACAAGGACGGCAAGCTGCGGTACCAAGCTTGGTAGTGACGAACGCCACCGGCGATGTTCGAGCCGACGATGGAGATCGGACCCGGGGTCAGTCCACCCGGATAAGTCGCGGCGCTCGTGCTCGGGAACACGACACCGAGACGGTTGATGCCGACGGCAGCGCAGAGCTGACCATCGCCGAACGCGATCGGCGAACCAGCGAGGCCCGTCGACTGGATGAACAGAGCCGGACCCGGGATGTTCGACGCCGTCAGCGTGAGGGTGTCGCCCGAGATGCTCGGATCACCAAGGGCCACCAAGTGACCACCGGCGGCGAACGCCGAGCTGGCGCAGCCGTTGCCCGGCAAACCGCTGTTCCCGCACGGGCAAGCCGTGGCAGAACCGTCGCCGACGCAGAAGTAGTTCGTCGTTTCGATGTCAGGCGTCAAGCCGAACGCGTACGAGGCCGTCCAGCCGATGACCCACGGCTCGACAGTCGGAGCGAACGCGCCGCGGTAGTTGGCGGTGGCCCAGAAACCTTCGGCCGGGTTGGCCGACGAAACGCTCGTGAGAGCGTCGTTCGCCGGACGCGGGTCGAGGCGCGTGACGGGACGCATGGTGAGACCGCCGCGAACGACGGGAGCTCCGCGTTGGATCGATTGAATCGCCGGGCCCGTGGAGAGCGGCGACGGTGCGACACCGACGTTGTTGTTCGCGAGGGCGAACACGCCGACGGTGGTCGCTTGCGAGTAGTTCGTCGTGCCGCTGAACGTGGCCGGGACCATGACGCTGTCTTTGACTTCGAGCAGGTTGCCGGAAGTCTGGACCGTGTAGGCGGCGGCGATCTCCGCCGGGGTCGCGAACGGATTGACCGTCGACGTCGCCGTGAACGGCGTCGTCCAGGTATTGACGTACGAGAGCGTGCCGTTGAAACCGTAGCCGCTACCCGGGCACGGATTGTCGGCATCCGAATTGTCCGGGCTGACGAGGCGATCTCCGATGTCCATGAAGATGCAGTTGCGGAGCTGAACGCGAGCGTTGTCGCGGAAAGCCATGGCGTGGTCGCCCGCTCCAGAGACCGGCTGACCGATCAAGGTGCAGTTGTAGATCGTCGAGGTCGTGACCGGCTGCTGATCCGAATCTTCAGCGCCGTCCATCTCGATCAGGTTGTCGCCCACGCCCGAACCTTGAGCAGCGTTGACGCTGTAGCCTTGGACGAGCAAGCCGAACTGCGCCTTGCCACGCCAACCTTGGTCGACGTCGAGGGAATCGTCACCGATGTTCCAGATGTTGAAGTGGTCGAGGTTGACCGTTCCGCCCCAGATTTCGATGCCGTCGTCGACGTTGTTCATGATCTCGAGGTGGCTGATCTCGGTGTTGCGGCCGATGCCGCCCAGCGAGAGGCCGTTGAGTTCGTTGGCGAGCCCGACGACCTTGCCGCCGTAGCGGATCGACAAGTACGTGATGCTGCCGCTGTCGTCGTTGTCGTTGCCGCCGCCGTAGCGCGTCTTCGTGTCGGAAACGCTGGCGGGAGTGAGGCCTTCCATGAACGCGAAGTTCGTGGCGCTCGGGGTTGCGGTGATCGGCGGAACTTGCACGCCGACCTTGCAAGCCGAAGCCGCGATGTAGGCGCTACCCATGACCGTCAGGTTGCCCCATTCGTTGGCGCTTTCACGCCAGACGCCGGTTTTCGGGTTGCCGTTGGCCCACGTAGCGGTGTCACGCTGCGAGGTCATGATGACCGGCTGCGCCGCCGTGCCATTGACGAAGATCTGCGCGCCGCGCGTGATGGCGAGCGTGCCGCCTTCGAGGTTCGGGTCGTTGAGAAGCGACGTCGTGTTGAAGCCCATGCTGGCGACGACGGTTCCCGCGTCGATCGTGAGCGTAGCGCCCGGCATGATGTAGACCGGGCTCTGGAGGATGTAGACGTTGTTTGCAGTCCACGTTTGAGACGTGGCGATCAGGATGGGGTCCGAAGGAGTCGTCGTCGACGAGAGGAAGAACACGTCGGCTGCCGTGGCGGTGCTCGCCATGCAGAGGACGGCCAAGCTCGTCATCATTGTTGCAGTTCTCATTTTCACAAAGTTCCTCGACTGATGTGCTCGTTGGTGGGTTGGGATCTTCGGCGTCGAGAAATTTCTGGTTCTCGACGCTGTTGGCCGAGGATGCTAGGAACGAGTTGTGAGCAACAGGTGAAGAGCGGTCGAGCATTCGCTGAAGCTCTGCCGCGAGACCGAGACTTCGCTTCAGCGACGCGACTTGGCGATGCGCTCGACTTGCTCGAGGTAACGGGCCACGTCCTCGCGCGGACGGGATTCTTGGGCCCGGCGCAACAGCGGGACGGCCTCGGTGTAGCGACCTAGACCGACGAGCACTTGTGCGTGACGGATCCTGGCGTTGACCTCGAACGCTGGCATGCTCTCAGCGCGCTCGAAGTAGAAGATCGCCCGATCGGGCTGATCTTTGCGCGTGTAATGTTGGCCCAAGAGCAGTAGGGCTTCGCCGTCGAGCGGATCGAGCCGCACGATCTCTTCCAGGACCGCAGCAGTCTCGTCGCTGGATTCGCCTTCGGCCATGCTCAATCGAGCTTCGAGCTTCAGCAGTTTGCCGCGCTCATCGTCGGAAATTCGCGCGCCCATCACCGTGCGAATGTGCTTGGCGATACGACGCGCTTGAGACACCGCACCGCGCGCAGCCAGGACTTCCGCTGCACGTATGGGGCGCGCGATCGGCTGAGCCACGTCCATGTCGATGGCGCGCTGGTACGCTCGCGCGGCGAGCTCCAATACGTTCTCGCTGATGTAAACGTCCCCGAGCGTGTGCATCGAGTCCACGGTCGACTTGCCCAGGCGATCGACCGCCTCGAGGTTCTCGGCGGCCTTCATGGGTTGCTTCATGCCCATGAACGTGTGCGCTTGGAGCAGCCAGAAGTCCGCTTTGTCCGGGTAGCGAGCGATCAAGACGTCCAGTAGCGCCGCGCAGTCCTCGTATTTTTTCTGCTTGAAGGCACACCGCGTCAGTCCGAGCCGCCACTCCGTGTTCTCGGGCTGAAGCAGGAGCGCGTTTCGATAGGAAGCTTCGGCCGGCTGAAAATCTTCCTTGGAGGCATAAGCGTATCCGAGCAACCCGTACGAGTAAGCGTCGCCCCCCCCGAGTTCGATCATCTTCACGAAGGACGTGATGGCCTCGTCGAAGTTGTTGTTGCGCACGTAGATCAAGCCCAGGTTGCGCCATGCCCGGCGGAAACTCGGGAATTTGGTGACTGCGCTGCGATAGCTCGCGAGCGCTAAGTCCGTTCTCTCCTGTTGGAACTGGATTCCACCCAGCGTGAAGTCGAGCACGGCCGAAGATGTCGGCTTCAGCGCCTTGCGCAGGGCTTCTTCTGCTTTGGGCAAGTCAGTGCCCATGAGCGGCCTGATCTTCTCGAGGATCGTGACTTCTTCGGGCGTGACGCGCGGCTCGATCTCGGCGTTGACGCCGTAGCTGCCCACGAACTGTCGCTGGAAAGTCGGGTCCTTCCACATCGCCTCGAGATCGATCTCGCCTGCACGCAAGCTGGTCGAAGCGGCCGCGATGAACGCCAAGCCGAGTAAGTACATTTTCGAAGTTCTCATGGTTACTACCTCGGTTGGAAGCGGATCGGCGCACGCATCTTGCAGTTCACACGTTCGCCACCTTTGACGGCGGGCTCGAATTTCCATTGACGCACTGCGTCGAGGGCCGGCTTGTCGAAGGCCGGGTTGGACGACTTCTCGATGCGCGGATCCACGACCTTGCCGGACGAATCCACGACGAAGATCACGGTCACGGAGCCTTCGATTTTCTTGTCGCGCAACTCAGCCGGATACATCGGTGCCGACTGGAAGACAGCGCGCGGTTTCTGATCGATCTCGGACATGCTGAAGGCGTTGTCCGCGGTCTCACCCAGCGCGCCCGCCTGTCCCGTTCCGCCGATGCGGCCGCCGGAGGCAAAGCTCAACGCGTCGCCGAACTCGCTGCTCGACCCGCCTTGTCCGTTCAGAGCTGCTTCGATCGCGCTCAAGCTCGCCGCTTCGAGTGCGGGAGCATCGTTCATGGGTGCTACTTCCAGACTCTTGACGATTTCTGCGGCGTCAGGGAGCGGCTCGGCCTCGGCTTCGATCTCTTCGTCGACGGGCTGATCGTCGAGCGGCTTCTCCTTCGTCTCCACCGTATCGTCGAGCAGTTCCACTTCCGTGATGGAACGGTGCGCTTCTTTGTCGTTCGGGAAGAACAGACCGCCGAACAGCAGCACGAACACGTGCACGAAGATCGCGGTCACGATTCCCAGGATCCAACCGAGTTTCATCGCTTCTCCGTGTTGATCCCGACTTTGCCGATGCCGACCTTCTTCACCTCGTCGAGCACGGAAACCACTTGTTTCCAGTCGGCGTTACCATCGCTGTTGATGATGACTTTGGGCTCCTTGGATGACGCCTTGAAGGTCTGAAGACGCATCGGCAACTGCGCGATCGTGATCTTCTCTTTGTTGTAGAAGACCTCGCCCTTTTCGCTGACGCTCAGCGTGACCGCCTTCTCCATTTCTTGCTGGTCGCCGAGCGACGTGGCTGCCCCGGCAGACGGCAACGCCACTTGCACGCCTTGGTTCTTCGTCATCGAAAGCGACACCATGATGAAGGTCGCCAACAGGAAGAAGATGATGTCGATCAGCGGGATGATCTCGATGCGTGCGCGCTTCTTGCCGCCTCTACTGGATGAACCGTGCATGAGCTCGTCCTCAGGTCTTGGCGTATTCGTGACGGTGCTGTGCAGCAGGAGTCGGGTGAGGAGCAGCAGGCGTCGTGCCCGACGTCGGCGTCGGCTGCGTCTGCAACATCATCTCGAGCTGCGACGCTGCTGAATCCAGCTCGTGTTGAGCTTCATCCAAGCGTGCGTTCAGGAAGTTGAACGGCAGCAGGCACGTGATGGCGATGCCCAAGCCGAATGCGGTGGCGATCAAGGCTTCTGCGATACCGCCCGTGATGGCGCCCGGCGAACTCAGGTCTCCACCGATGATGGAGAAGGATCCCATCATGCCCGTAACCGTACCGAGCAAACCGAGCAATGGTGCAAGAGTGATGACCGTGTCCAGCACTGGGATGCCACGAGTGAAGCGCTTCATCTCATTGGCCTTGGCATAGTCGAGAGCGTTGCCGAGCGAACTCTCTCTGTGCCCGAGAGCGTAGGTGAGCGCTCGGACCACGAAGAACTTCGATGTGCCGCCCTGATGGACCGCCGCATCCAAATCACCGCGTTTGACCGTGGCGAAGAAGTTCTCCAGCTGGTTGGGATCGCGACGCCTCTTTTCACTCGCGAGGAAGATCAACCGCTCGATGACGGTAGTCAGAGCGAGGATGGAGGCGACGAGGAGCGGCCACATGATCGGGCCGCCCTTCTCGAAGATGTGAATGATGTTCGTGCGTTGGACGAGCGCCTTGAGTGCGCCGCCGCGAGACGGATCCAACGGCGCCGATCCTTCGCCCGTGAGCACGAGCGAACTGAGGCCGATCTGGAACGCACCTTCGAGCGGCTTGATCAAAGGATTCAACGAGCCTGTCTGCGGAATCACGACTCCGGCGACACCACCGACCTTGGCTGCGAACAACGCGATCGGCCCGAGCAGCGCGAACTGCCCCTCGATCACAGCGCCTTGCTGATCGACACCCGTTCCCGGAAAGCGCACACCGCCGATCGAATCGAACAGTCGCTTCGTCGACAGCTCGACGAAGGCGAGTTGGCGCTCGAATCGCTCGCCCATCGTGAGCGTCTTGTTCTCGGTGGCCTGCTTGGCCGCCGTCAGCGCATCACCGTAGAGTTGGAGTTCGCTGACGTGGAGCTTCGTCTCGAGCGTACGTGAATACTCGTCGAGGAAGTTCCCGACGTAAGTCAGCTCGTCGACACGAGCCTTCATGATCGCCTTGGCATTCGTGATGTCGAGCTTGCCCTCGTCGACCTGCCGTGTGACTTGATCGTTCTCTCGACGAACCTGGGTCAGGAGTTCTTCGAGAGCCGTGATCTCTTGAGCCAGCGGCAGTTTGTCGTTCGCGATCTGCTCACGGAGTGCATTGAGCTCGGCCGTGCTCTTTTGGAGCTCGAGTCCTGCCGAGGCTGCGATCTTCGTGACGGATTCGTGGGGAGCCGCAGTCGGAGCCTGTTCTTGTGCAAACCCCGGCGTGGCGAGCAGCGCGACACCGTAGAGGTATTTGAAGCAGTTCATTGGATGCTCACAGGAAGGGAGACGAATGCGGGAGAGTGTTTGCCTTGGATGATGTCCAAAGCGGTCAGGACATCTTTCGCGATCACGTTCGACGTCTGCCATTTCCAACCATCGACGCTCGGCTTTCCGATGCCCGCCTCGCCACCCGGACTGACGTAGTAGGCTTGCGCCAATCCGAGGTACATCGTGCGCACTTCGGACGGCCTGCCGTCGGCGAGATTGCGCACTTCGTATTCGACCTTGAGGTCGCTGTTGTCCTTGTTGACCTCGTTCAGGATTCCGATGACGTTCTGAAACCGCTCGGCCACCGTCACACGCGTCGTCGCGGTGTCTTCGGGAATGCGCTGATACAGAGGCTGGAGTCGCTTCTGAGTCGGTTCAGGGAGCGACTTGTGGAGACGGCGCACGTCTGCCTCGAGCCGAGTCACTGCGGTCGTGAGCTGGGTCGAAGTGGCTTGGAGTTCGTCTTCCTCCTTCTTCAAGGCGAGTCTCTTCGCCTCGCCGTCCTTCAGAACCACTCGCGCCTGATCGATCTTGTCCTTGAGAACGAAATACTCCTTCCTCATCAAGTCGATCCGTCCGCCCAGGATCTCGCGACCTTGCTGCCAGTCATTGCGCTCGCGAGCAATGATCTGCTGCGTCTCGATCCATTTGCCGAGCACGGCCCGTGTGTCGTCGAGCGTGGCGTTGGTCTCTTCACCACTGGCCATCGCTCCCGTCGTTACGAGCCCTAGAACGCCGGCGAAGGCGATCATGGCCCAGTTCTTTCGAGTGAATCGTTTCATGGGGTGCTAGAAGCTGATGGTCAACCCGAGCGTGAACTCGAGTCCCTTCGAGTAGGAGGTTTTAGTGACATCGTCCCCGATGTAGCTGGACCGATAGACCTCTTCGATGTCGGGATTCGTGAGGTTTTTGGCCTGTATCTGGAGCTTGACGTGCTCGCTCAACCCCTGTGAGAGGCTGAAATTCAAGGTGCCGTACTCTTTGGCGTAAACGCTCGGCACGAAGTTGTTCGCCACGTTCGCTGCCCCGGCGACCAAGGTGTCGCCCTGGACCGTGTAGAACAAGGCGAACTGAGTCTTGGTCGACTCGATGTCGTAAGTGACATAAAAGTTGTAAAGGTGTTCAGGCGCGTCGGTCATGTCGCGAGTCGTGAACGGCACTTGGAGAATATTGGATGCGAAGACCGCAGCCTCGTTGTCGGGCAGCGTCACCTCCGAGTCGATGAGCGTGCCATTCGCTCCGACCGCTAGGCCGTCGAGACCGCTGTTGAACCGACCTAGATTCTGGCGCACCTCGAGCTCGATGCCCTTCAGGCTCCCCTTCGGATAATTGACCGCCGTGTTGAAGTTGAAGGAGGCGCCTCGTTGGACGTATTCGATCGGATCCTCAACGTGCTTCAAGAACGCCGATGCCGAAATGAGACTTCCCTCGTAAGGCGCGTAGTCGACGCGCACGTCGTAGTTCTGCAGCGCGCTCATCTGCAAGAACGGATTGCCGATGAAGATGGGGCCGCCCAGGAACTCCTGCTGAATGATGGGCGTGAGTTCCTTGAAAGTTTGATGCGCGACGGTTTCGCTGTAGCTGGCGCGAATCGTCACCACCTTGCCGGCTGTGTAGGTGAGCCCCACCGCAGGGAGCAAGTCGTCTTGCGAGAACGCGACGTCTGCATCTCCGGGTTGTAAGTCGATTCCGACCGAAGTCCCCGGCGGATACCACTCTGCGTCGCCCTCAGCGATGTTCTGGATGCCGATGTCGATGGACTCCATACGCGCTCCCGCAAGCACTCGGAAGTTCGGAGTGAGGGGCAGCTCGAACATGCCGTACGACGCCGAGATCTCTTGTTGGCCGGTGTAATCGACGTCGGAGTTGGATGACGTGATCGGATGGACCTGAGACGAAAAGCCGACGCTCCAGGGATCGTCGAATTCGGACGTCTGCGTCGGGCCTGTGTCGCCGAAGTTGCTGAAGGTGTCCTGGTTGAACTTGCGATCGACCTTGTCGCGGAAGACTCCGAGCTTCACGTAGCCTTCGGTTTCGGACCATTGCTCGAAGGGCAGCTTGAGGTTCAGCGCGTACTGCTCGCTGTCCTCGTCGATGCGCTTGAAGATCCGCTGAGCGTTCCCGATCGTGAAGTTCGCCGCAGGTTTGTACGGGAGCCACAGACCGTCTGTTCCAGTCGGCGACGCACGCCACAGTGCACCGAATTGCCGCTTGTCCGGTTGATCGAGCAGCGCTGAGCTCTCCGCGACCGACCAATCGAACTCCGGCTTCTTGAACTTCACCTTGTTGCCGATGGAAAATCCTTCGAACGGCAAGACGTGTCGACCGCCGAGCTGAAGCGTGTGCGTGGCGCGCTCGCTGTGCTCCAGAGTGTCCGTGCGCAGGAACGGAGCACTCGAGGGATCGTTCAGGTCGATGAAGTAAGCCTTGCCGCGCGTGTCCGTGGCGACGGTAGCCGTGTCCTCTTCGGAACGCGTGAAAAGATAAGTCAGTCCAACTCTGTGGTTTTCGGTCTCGACACCGAATGTCCCCAGTCCACCCCAGCGCAACGACTGGCTCGCACGCGTCACGTCGAACAGCGATGTCTTGAAATCGCCGTCCGTCGGACTTCCTTGGAAGGCCTGAGGCGTGAGCTGCGCTCCGGGGGTTTCCACCCACAGCGAATCGTCTCGGCCGTCGTCGCGAAACGAGCTGTCGCGCTCGTAGAAAAGGCTCACGAAGCCGCCGACCTTGACACCGTTGTCGAAGACGTGCTTCCCACCACCCGACACGGCGAACTTGTGATCGATGGGCGCGTCCGTGCGCTCAGGCGCGAATGTCCCTTCCCAGTTCGAACCGAGATTCTCTGTTTGGATCCTGCGCGGACCCGAGTCGAACTCGAGGAATGAGCTGTTGCCGAAGCTCTCCGTGTCGCTCCCGATCTGACCTTTGATCTGGAAGCTGGTCTCGTCGGGAATCCCCTTGAGCCGAACATTCACGGCTCCGCCGGAAGCGTCACCTTGTTGGTCGGGTGTGAATGTCTTGGAGACTTGGATGCTCTCGATGACAGCCGAAGGGAACTGATCGAGTTCGACAGCGCGCTTGTCCTCGTCCGCGCTGGGTAGACGAACGCCGTTCATCTGCGAACTCACGTAGCGATCGGGAAGGCCGCGAATGACTGCGAATTTCCCGTTCGACACGGATGCGCCGGCGACGAGACGCAGACCGCTGGCTGCATCGCTCGCACCCGCGCGACTCATGAGGTCCGAGCCGATCGAGTCCAGAATCGTCGAGCTCTCGAAACGCAATCGCAGTAGCGAGCCTTCCGAACCAGCGCCCAGTTGGAGGATGTCCTGGACGAGGAACTCGTCCATGTCCGTGAACTCGCCAGTGAGTACAGCATCGACGTCGGTCAGGCGACCCGACTGCACGACCACGTCCGATCGAACGACGCGTTCGTAACCGTCCTTCGAAAAGACGAGCGTGTACGATCCGGGTGCGACCTGTTCGATCAGGAAATTGCCTTGATCGCCTGTTCGAACGCTCGCTCCCGTTTCGACGACGACGACCGCAGCGCCCGCGAGCGGCAGATCGAAGTCCCCATCGCTCACGACACCGCGGATCGAGCCCGGCGGTTGTGATGTCTGAGCCGTGATGAATGTCGGGGTAAGGAACACGAGCAATGCCCAGAGCATCGCCCTCCACGTCGTCACGACTAGCCGCATCTGTACTGGTCCTGGTCGGAGCTCTGCATCGCGTGGGCGAGAGCGCGGAGGGTATGTTCTTCGCGTCAAGATCCCGTGAACCGGCCGGTCGATCGTGATGAAGAACAATCCCTGTGCGTTCCGCGCCGAAACGCACGACGGTGAGTTGCTTGGCCCAGTGCGTTGATCGAATCTTCACCAAGGCACCGGTGATTCGCGGTCTCACTGCGAGGAAAGGCCCATCGTGAATCTTTCTTGATCTCAAGCTCGATAGGAACAGTTCCGATAGCGGGTGAATGCTCCGCTCCCTGCACACCTCACTGCTCTTCTTCGTTTCTTCGTCGCTTCTCGCGTCGTGTGTGTCGCAGCCGACCGCGCTGACCCCGGACTTCGACTCCGTGCGAGTCACGGACTCTACGAACTCAGCTGAAGACGGCGACGCCGCGTCGCAGTTCCTCACCGGACTCGCGTACGACGAAGGCCGCGGTGTGCGGCTGGACAAGTCCGAGGCCGCACGTTGGTACCGACGTGCTGCGGCTCGCGGTCATGCAGGAGCTCAAACGAATCTCGGACTCCTTTTTCATGCAGGCGCAGGTGTCCTACGCTCCGACGATGAGGCGGTGAGCTGGTTCCAGCGCGCAGCCGCCGCAGGTTTCGCTCCGGCCCAACACAATCTGGGCATCATGCATTTGATCGGGCGCGGACTTCCGAAGGACCGCGCTGAAGCAATCCGGTGGCTGACGCTCGCTGCCGAACAGGGACATGAGAAGGCGCGGAGCGTGCTCGCCCTTCTCGAGAAGGAGAAGCCCGACGATCGCGATCCGCGCGCGGATGCAGATGCCGGCTCGCCGACGGCGCAATACCGCACGAGCCTCATGTACTTTCGCGGCGACGGAGTCGATGTGGACGAATCGCTCGGCATGAGCTGGCTTCGACGCGCGGCCGATCAGGGTTTGCCCGAAGCGCAGTTTCGCCTCGGATGGATGTCGGTCGAGCAAGGTTCGTTTGCGGAAGGCGCGCAGTGGATCGAACTCGCGGCCGAGCAAGGAGACGCCCTCGCGGAAGCGAAGCTCGCTCAGATGTACGTCGAGGGCTGCGGCGTTCCGCGCGAGGCAGCGAGTGCCGCGCAGTGGATGCAGCGTGCCGCCAACCGTGGTCTGTCGTCCGCGCAGTACGACTTGGGGCTCATGTACTTGAAGGGAACGGGTGTCGCGGTCAGCGAATTCAGCGCGCTCCATTGGATCGAACTCGCCGCTGTGCAGGGTCACGCTGCGGCGCAAGCAAAACTCGCCCTGATGTACGAACACGGACGCGGCGTCGAGCGCGATCGCATCGCGGCGCATCGTTGGTACAGCGCTGCCGTCGCCTCCGGATTCGAAGCGGCGAGAATGGACCTCGAACGGCTCGGGCGCGCGCTAGAGCCAGGTGAGAAGCTCGAAATCGAGCGCCGTTCACGTACAGATCAGCGCGCGAGTTCGTCGATCGCCGCGTCGAGCAACGCGTTGAATGCCTCGGGGTCCTCGAGCATCAAGTAGTGCCCGACTTCGGGAATCGTGCGTACGTCGAATCGTTTCGCGTACTTGCGGCCAGCGGCGAGATTCGTCGGTACTTCGGCCGAGTTGATGCAACGAATCGGGAGCGTCGTGCTGTCGAGCCCTTCACTGACATCGTAGTGGAACATCGAATCGAGCAACGCGAGCCCGACGTCGCGCTGCATCGCCGTCAACTTGGTGATCACCATGTCGACGTACTTTGGATCGCGGATCGGTTGGTGGAACGAACCTCGCACCGTGCCCGACGCTGACCCCGCGAAATCCGCGCGCCAGGTTTCGACGAGTTGTTCGATCTGAGCCTGAGTTGGTTTCCGGTCGACGTCGTGGAACGTGTCGACGGGAATCAGCGCTAGCACGCGGCCGCTCATTTCTCGCGCCGCCTCCAAGATCACGGGTCCACCCATCGAATGGCCGACGAGGATCACGTGCTCGGCACCGATCGCATCGCACGCGCGACGGACGTCGTCGCCGAAGGCTTCCATCGTCCAGTTCACGCGCTTCGCATCCGCTTCGCCGTGGCCAGGCAAGTCGATGGCGAGCACACGTCGGCGCTGGGACACATGCGCGATCGCAGCATCGAAGAACGTCGAATCGCAGCCGAATCCGTGCACGAAAACGATGGTCGGATCACCGTGAGCGTTGCCCGCGACACGGAATGCGATCGACGCTCCGTCGGCCGCTCTGGTGCGATCCGATCCGTTTCCGCCGGCTGACGACGAGCGCGACGACGAAACACACGCGATCGTCGACACACACGCGACGACGACCGAGACGAAATGTAGCCAACGCATCATGGAGACGAACCTACCGACCAGGCAGGTCGATCGCACGGGCTGCGCGCACGCCGATATCGAAACTCACGTTTTCGCGCGCGACGGCTTCGCGAGAAGCGCTACGCAAGCGCTGTGCTGGGCTCCTGAAACCACCCCCGCGCACACAACGCAGTCCGTTCTCAGCCGAAATGCGCGTTCCATCTCGGCTCGTGGGCACATTCGAGTACGCGGCGAAGGGTTCGCGCGTCCACTCTCCGACGTTGCCCAGGACATGCACGAGCCCGAACGGATTCGCGCGCAGTGAGTCGATGCGCTGCACTTCGCCGTCTTCCAGTTCGAACGTGGCCCGCGCACCGTTCGCGGCGCCGCGCAGCGAACCTGGTTCGATCCCGCACCACCAACGCGATGTCGTGCCCGCCCGCGCTGCGTACTCCCATTGCGCCTCGGTAGGCAGAATCAAACCGGCGTGGCGGAGCGCGCTTTCGGCGCTCGTCCAAGAGAGCGAACGCGCTGGCAACAACACGTTCGACGACGTGGCGCGTTCGACGATGGTCAGGCGCGCCCACTGGGCTTCGGTGGTCTCGAACTTCGCGACGAAGAACGGTGTCAGCCTCACCTCGGTCAGCGGCATCTCCGCTTCATCGGCGCTCGTGTCCGTGCGCGGACCGGATGGCTGCCCGGGCACTGCTCCCACGGAGCCCATGTGAAAACTCCCGCCCGGCACCAGTACCAAGACGATCGCCGAAGCGTCGGAAAGCACTAGTTTTCCAGCCGAATCACGGGTCGGCGCCGTCCCGCTCGCGACGTGCGCGAACTCGTGCAGCCTGCTCACCGAATCAATGCCGAGCGGAACGAGCCCGATCTGCGGAGTCATCACGAGCCCCCGATAGGTAGGTTCGTTCGCTATGTCCGCAAGGATTGCGCGCCATGACTCGGCGGCCGCGACGAGACTCTCGTCGGCGATGCGCCGCGCATCCGACAGACGCTTCGTCACGCTCGCGATCGTGCCGAGCCCTGGGTACGGATCGCGGAAGCGACTCAATCGATCGACGAGCGTCGCCAGCGCATCGATCTTCCAAGCGACGTCCTGGTCGGACACGTCGACGTCAGAGGCACGCATCGCAGCGAGCTCGTTCTCGTGAGCTGACGCGCGCGACGCGACAGCGTGGGCCTCGCTCAACCACTGCTCGAATGCGGGTTGCAGCGCTGGAATCGCCGGCCACATATTCTCGGCGCGCTCTTCGAGTTCTTCGACGCGGCGCAAGTCGCCCAGCCGCTGGATCTCGATGACGTCCCGACCTTGCGAGTAACCCCACCACGACAGGACGCCGGCGAGAGCGATCAAGGCTGTCGCACCGATCGCTGTCGGGACGCGATTACGCGCAATCCATTTGCGCAGTTCCGGCCAGCGTCCGAATTCGTGCGCAGTAACGACGCGGCCCTCCATATAGGCACGCAGATCCTCCGCCATCGCTTCCATGCTCGCGTAGCGACCGTCGGGTGACCGCACCATCGCCTTCTTCGCGATCGCCACGAGTTCGGGCGTCGCCACGGCGAGATCCTCGAGCTTCGGCGGCGGGCCGGCTCGCACCGCGTCGAGCGCGGCTCGCCCGGAGCTCTCGTCGACCAACGCGTACGGTCGGCGTCCGGCGAGAAGCTCGTACAGAATCGCGCCGAGCGCGTAGATGTCGGAGCGCGGCCCGACTTCATCCGCATTGCCCTTCGCTTGCTCGGGCGACATGTACGCCGCAGTACCGACGATTTCTGCTCGATCTGCGTCCTCGATCTCGCTCAAGACGCGCGCCAATCCCCAATCCATCACGTACGTTTCGCCGAAGCGACCCACCAGGACGTTCGCCGGCTTCAAGTCGCGATGGACGACACCTTGCGCGTGTGCGAACGCGAGCGTGTCACACACCTTCAACACGACTTCGAGCACTCGCGAGAGCGTCCAACCGCAGGTTTCGTCACGAGCGAGATCGAGGATCTCTGCCAAGGATCGTCCGCGCACGAGCGGCATCGTGAAATACACGCGACCGTCGGAGTCGACTCCGATGTCGTGTACGGGAACGATGCCAGGGTGATCGAGACGTCCCGTCAGGCGGGCTTCGAACAAGAAGCGTCGCAGGATTCTCCCGTCAGGCGTATTCGAACCGACGCCTTCGCGCATACGGATCAACTTCATCGCGAGATCGCGACGCAGGTCCGCGTCGAACACGCGCCAGATCTCTCCCATTCCGCCGCGGGCGAGTCGTTCGCGAACCGTGTAGCGCCGACGCATTCGATCAGGTGACGACAAACGCTCGAGATCTGCGCGCGTCTCGCCATCCACCGGCGCGCGAACGTGCTTCAGTTCGCGCTCGAGATCGTCGATCGCTGACTCACTGACTTGCAGTCCGCCGAGCAGTCGGTCGAGCGCCTTCCAATTCGCGTGTAGTGCGCGCAGCTCACGCTCGACCTCCGTGTGCATAGCGAACTCGCGCTCGAAGTCGATGGAATCGCCGCGGTCGTGACGGGCGATGATCTCCGCAAAGGCCGCCGTGGCTTCGGGTGTGAAGGTCGAGCGGTGCGCGGTCGACATGGACCTCGCAGTGTACGTCCGAACCGCATCGGATCCGATATCGACACGAAACCGCGTGATTTCCACGATTTGTGTTGAGACTGATTCTCAATTAGAGCATCGTTCTCGCCGTCGAAGCACACCGCGCCGTGCTTCGATCCGGGTGCTCGGTCGAAGTCCATGAATCAGAAATCTTGCTGGATCGCCGCATTGTTCGTCGCGATCTCGTTCTCTCCCATCGCCTCCGCGGGGTTCACCTCCGCCGTCACGCCCACGTTTCGCGGCGGTCCGTGCTCGCGGTTCGCGGGCTTCGAGGTGTTCAGCTCGCCCTACAACGGCGCCAACATCCCGGACGTCGCCGGTTCGACCGATACCGCAGTGACGATCACGCAGACCGTGCCCGGAGCCATTCTCGCCGGTGCCGGCAACATCTATCACATGTCTGCACCGTCACAGTTCTTGCTCGCCGATGGCGGCGTGGACGACGTTCAACAAGTGGTGTTGCAAACGGCGACGCTCGGCAATTCGCGCAGCATCGCGACGTTCACGTTGATCTACGTCGACCTGCAGGGTCAGGACATCCTGCTCGCCCCCACTGAGTTCGTGCCGCTCGCTCAGCTGCCACAGCAACGTGACGAGCTGTATTTCCGCTGGGATCTGTCCAGCGTCGCTGAAGTCGTGACCTCGTTCCGTATCGAGTGGTCGGCATCCGCGCCGAACATGAGTTTCGATGCGGCCTTGCTCGACGTGCTCACGCAATGCGCACCCGGCACGCCGGTCTGCGCCGGCGACGGAACGGGCACAGCTTGCCCGTGCGGCAACAACGGAGCGCTCACGAACGGTTGCGCGAACTCCGTGTCGTTGAATGGCGGACGTTTGAGCTCGCTGGGCATCCCGAGCCTCGCAGCAGATTCCTTCGTACTCACCGTCGCGCACATGCCGAGCGCGCCTTGTCTCTATCTGCAAGGCTCTGCCGCACAAAGTGCCGGGCTGGGATTCGCGTTCGGCGATGGAATCCTGTGCGTCGCGGGAAACATCGTGCGACTCGGCGTAAGCACGAATGTGCTGGGATTCTCGCTGTTTCCTGCGACACCAGGCACCCCGCTGTCGACGGTCGGCCAAGTCGCTACCGCCGGCACGACCGTCGTCTACCAAGCGTGGTATCGCGACGCCGTCAGCTTCTGTTCGAGCGCCACGTTCAACCTCACGAACGGCAACGAAGTCACGTGGGTTCCTTGATCGCGCATCCGATGCGCTGACCGTACGGCCGAGATCGCGGCGGAAACGACTCACTCCAATCCGCACCCGGAGCTGTCGGCGCGAAATCCGACTGCGATCTCGGCCTCTTCATCCTCGTTTCGTTTCTCGTCTCCTCGGTGATGACCATGCTCTCGATCGCACTTTCCCTCGCTCACCTCATCGGTTCGAACGACAGCTTGTACGAGTCAGGCGCGCATCTCGCGGCGCCGATCGGTTCATTGTCGCGCGGCGTCACGAGCTTCGGCGCCGACATCGTCGACTCGCGTCTGTACGTCTTCGGCGGATACTTCGGCAAGCCGCACGACTACTCGGCTGCCGGGCAGTCGGATGTATTCGAGCGCTTCGAGTTGGCCGACACTGCGCGCGTCGAGCGTCTCGAAGGCGGCGTTGCGATGCAGGGTGCCGCACTTGTTGCAGTCCAGCACGACCTCGTCCGCGTCGGAGGCATGATCGCCGACAATGCCCCCGGTGAGCCGGCGCGGTTGCGCAGCGTCACCGACGTCATGTGCTTCGACACGCTGACGAGTAAGTGGACGAAACTCTTGGACATACCGACCTCGCGCTCGTCGCACGATGCCGAGATCGTCGGGTCGCGCCTCGTCGTGATCGGTGGATGGACGCTTTTTCCAGGCGAAAAAGCGCGATTCGTCGAGGACGCACTCGTGCTCGACCTCGCGGCGCGCGACTCCGCCTGGAAGTCGTTCAAGGCCCCCTCGAAGCGACGTGCCCTCACCACGGCTCGATTGGGCGAGCGCGTCGTAGCGATCGGAGGCCTGGATTCCGGCGGCGACATCACGCCGCTCGTGGAGTTCTTCGATCCTGTGTCGGGCGCGTGGAGCGATGGACCGGCGTTTCCAGGTGAAGCGTTCGGCGTCGCTGCGTGCGCCGTCGGCGATCACGTCCTCGCGAGCGGCAAGGATGGGTCGATCTGGCGACTCGATCTGGACGCGACGCATTGGAGGCGCGTCGGTGAGCTGACGTTTCCGCGCTTCTTCCACCAGATGGTCGCCGATTCGAATGGAGCGACTTGGATCCTCGGCGGCATCGACGAAATGCGAGCGAACGGCCGCGTGAAACACATCGAGCGCTTCGTCGAATCCAGTTCGAACACCGTCGTGAGGGCGCACGTGATCGACGCGCCATTCGCTGCGCGCAATCGCATGGGTGTGCTCGTCGACGGCGACCGCGTGCTCTTCTTCGGCGGCAATCGCAGTCTGAAGCAGCACGATTTCGAACCAGATGATTTCCAGGATGCGTGCGCGGAACTCGATCTAGCGACGCTGGCGTGGACGCCTCGCGACGCGCTGCCGGTGCGTCGTCAATCGCTCTCGACCTGGGTCGTCGCCGGCACGAAGTCAGGCATCGCGCTGGGCGGGTTCGGCATGATCGACGAGCGCGCAGCCTCCCAAAACAACGGTTTTCGCTGGGATTTCTCGGCGTCGCGGTGGTCGCGTGACGCGCGGCTGACGCTGCCGACGCCCCGTACCCAGTTCGTCCTCGTCGAGCACGCAGGTGTTTTGTTCGCGTGCGGTGGACTCGACTACGACACCGTTCGCGGCGACGACGCGTTCGTTCATCCGACCGACGTCATGCGCCTCGACATCGAAGATCCGACGCGTGGTTGGCGCGACGCAGGTTTCGCGTTGTCGAAGCCGCGGCGTGCCTGCGGGAGCGCCGTCGTCGACGGCAAGCTCTTCCTCGTCGGTGGCATGCGCGAAGAGTTCGCGCTCGTCGACGACTGTGAAGCGATCGACCTGGCCAGCGGGACGTCGACCGCGATCGCATCACCTCGCGCGGCGAGAACCTCGGCCACGCTCGTCGAGATCGCGGGCAAGCTCTACTTGTGCGGTGGATCCTCGCGTCGTGGCGGTGGCGAACTCGCGCCGGACGACTCGATCGAGGTCTACGATCTGCGCACGAACGCGTGGAGTGTGCTCGTCGAGCAGCTACCGCTCGCCATGCGGCATGTGCAAGCGTTCGTATTGCGCGAACGGCTCGTGCTCATGTCGGCCCATGTCGAGGGTGATCCGAAGCTGCGCATCGTGTTCGTCACGCCTGGAACACGTTGACCTGAAGCACTTGTCTGCCTGTTCATGTCCGGATTCGAAATCTCGGCGGCATGCGCTGTGCGCCCAGGTTCGTTCGCGGCCCACGCCGTGTTTGCGAGAGCGTGGCTCGAGCGACAAATCTGTCGGCGATTGCGACGTTCGATGGGTGCGCACGATGCTCGTGCGTACTGGTCCGTGCGGTCGTGCGCGTGCGAGGGCCCCGCTCTGCCAGGATGACGGGGCGACCCCAATTCATCGCAAGTCTGCCGCTACCGAGTGTCGATGGTCCAAGCGTGCGCTTCCCTCTCCACTTCGCTGCACTCGTTTCGTCCGCGTGTTTCGCTGCTTGCGCGCCGCGTCCGCGTGAAGACAGCATTGCGATCGAGTTCGACTTCGATCGTTCGACTGAGCCGGCCGCGTGGATCGATGTCGATCATCGTGCGTCACCGACGGGCATCACGTTCGAGCACGGAGTCGATGGGGAGGCCGTGCGTTTCGACGGCTCCGGAGCTTCGATCGACGTGACGAACGTCGACGCGCTGCCGCTCACATCTGCACTGGCCGTCGAGTTGAGCGTCAACGTCGCCGACTGGAAGAATCCGTACGCGGGCAGCGCGCTGCTTGAGAGCATCGTGTCGCACACCGACGATTTCACGATCGCACTACTGCCGTCGACTTGGACGTTTCGCGCCGATTTGCGCTCGAGCGGCGGCCACGTACGACTCGAAGGCGGCGCTGTTCGTCACGGAACTTGGCAACACGTCGCGCTCGTGCTCGACGAGATGGACTCGATGGCACGACTCTTCGTCGACGGTGTCGTCGTCGACCAACGCGTTGTTCATGGTCGCATCGCGCTCACGCCCGGAATTCCCCTGCGCATCGGGACGTGGTTCGAGAAGAACCAGGCCTATTGCGGAGCCGTCGACAACTTGCGCATTTGGCAGCGTGCGCTGACGACGAGCGAGATCGCCGAGCACGCGCGTGCGACGCGTCCGAATTCGTGAAGTGCGTCCGCTGTTGGGCTGTCACCGCTGATTCGCAGTCCCACCGCGCTCCCGACGCGCACTGCTGAATGAACGGACAGGTCAGCGATTCCTGCGTGCCTGTGCGCCGCTGCGGACAGACCGGCCGATGCGGCCACCCGTGCAATGCTTGCGCAGAGATCGCTCAGGCGAGAGACTTGATGCTCCGAGTCACGCTTCTTCCGAGCGTGGCCGGAGCCCTCTCTCCTGCGTCGAAGGATTCCGCGTGCTCGCCGCGCCGCAGCCAAGTCGCGCATCGTCGTCGTCATCCGGCTCGCCGTTTTCGAACGTGCGTGAGAGCCTCGTTTGGCTCTACGCGGCGATCGTGGTGTACGTCGGTTTCCGATTGGCCATCCTGCACACGAATTTCGACGCCGTCGCCATGCCCAGCTTCGAGCTCGGCACCATCGGCAATCTCGCCATGGTCGTGCCCGAGGGTCGCGGCGGCGCAGCGATCACCGACCACTTCGACAACGTCGGTGGACACCTGGTCGTCGGGCTACTCGCAGCACCTTTGTACGCATTGTTCGGGCCGAGCTACTGGACGCTCAAACTGGTTCCGCTCTTGCTCGGAGTCGGCACGTTGCTGCTCGTGTGGCGACTACTCTCGCGACACTTCGATCGGCGCGCAGCGATCTTGGCCGTGTTCTTGTTCGCGATCGCACCGCCGGTGCTGCTCAAGTACTCGCTGATCGCGAAAGGCAATCACTTCGAGAACCTGTTCTTCCAGTTGTGGTTCTTGAACGCATTCTTCGACATGCACGCTCGTGGAGTGACGAAGCGCGGACTCTTCTGGACGGGTTTGTCGGCGGGATGCGCCGTGTTCGTCTACACCGGCGCACTGATGACCGTTGTATCGGCGCTGTTCGTCCATGTGGTCGCGCGCGGATGGAAGAAATCCTTCGCCGACGCTCCGAGCGCGCTGGCCACGTTCAGCCTCGGCGTACTTCCACTGCTGTGGCTCGACCTCGCTTCGGGCGGTCGCGAGCGCGAGTTCTTGCGCATGCGCTTCCTCGAACATCACGTGCCCAGCCTGGCGGATCTAGTATCGCGCTGGTTGGCGTTTTGGACAGAAATCGTGCCCAAATCTGCGTGTTTCGAGGACTTCGCCGGCATTCCCGCGTCATGGGGAGGAGCATTCTTTCTCGCCGTTTTCGCAGTGGCTTGGTTCGTGGTGGCACGTTCAGCGTGGCGCGGAATGCGCTCGTTCGTTCCGACGACGGGCGAGCGCTCAACCGGTGTCGAGCGCGCGCGCTTCGAGCACGCGAAGACGGCGATCTGGCTCGTGCATCTGCCGATGATTTCGTTCCTCGCGGCAACCTTCGATTTCCAGTTCAAACCCTACGCGGCGCCGGTCGAAGTCGGTCAGTATCGCTACCTCGTCCCGCACGTCGCCTGGGCGATACTCTTGATCGCGATCGCGAGCAGTCGGTTGTGGTCGGACGTTTCCAACGGTCTGCGTGTGTTCGGACGATTGCTCGCGGGCGCTGCATTCGCAACGGGACTGTTCGCATTGCCGCTGGTGCGTTTCGACGGAGCCACTTCCAATTTCGGCACACGGTACGTGGGCTTTTGGTTCGAGTATTACCCGAACGTGTTGTTCCGCGACCGACCTTGGGTCGTCGCCGACATGGAAGCGGACGTCGCGAATTTCGAATCGCGCAACGCGAGCCGCGTGTGCCAAGGACTTGGATTCAGCTTGGCTTGGGCCGCCGAATTGCGTGGCCGTTCGGATGAGTCGAGTATGGATCGAATTCGCGAAATCGTTTCGCGATTCGAGCTCGATCACACGATCGACGTCGCGCGAGGAATCGGTTCTCACATGCGACGCGGGTCAGCCGACGGCGCCGCTGGTGTCGAGCGCTTGCGCGAATCGCTGAACTCGCTGGGTGATTCAACGGATCCGCTCACGCCGTACGTCGTCGAGGGCCTCGCGCTCGACCCGAACTTCCCGCTCGTCGTTTCGGCGCGCAGCTTTCTGGAACGCGGAGCTGCACTGGAACCGCTCGTGCCGCGGCGTCTCGTCGGTTGCCTCTACCGCGGACTCGGCATCGCGTGCGGCCGAGAGTTACCGCGTGATCTGCCGATCGATCGTTCGCTCGCCGCAGAATTCGCCAGCGCCACACCGACAGAACTGCGGGACGAGTTCTATTTCGGTCTCGGTTGGGGCGCGGCGGAGACGACCAACTCGGGTGATCAAATCGAATCTCTGCGGCGCGCGGTCGCCGGCGAGCACCGCGCGGCCGCGTGGGTCGGTTTCGGAGCGGCGCTGCGACACAACCACGATGTCGACGATCTGTCACGCGGCGCATGGACGCAACAAGAACTCGCCTGGATCGCGTTCGGCACCGCGTGGCTCGACTATCCGCGCTCGTTCCCGATCGGAGCCTGGCGGTGATTTCGCGCAAGAATTGTCGGCAATTGTGGGCCGATCCCTCGCGCAAGATCCGCACGCTCGAGAGCTTTTCGAAGACGGAGGAGGGCGGCGGTCTCGACTTGAGAGCTGCGGCTCGGCGGGTGAGCGATCCCGAGCTCGTCAAAGCTCTGACGCTGCATGCTGACGACGAAGTGCGTCACGCTGAACTGTTTCGGACGCGCGCGCGCGCGTTGCGTGCGAAATCGGGCGACGTAGCCGAACTGGAGTCGTCGCGACCGTACGACTTGGCTCGAGCGCGCGGCGGCGATGCTGCGGATGCGCACGGCTCGTTCACGTTCGGACTGTGCGACGAACTCGGCGAAGTCGCGTACGTAGCGATGTTGCACGTCGCCGAACGTCGGGCAGCGGAACTCTTCCAACGTCATCGCGACGCTCTGCACGACGACGCCGAGACACGCGCCGTATTCGAAACGATCCTGAAGGACGAGAAATTCCACGTCGCGTACACCGGCAAGACTCTCGAGCGCTGGCGAACTGCCGGTCGCGCTTCGGAAGTGAAGGCGGGGCTCCGAGCCGCGCGCGCTTCGCGCTTCTTCGGTGCGTGGAAACGCTTCGGTGCACGTGCAGCCGCATCGTTCGGGCGCGTCGTGTTGTGGATCTTCTACTGGACGCTGCTCGTGCCGTTCTCGTGGTTCGCATCTCGACGACGCGTGGACTCGAATTGGCGTAGGCCCGTTGCGTCGCGCGAACGCGATCCATTGCGTTCGCAATACTGATGGACGTCCTCGGAATCTCAGCGTACGGAACAGGATCGGGCGCGGCGCTCGTGCGCGGCGGTCGCTTGATCGCGGCGTCCAGTGAAGCTCATTTCACGCGCAATCCAGCCGAGTCTGCGCTGCCGCGGCGAGCCGTTCGGTTCTGTCTTTCGGCTGGAGGAATCCAAGCGCGTGATTTGCGAGCGATCGTGCTCCACGAGAAGCCGCTGCGGCGCTTCGAGCGCGTTTTGGCTGAACAATTGGCTGCTTTTCCACGGTCATCGCGCAGTTTTTCGCGTGAAGTCTTCACCTGGCTCGGTGACCGCCTCTGGATCAAATCGCGTCTGGCGAGCGATCTCGATGTCGACCCGAGTCAGCTCTACTTCTCGGGGCGCGCGCTGAGCTTCGCCGCGTCGGCGTTCTTCGCCACGGAGTTCGACGACGCTGCGATCTTGGTCGTCGATGGCGACGGAGAGTGGGCGACGACGTCATTCGCCGTCGCTCGCGATTCACGCATCGAACTCTTGTTCGAGATGCATCATCCGCACTCACTCGTGTTGGCCTTGCGCGCGATTGCGAAATGGCTCGGATTCGGCCAGCCTGGTGGAGAAGCGCTCGTCGAGGCCCTCGCAACACTGGGCACGGCCAGTCACGCACAAGCGATGTCGCAGTTCGTGCGCGTCGGCGACGCGGCTCGGATCGAGCTCGACGATCGCGGCTTCGTCAGCGATCTCAACGGCGGCCTCGCGTGCGGGCCGGCGTGGATCGCCGCCTTCGGCTCTGCGCGGCACGTGGGTGATGCGCTGCTGCATTCCTCGCAAGGATCCAGACACGCCGATCTGGCGGCGAGCTTCCAAGCCGTGCTCGCGGATGCAGTGCTCGCTCTCGCGCGCGAGCTCGCACAGCGCGTCTCGTCGAACAAATTGTGCTTCGTCGGCGCGCTCGCGAACAACGCGACGATCGTCGCGAAACTTGCGGAACACGGGCCTTTCGACGAGGTTTTCGTGCCTCCGTGGTGCGACGAATCCGCATTGGCGATCGGCGCCGCTTGGTACGGGTCGTCCTCGTTCGAGCCCGGCGTGCGACCCACTGCGACGAGTGGTTTCCGCTTCGGCGAGGCCGCACTTCTCGAACCTACTCTCGCCAAGGTCACGGGCTGCAGCGCCGAAGTCGTCGTCGACGAGTACGCGCGTGTCGAGCGCATGGCTGCAGCGCTCCGCTCGGGACGCACCGTAGGTTGGGTGCGCGGAAGAGTCGAGTACGGCACGGACCCGATCGAAGCGCGCCTCGTCTTGGCCGATCCTCGCCGTCACGGCATCGTGAAGCACTTGGCTGATTCGATTCTGCGACGTGAAGAGTTCCTCCCCTTCACTGCTGTCGTTGCGAGCGAACGCGCGGAAGAGTTCTTCGTCGTCCCGCCCTCGCTGCGTTCGACGATCGGTGGGCGAATCGTTTCTCTCGCTGCGACATCGAACGCGCGTCGGTACGCTCCCGAATGGACCGGTTCGTGCGAGCGCTTTCGCGTGCGGTTCGTCACGAGGGCGCAGGATGCCGCACTGCATTCGCTCTTGTCGAAGTTCGGCGAACCCATGTTGCTTGCAGCGCCACTCGCTCCGCGCAGCGAACCCGTGGTGCGAGGCGAACGCGACGCCGTGTCCTTCCTGGAACGCAGCGCGCTCGATCTGTTGGTCGTCGAAGACCGTGTCTACGAACGATCGTGACGGCGTACGACCAGCGCGACCAAGCCAGCGTCTTCATCACGAATTCCTGCACAAAACCAGCCCAAACGGCGCATGCACAGGCGCACGGCGGAGGGTCGTTCGGTGCGCGAAAAGAAATTGCCGGCAGGCGTCGGTGGAACGCTGCGCACCCATTCGAAACCGAGCGACTCCAGCTGATGCAACACGCGCTGGAACGGCAGCATGTGCTCGAGCGGATGGCGGTACTGATCCTCGATCCAGTTCTGCTTCTTCTCGTCGTCGATGTCCGCGCGCCGCAACAGCGGATCCAAGCTGGTGAACGGCCGACCACGCACATTCGCGAGCACTCGACGAGCGCGATGGAGTCCGCGCGCCACGTTCTCGTAGAAACCCAGCACCAAGTGTCCGCCGGGCGCAACGAGGCGCGCGACACATTCGATCGCGCGCGTCGGATCGGGCGTGTGGTGGACGACGCCGCGACTGATCACGACCGAGAACGCTCGGTCGGCGATCGGCATCGCGAACAAGTCAGCGCGCACGAGTGCGAGATTGTCGATGCGCACACGTTCGCGAAACCGCGAGGCTTCCCGCAACGACGCGCGACAACCGTCGAGCGCGACGACGCGCCGTTTCGCTGCCACGAGTGCCAGAAACGCGGCCAGTTGGCTCGTTCCCGAGCCGCAGTCGAGCACCGTCGCGTCAGGAGACAGTGCTTCGTCGAGGCCGCGTAGGAACGGTGACGAACGCGATCGATCGATCAACGTGTTGGCGTCGTCCGCAGGCGCGTAGCCAGGAAATGGGCGACGAGTGTAGAACGCTTCGACCTCGCGCTCGGGATCACCTCGTGTCGTGCTCCAAAGAAAATCGTGGAGGCCCTCGCGCGCGTCTACTTCGAAACTGCAAGACGCGCACGGCCGATCCAGTCGAAGAGCGGCGCGACAGCGCGGACAGACGAAGAGTGCGCTCGAGCTCGGTTCGACGGCCACGAAACGATGTATACTGAATCGGAGAGAGAATGCGAGATGCTCTGGACTCGACACCTGCGCGAAGGCTCGAAAACAGCCGTCGAATTGATTCGAGCGATGTGGCGCGGCCCGTTTTGGTGGCTCGTCCCCGTCGTGTTGATCTTGCTGCCGTCGGCGATCGTCTTCGTCTTCCTGCAAGCTGTTCCGCTCGTCGCGCCGTTCGTCTACACGATGTTCTGAGCCGTGCGATCACGCAGCAAGCTCCTGCTCACGCTCGCCGCACCGTTCGCGGGTGTGCTGTTCGCAGAGATCGCCGCGCGAACGTTCGCGCCGGAATCGTTCCCGCCGCCGCGCGCTGAAGGCGATCTCCTCATCGACAGTTCCGAGCCGATGATTCGTTTCGAGAACAAGCCGAACGGTGAGCAGCGCATCACGTATTCGTTCGGCCGCGACCAGAATCCCGTCGCCGTCGTCAGCCGCGCGAATGAACAAGGGTTTCGCGGCGCTGTCGTTGCTCGCGAAAAACCTCCCGACGTTTTCCGCATCGCGTGCATCGGTGATTCGCACACCTTCGGCTACGGCGTCGGCGAAGGCGAAACATGGGTCGACGTCGTGCGTGAGAAGCTCGGCGAGCGAGGCGGGTCGAAGCGCATCGAAGTCATGAACTGCGGCGTCACGGCGCAGGACACCGAACAGGAAGTCGAGTTTCTTTTCGCGCGCGTATTGCCTTATCAGCCCGATCTCGTGCTCATGCAGTTCTTCGTGAACGACGCGGCCATTCGCGACACCAAAGGCACCGAGGGCTCGGAGAACGATTGGCTCATTCGGCTGACGCACCCGCGGCGGCCGGGTTTCGTACGTTGGCTGCGCTCCCATCTACGCAGCGTCGATGTGTTCGCTTCCGGAATCTACAGCCGCAGGCATCTGGCCGAATTCGCGCGCACGCGCTCGGCGCTGTTCACGGACGAGGGTGAAGGTTGGCAGCGTGTGCGTGCGGCGCTCATCCGCGCACGTGATCGCTTGAGTGCGGATCGCGTGCAGTTCGCGGTCGTGTTCTTCCCCTTCTTGGTCCGCGAAGACGGCGCGCTCGTCAGCCGCGCTGCGTTCGCCACTGTCGCGCGGTTCTGTGATGCGAATACCGTTGCGTGCTGGGATCTGGAACCCGATTTCGCGAATGTGGATGTCGACGCGATGCGCGTTCATCCATTGGACTTCCATGCCAACGCGCACGGGCATCGCATCTTCGGCGAAGGCGTCGCAAAGCGATTGGTCGAGGCGGATTGGATCGAGAAAACACGATGAAATCGGCTCCGAAGGGCTGGCCGCGAATCTCCGCGAGCCTCAACTATCGTGAAGCTCGCAAAGCGATCGACTGGCTGTGACAGGCATTCGGTTTCGAAGTGCAGTTGCTCGTCGAGGGACCGGACGGCGCCGTGCAACACTCGCAACTGACCTTTGGCGACGGCTTGATCATGGTCAGCGAAGAAGCGCCGGCCCCCGCGCACTCTGAACGCGCGTGGCGCAAGTCACCGCTCTCGGTCGGCGGCGCGAACACGGCAGCGTTGATGCTCTTCGTCGACGACGTCGATTCGCACTGCGAGAGAGCTCGCGCCGCCGGAGCCGTGATCGTGACGGAGCCGACGAACACGGACTACGGACCCGACTATTGGGAAGATCGCGGTTGTGAAGCGATGGATCCCGACGGCCATCACTGGTGGTTCATCCAGCGCGTTCGCGATCCGAAGTGACCTCGGTCGCGCCGATCGTGCGTGCACATGCTCGGCGCGAACGAGGTCAATTACCCGCGCAGCCCAAGATCTCGGCCTCGGTCAGCAGACGCGGGGTCTGCTTCGCGAGATCGAGCACCTTCTGCACGCGCTCGTCCGTCGGCTGAACGCCGCGCTTTTCGAGGAACCACGTCACGTTCGACTTACCGCTCATCGGTCCGACGGCGATGACCTGTTCGAGTCCGACGAGATCCGCCGGAACGCCTGAATACACGCGATTCGCGAGCCAGTGATCGCCCTTCTTGAAAGCCTTGATCACCGCCGCCGCATGCACGCCGGTCGCCGTTTCGAACGCGTCTTTGCCGAACACCGGATAGTTGTTCGGGATCGCGACGCCGGTGGCGCGACCGGCGAGTTCGACGTAGCGACCGAGCTTGGACAAATCGTTCTCGACGAGCCCGAGCAGTCGCAGATTGACGAGCAGCAAATCCATCTCGACGTTGCCCGTGCGTTCGCCGATGCCGAGTGCGGTCGCGTGCACGCGCGTCGCGCCGGCTTCGAGAGCCGCGAGCGCGTTCATCAAACCCATGCCGCGATCGCGGTGACCGTGCCAATCGATGCCGACGTCGACTTTCATCTCGTCGACGATCGACTTCACGAATCCGACCAATCGCTTCACACCGTTCGGCGTCGCGTGACCGCAGGTGTCGCAGACACAAATGCGTTGCGCGCCTGCTTCGATCGCCGTGCGGTAGAGCGCTTTGACGTGTTCCGGATTCGCGCGCGTCGTGTCCTCGGTCACGAACATGACCGGCAATCCGTTCTTGACGCCGAACTCGACCGCCTCGCGCGAGAGCTTGAGCATGTGCTCCATCTCCCAATTCTCGGCGTACTGGCGGATGGGCGAGCTGCCGATGAACGCGCAGACTTCGATCGGAACGCCGGTCGCTTGAACCATGTCGGCGACGGGCGCGATGTCGGTAATGACCGTGCGACAGGCGACATTCGGCCTGATTTTCAGGCCTTTCATCTCTTTCGCGAGCGCTTGGATGTGCTCTCTCGCGCGCGCGCCGGCGCCGGGCAATCCGACGTTCGCCGTGTGGATGCCGAGCGCGTCCATCAGGTGCACGAGCTCGATCTTTTCGTCGAGCGTCGGATCCTTGACCGACGGCGATTGGAGCCCGTCACGCAGGGTTTCGTCGTCGAATTGGATGCTCCCGGACGCTTTGACGTCGGGCAGGTTCCAGTCGTGGATCAGGGTGTCGCGGTCGATTCCGGTCATCGCTGTAATGGCTTTCGATGCGAGGCAGCTAGCCCCTGAGCGTAACACAAACGCCTTGTTTTCACGTTCTCGTGCTCGCGATGGTTGCCGAGCGCGGCGGAGGCTATAGGAGACGCTGTATGACTTTCGATCGCGTACTGAAGTTTGGCGGGGCCGGTCTTGCGGACGGCCCCGCGGTGTTGAGGGCCTGCAAGATCGTGGCGGACAAGGGCGGCGAGCGCCCGATCGTCGTCGTGAGCGCGCACCAAGGCGTCACCGATTTGCTCGACACCGTGACACGCTCGGCGCTCGAAGGCCATCACGAGGCCGACCGCGTGCGCATTCGCCATCGCACGCTGTTGCGCCAACTCGGGCTCGATCCCGATCTGCTCGACCGCTACTTCACGGAGCTCTTCGGATTGCTCGCGGAAGTGCGCGTGAGGAAGCGCTTGCTCGAAGGCCAACACGATCACTTGCTGAGTTTCGGCGAGCGCATGAGCGCGCGCATCGTCGCTCACACGCTGAAAGGCATGGGCATGCACGCGACGCCGATCGACGCGTGGGATCTCGGGATCACGACGGATTCGAACTACGGTGACGCGCGGCCGCTGCCAGGCGGAACGAGCGACATTCGCGGCGCTCTCGAGCAAGTGACCGGCATTCCCGTCGTCACCGGTTTCTTGGCGAAGGACTCGCGCGGCAATCTGACGACGATGGGTCGCAACGGTTCGGACCTGACGGCTGCGATCATCGCGGAAGCGGTCGGTGCCGGTGAATTGCAGCTGTGGAAAGCAGTCGGCGGAATGATGACCGCTGATCCCGAGATCGTTCCGGATGCGCGCGTGGTCGAGCGCCTCGGTTTCCAAGAAGCGCAGGAGTACGCATTCCACGGAGCGGAAGTTCTGTACGGGCCCGCGCTCGCGCCGGTGCAACGTGCCGGCGTCACCGTTCGCATCCTGAACGTGAACGATCCCGAAGCGCCTGGAACGGTGCTCGAAACGACGACACGCGGAGACGGTCCTGTCGGCATCGCCGCGCGGTCGGATGTCTATCGTCTCGATCTCGCGATCGGTCCGGCGGATCATCGCGGTCCGCGCGTCGCCGAATTGTTCACGGTGCTCGCGCGCCATCGTGTCGAGCCGAGCGTCGTATCGACGACCGGCGAACGCGTCAGCGTCATGGTCGCACCGTGCTCGGGTCTCGATGCAGCTGTGGCCGATCTCGGTCGCAAAGTGAAGGTCGAGCGCGATCTCGCGGTCGTCGCCCTCATCGGTCGCTCGATCGGATCCGATGCGAGCCTCGCCAATCGTTGTGCTGAATTGTTGAGCGATTCGGGCGTCGAGTGCATCGAGTCGTTCTCGGGCACGCGTCAACCGAGCTTGGTTTTCGTCGTGCGGCAGACGCATGTCGAGCGCGCGGTGAGAGCGTTGCACGAAGGTCTGTTGCGAGCGCCGCTGTCGTTGCGCGGCTGAATGAATTGGTCACTATCGGGCTCGCGCCTGGGCATGTGCACGTGACCCGCATCGCTCCGCTCTTGTAACCTTGTCTGCATGCCCAGGCACGAGCCCCGCGCTCAACTGGCCGCTCGCTGGCGAAAAGGTTCATTTTGGTCATCTTCAAACGGTGCGGCATTTGCCTTGAGCGCGGGCTCAGCCTGACTGGAGTGTTGTTGATCGCTCGCGGACCCTGACCGGTTACACTGGAAGCGGGTTCCGTCGCCGCCTGCCACTGTTGTTGATCGCTCGCGGACCCTGACCGGTTACACTTTTCGAACGCGTACAGCGCGGCCCCCGGTTGTTGTTGATCGCTCGCGGACCCTGACCGGTTACACTCGCGTTCAACAACGAGCTGTACGATCGTGAGTTGTTGATCGCTCGCGGACCCTGACCGGTTACACTCGACCAAGGGTCCTCTCGGCCTCGCGAACAGTTGTTGATCGCTCGCGGACCCTGACCGGTTACACTTCAGCGCGCTCGACTGGACGATTGGATCGGTTGTTGATCGCTCGCGGACCCTGACCGGTTACACTTGCTCTCGCTGCTGCTGCCGAAGCCTAAGGTTGTTGATCGCTCGCGGACCCTGACCGGTTACACTCAGAGGACGACTTCAAGCTGTACGCGGACGTTGT
>JAWXBU010000153.1:0-9625 GCA_034440255.1 Planctomycetota bacterium | reverse complement strand
TCGGCCGACGTCGGCCGATCTCCGCTGAAACCGTAAGGCTCCATTCGCCTCAGACGCACGCGCCGCGTGTCGTCGCCGTGAACGAGCACGAGTCCATCGCCCTCCGTGACGACAAGGATGCGCTCGTGCGATTCGAAGCAGGAAAAAGGCCCGTTTTCGACGATGCGTGCCTTCGAAATGCGCCAGTCGAAGTCGCCGCGTTCGAATGCGGCGTGTTGCGGCCACACCGCGAGTTCCTCGGTGACGCCGCGCCCGTTCTTCCACGGCACGCGTCGCGCGTCATCGGGCGTCAGGTGCAGAACGTTTCGCATCGTGAGTCGGAACGATACCGACGAGTCCCGACGCCCGCACGCACTTCAGTTCGCCGTGCCCTGCAGCCTCAAGCGGAACGGCTGTGTCGTGTTCGTCGCGTCGTGCGTGAACTCGAGCGTCGCGTTCTTCGTGCCCGTCGTCGTCAGAGGATTGAAACGCACGCGGTACTGCGCGTACTCACCACCGGCCAATGCAGACTGACCGATGCAACTCGCGTTCACCGACTGGCGCATGACGTTCGCGCACACCGGATGGAATTCGAGGTCGATGTTGCTCATGCCGCCGCACACGTGGCAGTAGCTCATGATCGTCCCGCGCGTGCACGACGTCGTGCTCTGGCAATTCGTCGAGCAGCGATCGAGCGGCGGACAGAACGAATGCGTGTGTTGCGATCCGAAGTTGTGACCGAGCTCGTGCGCGACGACGACGAAGTCCCACGTGAAACTTCCCGGCGCGCCCGTCCATGAACCCCAGTTGATCGCGCCGCTGATGTTCCCGCTCACACCGAAACCGAAGTTCGAACTGCACAGCGCGTTCACGTACGCGATGCCACCGCCGAGGCTCGCGCCCGAGATGAAGTGCGCGAGACTCGCCGAGACGGGCCAATTGTTCGGCGCCCACGCCGCGCGGAACTCGTCGAGCAAGTCGCCGGAGTCACCCCCGGAATCCTGCGACGTCCACGGGTCGGAAGCGCTCGAATACACGCTCAAATACGCGATCGAGAGCGTCGTCTGCACGTCGTGGAAATAACGATCGCTGACTGCAGCGATCAACTGCGTGACGTAGTTCGTGACGCCGACGGTCGAGCCGAACTTCTGATAGAGCTGGTAGTCGGTTTCGATCGCGAGGCGACAGTTCGCGGTCACGAGCATGCCGGTCGAGGGAGTCGCGGCGAGCTCCAAGCTAGCGCTCTGCGGCTCGGAACCAGGGACTGCGCGCGAATCGGCGCAGACTTCCGGCGACTGTCCGAAACCGAGTGCCGCCATCTCGGCCTCGCGCACGACGCGCGAGCCGGGTGGCAGTCCAGTCGTGGTCGCGCTCGCATCCGGCACGAGATGGACGATCGTGTCCTGCGCGAAACCGAGGTCGATCGTGCCGCGCGAACCCGTGCTCGACAGTGCGAGGAAGACGTGCGAACCCGGTTGATCGCGCACCGTGCCCGACCACAACGTGAGATCGCCGAGCAGGGGCGTGATGCCGCCGGCTCGTGCGACACCGTCGATCTTCAAGACAGCATCAGACGCAATCGGCAGTGGAATTCGGCTCAATTCAAGCGCGACGTCGTCCATACCCGGCACGGGAAATCCGACGAGAGTCGCGTGCTCGAGCGCGTTGAGCGCACTCAGCTGTGCGAGGTCCAGAGCGACGGGAACACCAGGACCCGGCGCAGCCTCGCTCGCGAGCAGCGGCGACAAAGTGTCGGGCCCCGGCTCCATCGGCATCGCCGCCGGCGGATTCGGCGCCGTTTCGAGCTCGACGTCGAAGTCGTTCGCGTCGGTTCCGGTCACGCGCGGAGCACCGAGCGACATCGGTGCGCCCCCGACGTTCGACACGCGCACGCGAGTACCGGCGTTGGATCCTGCAGCGACCGTCTGCGAACCGAGCGCGAGCAATTGGTCGTAGACGAGCGTGTTCTCGGTGCCACTCGCACCTTCGGTCGCCGCGAACGCGGACGCGCTCGTCGCGTCGTCGTCCATGATCGTCACTTGGTGCGTGCCGAGTGACCCGACCGTCGTGCTCGTCGCGAGCGACGTCATGCCGAAGCGCACGCTCTCGTTGGTTTCGACGATCGCGTCGTCGATGACCTGCATCGTGATCGTCTGAGTGGCACCGTCGAGCGCGCCGGCGTTGAACGTCACCGTCGTCGTCGCGAAACTCGCGTAGTCCACACCGACGAGCGCAGAGCCGCCGCCGATGTCGGATACCCGCACGCTCGCCGTCGTGGCAAGTGTCACGCCCGTAGGCAGATCCAAAGACACGGTCACCGCGCGCGGTGCAGACGTTTCGTTCGGCGTCGCACTCGTACTCGCCGCGAACTGGATCGTGGCGCGATGGATGTCGCCGATCGTCGCCGTGAATTGGCTCGTGCCGTAGATCGCTGCACCCGACGCATCGGCGAGAGCGAGTTTCACCGTCTCGCTCGGCCCTTCGATCGTCATGTCGTTCTGCGCGGCGAACGTGATCGATTGAACGTCACCGTCGACGCTCCCGATCGGGAACGTGACGGTCTGCGCCGCGAAGGTCGCGTAGTCAGTGCCGCTCGATGCACTCCCGGTGGAACTGTCGACCACGTCGACCGTCGTCGAGGCGGTCGTCGCGCCGACGCTCGAGTGCAAGACGACTTGTACCGTGAGCGGTGCGGCACCCTCGTTCACTGTCGCGCCCGTTAGCGCGAACGAGACCGAGATCGGCGGCACCGATGCGCCGCTCGAAGAACCACCACCGCCGCACGCCGTCGCCAGCGACAAACATGTCGCTGCCAAAGTGCGTGAAATCGTGCACGAACTCGCCATCGATACTGCCCCCATCGCTCGACAGCGGATCGGCATCGGGCACCATGAATCTAAAAGCCGTCACAGGAATTGTTTTCGAGGGCACCCCGTTGCGCGAAGGAAGCGCGCTCCACGCACGCCGAGCTCGCGCGTCGCATGTCTATCTCGTCCTGTTTCCCGACGCAGGACTGCTAGGATTCGCCGCGACATGACGCTCGACCTACGCACGAACGATTTGCTGCGCGAAGCTCTCGCGCGACTCGACGAAGGATTCGGCGGTCTGCCGGCGTTCGATGCGACTCCGAGCGAGCGCGACATCGAGCGCATGCGGACGGTGTTGTTCGAAGTCGCGGATCGCATGCGCGACAATTTTCCGTACGCGCATCCTTTTTACGCCGGTCAGATGCTCAAGCCGCCGCATCCGATCGCGCGGTTGGCGTACGCGCTCGCACAACACGTCAATCCGAACAATCACGCGCTCGACGGAGGCCGTGCGAGTTCAGCGATGGAGAAGGAATGCGTCGCGGAGCTCGCGCGCATGGTGGGTTGGAGCGAATTCCTCGGCCATCTGACGAGCGGCGGAACGATCGCGAATCTCGAAGCGTTGTGGATCGCGGGCAAGACGCAGCCGGGCAAAATGATCGTCGCTTCGAGCCAGGCGCACTACACGCACGCTCGCATCAGCGAAGTGCTCGGCCTCGAGTGCGAGAGAATCGCCGTCGACCGCTTTGGTCGCATGGATCTCGTCGCGCTCGAGAATCGATTGACGCGTGGTGACGTCGGCACGGTCGTCGTCACGCTGGGCACGACGGCCATCGGTTCGGTCGACCCGCTCGAAAAAGTGCTCGAAATGCGCTCGAAGTACGCCTTCCGCGTGCACGTCGACGCTGCCTACGGAGGGTACTTCGGAATCGCTTCGAACCTGGACCGGGGCGCACGCGCCGCGTTCGATGCGATCTCGCGCGCCGATTCGGTCGCGATCGATCCGCACAAACACGGGCTGCAACCCTATGGCTGCGGCTGCATCCTGTTCGCGGACCGCAGCGTCGGCGCGCACTACAAACACGATTCGCCCTACACGTACTTCAGCTCGGCCGAGTTGCACCTCGGCGAGATCAGCCTCGAATGTTCGCGCGCCGGCGCGTCGGCTGTCGCGTTGTGGGCGACACAGAAGTTGATGCCGCCGATTCGCGGCGGCGAATTCGCACGCGGTCTGGACGCGTGTCGCAGCGCTGCGCTAGATCTTTTCGCTCGACTCGCGCGCGACCCGCGTGTTCGAACCGCCCTGCCCCCCGAGCTCGACATCGTCGTGTGGGCGCCGCGTGGGGAAAGCGCTTCACGCACGTCGCTGCTCAGTCGCGGCGTTTTCGAAGAGGCAGCTCGTGCAAACTTGCATCTAGCGGTCGCGAACTTGCCGCGAGGGCTGCTCGAGCCATGGTGGCCTGAAGTGCAATGGGATCGGAATGACGTCACTGTCGTGCGTTCGTGCTTGATCAAACCGGATCACGCGGACTGGATGGAGCGCATCTGGAATGTTCTGGATCGCGTGATTCCGAGCTGAACACGGCTGACTATCGGAACGTTCTTCCTGCATGAACGCTTCTTCAGGCGCGCGTTCACTCATTCTTCCCTCGGCCTGATCGCACACCGCCATCGGCCGGGTGATACTTCGCGCGTCAGGTGAGTGCGACGCACCGCTCCAACGCGGTTTCGTCGGGCCCGAACCACGACTCATTCTCGGACTCCATTCCCATGCATCGACGACACGACTTCACCACGACGACTGCGATCGTCACGTTTCTCCCGGCGACGTGTCGTTTGCGTCTTCCGTTTCTCGTTCGCGCTGTCCGCAAAGGTCTCGAATCATGCAATTGACTTCAGGGGCTTTTCTCGCCGGTTTCGGCTTCTGCATCGTCCTCCTCGTTCTCGTTGCGGGACTGTTCTTCACCCTGGTCTGGTACAAAAAAGGCGTCAGTTCTCCCCCGTCGAAGATGGTCGCCGTGCTCGTGCTCGGCTTCGTCGTTCTGTTCCTCGTGCCGACGTATCTCGTCTACGGAACACAACGCGCGCCCTCTTCGATCTTGAGCGAGCAACGCATTTCGCTCGATCCGGGTGAAGAGCGCACGACCACGATCCTCTCGAGCGGTTCGCGTAACGTGCACGTCGAAGCGTTCGACATCCACGGGCAGAACGTGAACTTGAAGGTGCTCGCCGACGGCAAGAACGTCGCGACCTACAACGACACGGACAGCAAGGTCGAGTGCTCTATTCCTTCGACGCGCGCCTTGATCACGCTGACGGCCGGCAATCCGAGCACGTCCGAGCGTCGCGACGTCAACCTGCGCGTCACGCAGGGCGATCCGGAGTGAGAGCTACTTCGCGGCGATCGGCGTCACTTTGAATTCGTGACTGTCGACGCGGCGTCGACCGGCCATCATCGTCGTGCGTGAGTTGACGACCGATTTCGGAAGGCCCGTCGCCAAATCGTAGACGTACGTCGAAGCGTCCTCGATCGCGTCGAAGTTCAACGTGGCTTCCTTGGGCAACTCCTGTCCGCTGCGCTTCGTGAACTCGCGGATCGACGCTTCGAGGATCGGACCGGCTTTCGCGGGGTCGATCGTCTGCCGCCAATCGATGACGACTTCACCTGCTGACTTGTCGACCTTCGTGAGCACGAGATAGGCCTTGCTCGGCAAGGGCTCGCCGCCGAACGGGTTGGGCAATTCGTCCTCGTACTCGCGCTTCTCACCGAGGATGAGCGCGGCACCCGACGGCATGTAGAAAAGCCTGGGGAAGTTGAGGTAGGAGGCCTGGAAAGTAGGCCCTTTCATCGAGGAAACGGCCTTTTTCAGCGAGGCGAGCTCATTCGCCGCAAGTTCGCCCTTCGCGACGATCTCGTGCATCAGGACTTTGGATGTGCGTTCGAAGTGCGCATCCATCGCAGCCGGATCCGCGAGTGCCGTGATCGATCCGGACTCGTCTGCGAGCAGGTCGAGCTGCATGCCGTCCACGAGTCCGGTCATCTTGTCGATGAGCGATCCCGGCAGCGGAGCACCCGTCTGAATGATCGGTTTCGTGAATGTCCAACGGTAGGTGTAGCCGTCGTCACGCTTCGCGAGCACCTCGACGTCGATCGGCGTGAGACTCGAATTGCGCTTCGTCGGTTTGCCTTCCTCGATGTCCTCGCGCGCCTTCGTGAACTCGACGTGGTACTTGGTGCCGACGGCCCAGTCGCAAGGCAGTTCGTCCGGCTTCGGATCTTCCGCGGAGAATGCAGCGGCTGCGACGAGAGTCAGTTGGGCGAGAAGCATCGATCACCTGCGCATCGAAACGAGAATGGGTGAGTCCGAGTCTTGTACACGCTGGAAATCCTCTTTGGATTTCACGCCGCGCCAACCTTCGCGTACGACGACCTGACCGCATACGCCACCCAATGAATTGCCGGGGCCGGGACAGACGAGATGGTCGGGTGCGTACTCGCGCAGCGCGACGCGGATCGAGAGCGCGAAGTCGTACGTCGTCGTCACCTGCGCGCCGAGCGTGTACTCGCGCAGTGCGTCGACGTCGGACGACCACGGCGTGAAGCGCGCGCCGCGGCCGTCGACGAGCGTCACTTTCGGTCGAGCGAACGACAGCGAACCCAACGTCTCTTGCGCTCGCAGTGACACGTTTTCGACGAGAGGTGTGTGGTAGGCGCCGTGCTGCATCAAGCGGAACGGATACATCGTCGCGCCGATTTTCACTTTGGGGAGCGCGGCCAGCAAATGTGCGATTCCGGCCTCGTTTCCAGCCAAAACGACGTATCCGCCGAGGTCGATCGAGCGGAACGCAGTACCGTTCGAGCTCGTGAGAGCATCGTCGACGTGCCGCGCGCGCTCCGCATCGGGACGCCACGCATCATCGATGACGGGGTAGATGATTTGCCCGCCGCCGAACTCGGCCTGGTGGTCCTTTTGCAGGATCGACATCTCTTGCACGAGACGGAAACCGTCATCGAAAGAGATCGCTCCGCCGACCGCGAGTGCCGTGTACCAACCCATCGAGTTGCCGGCGACGGCGACGCACTTGTCCTCTTGCATGCGTGCGGCCGCGTCGAGCATCGAGATCAAGTAGATGAGCGGCGAAACGTTTTCCGGCAGCAGGTGCACCTTCGAATCGAACTTCGCGGCGCGATCCAATTCGACGAGCGACTGCAGATTGCGCTCACGGCGCAGCGCTTCGGCGCGATCGATCCACGGATGTGAATCGGGCAGCGAGCGCAACGTCTTGTCGGTGTACGAGCCGCGACCCGGACACAGAATGGCGATGCGCTTCACTTCACGATCTCCAAGACTGTGTCCGCGATCTGTTCTTCACCGACGAGCACGGCGGCGGTCGCGGAGCCGAGCGGAACGTAGCAATCGGCGGCGCGCACGCTCGCCACTTTGGCGCGTGAACCGTGCTCGGCCAGATGCGCGACGATCGCATCGGCGACGCCAGCGCCGGTCGCGCGACACTCATCGACGACGACGACCTTGCCGCACGCGTCGGCGTGCTTGCGAATCGCGTCGAAAGGCAGCGGTGCGAGCCAGCGCAGGTCCAAGACGCGTGTTTTCAGGCCTCGTTCACGCTCCAACATGCGTGCGACGCGTAGCGACAAGCGCAGACCGTTCGCGTAGCTCACGATCAACACGTCTTTGTTCGCTTCGCCGTACACGCCGACGTCGCCGGGTAGCAGCACTTCCTTCGGATCGTTCGACGGCGGCGGATAGTCGGTGAGCCAACCGTTGTCGCCGTCCTCGTGCAGATCCTTCTCGTGGTAGAGCGCGATCGGTTCCAAGAAGCACACGACGCGACCGCATTCCTTCGCCGCTGCGACTGCGCCGCGCAGCATGCGAGCCGCGTCGTCACCGCGCGCAGGAACCGCGATCATCAAGCCCGGGATGTCGCGCAACGCGCCGATCGAGTTGTCGTTGTGGAAGTGCCCGCCGAATCCTTTTTGGTACGCGAGCCCTTGGATGCGGACGACCATCGGGTTCGTGAACTGGCCTTCCGAAAAATACGAGAGCGAGCACGCTTCGCCGCGCAGTTGATCGAGCGCGTTGTGCAAGTACGCGAGATACTGGATCTCCGGCAGCGGCAAGAATCCGACGTGCGCCGCGCCTTGCGCGATGCCGAGGATCGTCGTTTCGTCGAGCAACGTGTCGAACACCCGGTGGATGCCGAAACGCTTCTGCAGACCTTGCGTGACGGCGTAAACGCCGCCCTTTTTCGCGCTGTCTTCGCCGAAGAGCATCGTCTCGGGATACTGCAAAAGAAGATCGTGAAGGGTCGCGTTGATCTGCGCCGACATCGTGCGCTTGGCGACGCTCTTCGCGTTCTCGGGCAGTGCCTCACCGAAGAATTCGCGGCGCTTTTCGGGGCTGACGATCTTCGTCGAGCGCGCGCGAATCGCTTTCTCGTTCCACGGCGCAAGCGGTGCTTCGATCTCGGCGCGCGTGACGAGTTTGGGCCGTTTCGCGGCCTCTTCTCCGCTAGCGGTGACGCGTTCACGCGTGTCGGCGACGATGGCGGCGAGCTCACTCGGATCCGCAGCGCCCGTTTCGACGAGGTAGCGCGCGTTGGCGAGCAAGGGGTCCGTCGCTTCGACCGCTTCGATCTCTTCCATCGTCCGATACGTCGTCTCGACGTCGCTGCCCGCGTGCCCCCAGATGCGCGTCGTCTTCAGATGCAGGAATGTCGGCGTCTTGGTGCCGCGACAGAAATCGATCGCAGCCGTGCACGCGTCGAAGACTTGATCGATCGAGCCTTCGGCTCGGAAGTAGCGCAAATTCGACTGGTTCGAGTACGTGTCCTCGATCCAACCGCGCGGCGTGTCGACCGAGATGCCGATGCCGTTGTCCTCGCACAAGAACAGGATGGGGAGCGGACTTCCGCGCCGATGGATGTAGCGCGCCGCGTTGAAACCCGTGAGAGCGGTGCAGTGATTGGCGGACGCATCGCCGAAGCTGCACAAGACGATCGAGTCCTTCGCGAGCCCCGTCTCGACGCCGTTGCGTCGTCCGCGCGCGATGGCGAACGCGAGTCCGACTGCTTTCGGCAGGTGCGACGCGATGGTCGACGTCTGCGGCGGAACCCACAGCTCGCGGCTACCCCAAACTTTGTGACGACCGTGGCTGATCGGATCGTCCTTCGAAGCGGTGAGCGAGAGCAGCGTGTCGAAAGCCGGCGTGACGTTGTGCGCCTTTCGCGAGCGCGACATCATCAACGCGCCCGAGCGATAGTGCAGAAAACACGGATCGTCGAGTCGCAGAAGCGCGCCGACGATCGCGTTGTTCTCGTGGCCCGCGCTCGAGATAGTGTAAAAGCTGCGGCCCGTGCGCTTCAACTCGCGCGCTGTGACGTCGAGCGCGCGCGAGAGCACTTGGTCCTCGAAGAGCTCGATCGCCTTGCGCGCGGTGAGAGCACTTCCGGCCGAGAGGGCTTCGTCCGGCCGCAATCGGTTCGTTGCACTCGTGGCGGAGGAGAGATACGTGTCGAGGTTGTTCTCGACGACGACGACGCGGTTCGTGGTCACGTGGTAGGGGGCTTTCGAGCGGTCTTTTTCGAGCGAAACAGCATATCCACGGCGTCGAGCACCGTCCATCGCGATCGTACGGTGCCTGGTTCGCGCTGGCCGCTGATCGTGTGTGTACCGAGCCAGAGCAATTTTTCCCCGATGCGCTGCTACCAACGTGCGTTACGCACGTTGGTAGCAGCGCATCGGGGAAAAATTGCTCTGGCTCGGTACACACACGATCAGCGGCCAGCGCGAACCGTCGTGGTTGTACCTGGCACCGTAC
>JAWXBU010000152.1:0-18079 GCA_034440255.1 Planctomycetota bacterium | reverse complement strand
GCAGCGCATCGGGGAAAAATTGCTCTGGCTCGGTACACACACGATCAGCGGACAGCGCGAACCGTCGTGGTTGTCCCTGGCACCGTACGATCGATTCAGCGGGAGAGGGCAGATTTGGCTGGCGCGCGTTTGTAGACGTCGGGGAGCGATTCATCGGTCAAGGTTTCGAGGAACGCGATCAAGTCGGCGACCTCGTCGTCGCTCAGGTGCAGAGGCTTCAAGATCGTCTCTTGGTGGTGACCACTCGCGCGCGCGCCTGCGCGAGTCGAATAGAAATGCATCACGTCGCTGAGCGTCGCCAATTGGCCGGCGTGCATGTACGGAGCGGTGCGCGCGACGTTGCGCAGACTGGGCGTTCGCACTTGGCCGTACGACTCGCTCGAGACGACGAGTCGGCTCAATTCACGGGCTTTTTCGCCGTCCGGCGCGTCGCTGAAGATGCCGCTCGCGCGGAAAGGATCCTGTGCGAGCAAGTCGAGTCCGCGGCGTCGCATCGGATCCGGCCGCAATGCATCGAGTGGATTCGGAACGCCGATGTCGTGGAATTCGCCGTCACTGAAGAGGGGACCCGAGTGACACAAGCGACAATTCGCGCGACCCACGAAGAGTGCGAGACCACGTCGAGCAGCGAGTGGATAGTCTGAGTTCGCGAGTGCATCGTTCGCGCTGGGGTCACGCTTCGCCGACGGAGCCGCGGTCACGCCTTGCTCGCGTAACGCGCGCACGTACCGATCGAACTCCGAATTGTTGCTGACGAGCTTGCGTTCGAATGCGGCGATCGACTTGCCGAGATTCGCGTATATGCGGTCGAGTGCTTCGCCGGGTTCGAGCGCGATTGCACCGAAGACGCGCTCGTAATTGGTCTTCAAGATCTCGTCGCCTGCGATCGTCGCGACGATCGACGCGCGCGAGCCGGACATCTCGTGCGCCATCTCCATCGGTTGCAACGCTTGCGCCCAGGTCGAGTCCGCGCGTCCGTCCCAGAAGAGCCAGCGCTGCTGCGCGACGTTGTAGAGCGACGGCGTGTTGCGGTTGCCGTCGCTCATGCCGCGCGAGATCGTGCGACCGTCACTGAACGCCTTCGACGGATCGTGGCACGTCGCGCACGACACCGAACCGTCCTTCGAAAAACGCGTGTCGTAGAAGAGCGCCCAACCGAGACGCATCGCGTCCGGATCGTCGGCGACGCGGTTCGTCGGATCCGCTTGCGGAGCGGGGAGGGGAGAGTGCTGCAGAATGCGAGCGCGCGTCGCAGCATCGACCTCGATAGGCGTCGATTGCTGAAACAGGCTGAAAAACAGCGCACAAATCATCATTCGAGGTCGATCCGCGTGGTCGCGCGTTCCGTGATGCCGCTCGCGGTGACGTCGAAGTCGAGTTCCCAGAATCCCGACATGTGCAGCATCACGCCTTCGATGGTGAAGCCGCCATCTTCACGTTTCGAGACCGTCGGAATGCGATTCATGCCGTGCAAGTGCTCGGGCATGTACGCGTCGAGGCGCAGATCGACGCCCTGCGCCGGTGCGTCGGGAAAGCCGGGTCGGAAGACCCACGCATCGATCGTGAATGTTTCACCGCGCACGATCGGCACTTCTCTCGACTTCCACGCGATGCGCCACGATCCGTCGTTCGTGCGCACGGTCTTCGAGCCGTCCCAAGCTGCGGGCTGGCGCATCGGCGGTGGCGGATTGCGCGCGGCTTCGGTGTAGAAGCGCGCTCCGAACATGTCGACGTACTTCCCGTAGCGATCCAGGATTTGAAATCGATGATTGCCTGCGTCGACGACGAACACGCGCTCGCGCTCGTCGATGGCCAGGCCTTCGGGCTTCCAGAATTCTGCGCGACTCAGCCCGAGCCCCCCGACGGACAGACTTCGACGATTGCTGATGATGGCGGGAGCCACATCGACGTCGCCGATGATTTGTCCCCTGGGCCCAGTTGCACAGAGGTAGCTGGTAAGTCTGCCTTCGGCTTCAACTGCCCAGAGGACTCGGCTCGAACTCAACGCGACCCCCGACGCCCGCGGTCCACAAAAGATGTTCGGACCCACGCCGTTCGCAGGCTGCCACTCGCGGATGAAGTCGTCTGTCATCGACAAGGAAGCGACTCTCCCCGGAAGAACGGGGGCGAACCTTCCGCTACCCGCCACGAAAAGAGTCTGCGTCGAAACATCGAGCGCGAGACCCACGGGCGCATAGGCCATGCCGTCATCGATGAAGCGCTTCCAATTGAGTTCTCGATCGAACACGACGACGCGTTGGTTGCAACGATCCGCGACGAAGATCTGGCCGTCCGGTCCGAGCGCCATCCCCGCCGGCTCGATGGACCACCGCGAGGTGACGGCGGAGTCTTCTCTCAGATCGAACGATCGCTCGAACCGCGCTAGGAAGGGATCGAAGCGCAGCGGCTCGTCGTTCCTGCGCGCGATCTTGTACGAGCTGATCGTGTACGCGAACGCATCGGCGACGTAGACCTGCTCGGCTTTCTCGTCGAGCAACACGGACACAGGGCGCAGCATTCGTCCGGGGCCGTGGCCGGGGCGACCGAACTTCGTGATCTCGACGGGTGTGCCGATCGTGAGATCGAAGATCGACACCGACGGTCCGCTCGGATTCGCGACGGCGAACACATCGCAACGCACGCTAGGAAAGCCTGCGAAATGAGCTCCCGAATCGCTTTCGGACGACTCGAGAACTGTGTCAGCGCGCGCCGCGCCGAAGATCTGGATGCGATCTTCCATCGGCTCGATCACGGCGACGCGCGCACCATCCGGAGACACGGCGACATCCGACGGATCGTGTAGCTTGCCGCTGCCTTCGCGCGGCAAGAGCGAGCTGACGCCCCACGCGTAGACGAATTCACCGGCGAGATCGAAGACTTGGATGCGGTGGTTGTCGCGATCGGCGACGTAGAGGCGATCGCCGTGGACGTCGAGACCGGTCGGATTGCGGAACAGTCCCGGAAAGACGCCGCGCCCGCCGAACGCGCGCTCGAACGTGCCGTCGGCTGCGAACTTCACGATGCGATCGTTGCCGGTGTCGGCGACGAAGATCGCTCCGCTCGCATCGACGGCGGCGTCGTTCGGATGATTGAGCTGACCTTCGCCCGCACCGAAGCGACCGAACGCAGCGATCGCCGAGCCATCGAGCGCGAAGACATGGACGCGGTGATTCAGCGTGTCGGCGACGACGACTCGTCCTGTGTCGCGACGATCGATCGCGAGGCCAGCAGGCCTGCGCAACTGACCCGAATTCCTGCCGCGCTCGCTGAAGAACGTCGGCGAACCTTCGACTTCCGTCGTGCTCGTCACTCGGATGCGATCGTCGTCGAGGAGTGTCGAGTACAACCGTCCGTTCGGTCCGAACGCGACGCCGCGCACTTCCGCCGAGTCCGACGTCGGACTCGGGGTCCACACTTTCCCCGTCCCGTCGAACGCAACGAATTCGAGAGGCGCGGTGAGTGCAATCGTCTCGACGTACGCGCCGAATTTCGAAATGGACACCGCCGCCGGGGCGTGGGCAAGTTGCGCGAGAAGAAGCGTGACGATCATGCGACCGACGAGACTAACCTCTCGCCGCGCTCACGGTGCCTTGCCTTCTCCGATCGCGACCTCGCCGAGTGGCCGAGCGCGCTTCACACGCACGCTCTCGGCCCATTCGGCCTGGAAATCCCGCGCCAAACGGACGTGCATGATCGCCACGACGACGAGCGACAGCGCCGTTCCGAGCGTCGCGAGCGCCATGTCTTTCTGCGAGTCGAACTCGTCGCCTTGCGTGCCCAGGTACGCCGCACCGAGATCGCCCCCGACGACGATTGCCGCTGCCCACTCGATCATCTCGTACAGGCACGACGTCGCCATCGTCATCAAGAGCGGCAGGAAGTAGCCCCAGAAACCGCGCACTCCGGCGATGCGCACGAACACTTCGCGCATCGGATACGCCAAGAACAGGCCGTAAAGGAAGTGCACGAGTCGGTCGAAGTGATTGCGCTCGAAACCGAAGACGCTCGACAGCGTGCGGCCGAAGATGCTCTCGAACCACACGTCGTAGGGGACTTTGGAATAGGTGTAGTGCGCGCCGACGACATGCAGGACGAGGAAGAGAAACATCAAAACGTACGACACGCGCGAGAACGGAAAGCGCTTGTACGAGAGCCAAAGAACGGCGACGAAAATCGCCGACAGGATGTTCTCGAGTGCCCAATCCGCGCGGTCCACGGGCCCGAACGCGAGCGCGATCGCGAGCACGAGCCACACGCCGAGCAACGTCAACGGATGGAGCAGTTTGTTCGTCGAACGAGTCTTCGATGCCACGCGACAGAAGATACGAAGCCTGCGCCTGCGATTCGCGGCTACAATTCGAATCCATGTCCACGATGGTCTTCGCTCGCTCGATTCTTCTCCTCGCGTGCGCCGGAACGCCTGCATTCGCCGGTGAAATCCGCGGTCGGGTGCTCGACGCGGCCGGAGCCCCGGTCGCCAAGGCGCGCGTCATCGCAGCCGAGAACACCGTCGCGCACATCACCTATGCGTCGCCGCAAAGCGTGTACGCGATCTCACCGAGCGAAGCGGATGTCCGGATCGCGGGTGCAGGCAAGCTGACAGGGGACACGACCACAGACGCGGAGGGGCGCTTCACGCTCCGCGATTTGCGCACGGCGCGTTACACGTTGCTCGCGTTCGAAGCTCAACTTGGATTCGTGACGCACTTCGACACGGATGTCGGAGGAGAATTCGATCTCACGTTGAAGTCGTCCGCAACCGTGAGCGGCCGCGTGAAGGGACTCGAGCTCGACCGCACGAAACACGTGCTCCAATTGAAGCTGCGTGCACCGTTCCACAATCTCGTGTTCGCGCCGAACGTCGATTGGATCGGTGCGGACGAATTTCGATTCGGTCCCTTGCCCGACGTGCCCGGTTGGAATTTGGTGCTGACCGAGTGGGTGATCGAGCGCGGGTATTCGGGCGTCGTCGCCTTGCAGCCGGTCGACGCAGTCAGCGGAGCGAATGCTGCGGTCGCGATCGACTCGAGCGCGGGTCGAATCGTCACCGGCAGTGTGCGAACCACGGAAGCTGGAGCGCTGGCGAACGTGTCGATTGTCGCGCGCTCGAACAGCACTCCGGTCCGCGAACGCGGCGGAATCAGCGGAAAAGACGGCCGATTTCGACTGATCGGACTCGAAGACGGCGAATGGACGATCGAAGCACGTCGCTTCACAACGCGTGAGACCGCCGGTTGCGGCGTCGGGCCGAAGGACGTCTTTGCCGCGAGCACGGTCCGCGTCGGAGCCGATGCGGTCGGCGAAGTCTCTTTCGTCGTGCCGCGCCTCTTGAACGCGTTGCGCGTCGGCGACGTCGCGCCGGCTTTCAAAGCGCTGACCCTGGCCGGAGCCGAGATCTCACTCGCGGATCTGCGCGGCAAAGCCGTGCTCGTCGATTTCTGGGCGACGTGGTGCAGCATGTGTCGCGCCGAGTTCCCGAAGTTGCGCGACACCTACGCGATGTTCGCCGGCGGCACGCGCTTCGAAATCGTCGGCGTCAGCATCGACGAAGACCTAGACGCGGTGCGCAAGCTGACGCAGCGACTCGGCCTCACGTGGCCGCAGACGGCGCTCGGTCCGGTCGAAAAGAACGCGCTCGCGCAACTTTTCAACATCGCGGCGACGCCGAGTTCGTTCCTGATCGATCGCGAAGGCAAGATCGTCGCGATCAATGCGCTCGGCGACGAATTGCGCACGGAAATCGCGAAGCTCCTGCCGCCCAAGTGAGGGCGGTTGGAGTCGCTGACGGTCGTCGCCTCAGGAGTGCACGATGCGCCGCTGGTACACCGCCGACGCGGGCCAGTAGAGCGCGAGCAACAGCGCCAAGAAGAACGCGCCCCACGCGAGATCGGTGCGCACGAACGAGCGCCCTTCGACGAGGAAAATGCCGAGTGCGAGCGCGAACACGTCGAGCATGTCCCAGTGGCGCACCACGATCAACGCGCGCCGCCAACGCGAAACGTCGCGATCTTTCGATCGACCTCGCAAGATCGCGAGGCAGAGTGCGCTCGAAACGAGCGGCGCCAGTGCGAGGAAGACGGCGACGATGACGGCCAACGTGCGCGCTTCGGTCTGCCACAGTCCGGCGACCGCTCCGACGAGGCTGATCGGTCGATCGACGAGCAACCAATCGTCGATCTCGAGGAACGGCACCAAGAGAACCGCGACGACGAGTAGCGCCAAGAAGACTTGGACGAAAGTGAGCCTGGCGAGCGCGCGCCGCGGAATCGGCACGAGTCGCGCCGGCTTGTCGAGGATCGCGGTCATCCACGCGCTCGCGGTCATGCTCAGGACGATCGCGAACGTGAAACACAAGATGCCGATGCGTGGGTTCGCCTCGACGAGCCACTGATCGTTCGCGAGCGCGATCATCAAGCACACGAGGAACACGTCGAGCATCGACCACTTGCCGAGGGGCTCGACCAGATGCAGCCAAACGCCTCGTGTTCTAGGCGAAATCAACCCCGTCACGATCGACAGCAACACGCCGATCTTGAAGAACGGAAAGCACACCGAGAACACGACGATGATCGCGGCGAGCACGTACAACCCCGAGTCCCACAGCAGTGACACGGATTTCGGCAAGCTGTATTCGCTGTTCGACAAGCCGCGTCGCATGTCGAGAAACGGCACGAAGAGCGCCGTCACGTTGAGCGCAAGTGACGCGAGCAACAGCCAGGGAACTAGATGTCCGCGCCACCGCCGCGCCAGGAGGCCTCTTCTCACGGCCGTTCTCATCGACATGCGTCATTCACAACCCGACGCTCGCGTCGGTCCTCACACCAGCGGATGCGTCGCTCGGGACGAGGAAGCCGGTCAGGTACCAGATCGAGGGAGATTGCTCGAGCAGCTCGCGCGCGCAGGCGTGGTCCTTGCCTGGTCCGACGAGGTCGATGCGCAATGCATCGACCAGTTCCGATCGTACTTGTTCGCTCGTGCGAGCCACGGTGACCTGCTCTCTTCGTTGATCGCGGAAGGGAGTACCGCAGTGGCGCGAAGGTTACTGGATCTCGCACGCATTCGTGCAGCGAACTCACCCGGTCTTGTTCGCGTGGAGCGCATTCCAGTACGTGCTGAGCCGTTCGAACGCCGGCATCAGTTCCGCAGGCGAAACGTTGGCCTCCACAGCGAGCGCACGGAATTCAGCCACCCAACTTGCAGGAGGCGGCGGGAGCACGGTGGGAATGACTTGCTTGGCGCGAACGCGAAATGTCGCCTCCACTGCCGCGCGTAACTCAGCCATGTCCAGTGAGCCACGATCGACGAGCAGCAGCAGATCGACGAGGTCTTTCACGCGCGTGTTTTCGCGATCGGTCCAAGCCAAGGTGTAGGCGTGAACCTTCTCTGCAAACTGTTGCGTCTTCGAGATCGCCGACACGCGCGCAGGTTGCAGCCCCGCGAACGCGAGAACATCGTCGCCCACGAGTTCCTCCACTCGTCCCGTCATCGCATCACCGAAGGCTATGTCGATCTTGAAATGCCCGTACGTCTTGCCCGCGATGCGTACCTCGACGGGAAACTCGCTCCACCCAGCGGAGGTCCCTGAAGTTCTCCGCGCCCTTCCCCGATCACGAACTGTAGAAAGTCGCCGAGGCCTGCCAGGGTACCAGGGAAGGGCCTGCTCGACCGCGGCAGAAACGCCCGGTTCGGCGCCAAGAATGCATCTCTGAACGCCCCTACCCTGACATCTCGCCGAGAAGAGAAAAGGGACCCCGTGCCTTTCTCGGCAAAAAGTTGCGAGCGGCAATCGAAAACGAACCCACCCGACGAGCGAAAGCCGACCCACCCCGGGCTCTGTTCCGGAAGCTGTAGGTGTTCTACGCCCCACGCTACCCGGAGGAAGGATGCTCGAAGCGCGCCATCACCTTTTTGTGTTGCGAGTTGCGAGTCGCCGTGACTCGTTGATCATCTCGAACGTGGCAAGGCCCTCGCCGAACACAAAAAGCTGGTTCCAGACGCAATTGGGATCGTCTCCCGTGATCGCTTTCACCCATCTTTCGCGCCTTGCGGGCAAGTCGCAACCGGACTGCTTCTCGCGACGGCGAGTCATCGATGAGCGTGGACTTGCATCACGATCGATAGTCCGCATTGATGCGCACGTAGTCCGCGCTGAAGTCGCACGTCCACGCTTCGGCGCTCGCGGTCCCGACGCCGAGATCGACACCGAGGATGACCTCGTGCTGATTGAGCAGATGCAAATGCGCTTCACGCTCGTTCTCGGGATGTGGTCTACCATCCGAGTACACGTCTGCTTCGCCGATCCACACGCGCGCTTTCGATGCATCGAACTCGATGCCGGAGCGACCCGCCGCCGCGAGAATGCGACCCCAATTCGGATCGCGACCGTGCACCGCCGTCTTGATGAGCGGACTCGTCGCGATCACGCGTGCGCACTGCGCGGCCAACTCTTCGGTGGGAGCACCTTGCACTTGCACCGTCATCAAACGCGTCGCGCCTTCGCCGTCGGCCGCGATCGTGCGGCAGAGTTCTTGGGACACGTCGATGACGGTCTTCGCGAGCAACTCCTCGCTAGCCGGCGCATTTGCGTTCGCTGCACGTGAACTCCACAAGAGCACCGTGTCGTTCGGCGACGTGTCGCCGTCGACCGTCAGGCGGTGGAAGCTCTTCGCGGCCGTATTTTTCAGCAGCGCTCTGCCCTCTTTCGCCATCGGACCGTCGGTCAAGAGGAACGCGAGCATCGTCGCCATGTTCGGATGGATCATGCCTGAACCCTTCGCGACGCCAGTCACGCGGAACGGCGGACCCGAGCGATCTTCGACCGAAACCGTGCGCACTTTCGGCACCAGATCCGTCGTCATGATCGCTTGCGCGAAATCACCCAAGCCGCGTTCGTGAGCGCTCGCCGTCAACGCGGGAAGCGACTCGAGGATCTTTTCGACCGGCAAACGGGCACCGATCACACCGGTGCTCATGAAGAGCACTTGTTCGGGCGGACATCCGATCAATTCGGCGAGCGCGCTTTGGATCAAGCGCGCATCTTCGAGACCCGCTTCACCCGTCGAACAATTCGCGTTGCCGGAATTGACGAGCAGCGCGCGCACTTTGCCGTTCGACTTCTTGAGCGCTTCGCGACAGATCGTGACGTGCGCGCCCGTCAGCTGATTCTTCGTGAAAATCGCTGCCGCCGGGAACGCCGCGTTCGCAACGATCAGAGCGAGGTCGAGCTTGTTGCGCCGCGCGCGAATCCCGCAGTGCAGTGCGGACGCTTTGAAGCCGCTCGGCAACACGGGACGAGAATCGCTCACGCGGGTGCGGGTCAGGATCGGCTGTTCCATGTGTGAATCATCTTCTTCCAAGACTGGACCTCGGCCTGCACCCGAGCGGGGGACGTGCCGCCGGTAGCTGCACGGCGAGCGAGCGAGGCATCGACGGAGAGTGTGCGCGTGAACTCAGCGCGCGAAAGTTGGGCGAGTTCCGGCAGCAAGCGCGCCCGATCGGCGTCGCTCAACTGTTCGAGCTCGACACCGCGTTCGATCGCTGCACGCACGGCCACGCCAGCTTTCTCGTGTGCATCTCGAAACGCGACGCCGTTTTCGACGAGCACGTCGGCGAGATCGGTCGCGTTCAAGTAACCCTTCGACGCTTCGCTACGACAACGCTCGGACCTGAAACGCGCGTTGCGCACGACGATCGCAGCGACTTCGAGCGAACCGCGCGCGGTGTCGACGGCGTCGAACAGCGCCTCTTTGTCCTCCTGCAGATCCTTGTCGTAAGCGAGCGGCAGGCCTTTGAGCGTGGCCAGAAAACCCGTCAGACGCCCGATGGAACGGCCTGATTTGCCACGCAAAAGCTCCAAACTGTCGGGATTCTTCTTCTGCGGCATCAATGACGAACCCGTCGCGACGGCATCGCTCAATTCGAGGAAGCCGGCCTCGTTCGACGCGAAGAAGATCCAGTCTTCAGCCCATCGAGACAGATGCACACCGACGAGCGCGCAGACGAACATGAGTTCGGCGACGTGATCGCGATCGCTGACCGCGTCGAGACTGTTGCGTGTCGCGCGCGCGAACCCGAGATCGAGCGCCAAGAGCTCGCGATCAATTTTGTACGCGGTGCCGGCCAAAGCACCGCTACCGAGCGGACACGCGTCGAAGCGCGCCACGCAATCGGTCAAGCGCGCCGAATCGCGCGCGAACATCTCGACGTACGCGAGCAACGCGTGACCGACGGTGATCGCTTGCGCGCGCTGAAGGTGCGTGTAGCCCGGCATCGGCAACGACGCGTTCGCCTCGGCGAGCGTGACCAGCGCGCTGCACAGATCGGTGAGCCCGCGCTCGATGTCGCTGCACGCCCGCTTCATCCACAAGCGCAGATCGGTCGCAACTTGATCGTTGCGCGAACGACCGGTGTGCAACTTCTTCGCGAGGTCGCCGACTCTCGTCGCGAGTCGTGCCTCGACGAATGCGTGGACGTCCTCGGCCTGCGAATGCTCGAGCAGCGCCGGATCAGCGACGACTTCCTTCTGCATCTCGGCGAGCGCCGACACGAGCGACTGCGCTTCGGCGGCCGACAAGACGCCGGCCTTCGACAACGCACGCGCCCACGCCGCACTGCCCTCGATGTCCTCGACGACGAGTCGACGATCGAAGGGCAGGCTGCGATGAAACGCGTCGAAACGCGGATCGATCGCGCCTTCGAAGCGCCCGCCCCAGAGCTTCGTCACGAGCGCGCCTTCACTTTTGCAGACGTTTTCATGTTTGCAGGCATTTTCATGTGTTTCAGACCGGATTTCGTCGCGTTCGCGCGCCGCACGCTCGCCGCGACCATGCCCGGCAATCCGTAGAGCTTCACGAAGCCCTTCGAGTCCGCGTGATCGAAGGCCGCACTTTCGCCGAACGTCGCGAGCGATTCACTGTAGAGCGAATACGGACTCGACGCCGCGATCGCAGTCGCCGACCCTTTGAACAATTTCACCTTCGCTTCGCCGGTGACCGTCTCGGTCGCCTTGGCGAAGAACGCGTCGAGAGCCTCGCGCAGCGGCGCGAACCAACGGCCGGTGTAGACGACGTCGCAGTACTCGGGCATGAGCTTCTCGCACTGGCGCATCGTGTCGCGATCGAGCGTCAGAGAACGCAGCGTGCGCAAACCTTCGAGGATGATGGTTCCGCCCGGCGTCTCGTACACGCCGCGCGACTTCATTCCGACCAGACGATTCTCGGTGATGTCGATGCGACCGACGCCATGACGACCGCCGATCGTGTTCAAGTGCGCGACCAGTGCTTCCGGCACCATCTTCTTGCCATCGACGGAGACGGGGACGCCGCGCTCGTAGCCGATCGTGACGATCTGCGGCTCGTTCGGAGCCTTCTCCGGATTGACCGTGAGCATCCACACGTCGTCCGGCGGCGGATTCGCGGGGCTCTCGAGCGCGCCGCCCTCGTGGCTGATGTGCCAGAGATTGCGATCGCGCGAATAGATCTTCGTGCGTGACGCGGTGATAGGAATCTTGCGCGCTTCGGCGTAGTCGATCGCGTCCTCGCGCGAGCGAATCGACCACTCGCGCCACGGCGCGATGATGGCGAGATCGGGTGCGAGCGCCGAGTACGTCAGCTCGAAACGCACTTGATCGTTGCCCTTGCCCGTGCAGCCGTGAGCGACGTATTTCGCGCCGATTTCCCGCGCATAATCGACTTGGGCCTTGGCGAGGATCGGTCGCGCCATGCTCGTTCCGAGTAGATAGCGGCCTTCGTACACGCTCATCGCGCGCAGGTTGGGCCACACGTAGTCGACGAGGAACTCGCGTTTTTGGTCGACGACCCGGCAAGATTTCGCGCCGGTTTTCTTGGCCTTCGCCTCGAGCCCCGCGAGCTCTTCGTCACCTTGCCCGACGTCGCCGCACACCGCGTGCACTTCGAGTCGGTAGTTCTCCTTCAGCCACGGGATGATGATCGACGTGTCCAAGCCGCCCGAGTAGGCGAGCACCACTTTGTCAGCCATGTTCGTTCTCCTTCGTTTCTTTGTAGCGCTCAGCCCATCAGAAGCGCGAGCACGGCCTTTTGCACGTGCAGACGATTCTCGGCGATGTCGTAGACGATCGAGTTCGGGCCGTCGATCACGGGCGAAGTGACTTCTTGTCCGCGGTGCGCGGGCAGACAGTGCATGAAGAACGCATCGGGTTTGGCGAGCGCCATCAACTCTTCGTCGACGCGATAGCTCTCGAAGAGCGCAGCGCGTTCCTCGATCTCGTCCTCTTGACCCATCGACGCCCACACGTCGGTGTACACGGCGTCGGCGCCCGCGACGGACTTCTCCGGATCGTTGCTGATGACGATGTCGCTGCCCGATTCGCGGGCCATCAACATGCCTTCACTGATCACGCGCGAGTTCGGCTCGAAGCCTTCCGGCGTGCAGACGGTGATGTGCGCACCGAGCAGAGCACACGTGTGCACGAGCGAATGGCACGTGTTGTTGCCGTCGCCGACGTACACGAGCTTCCTCCCTTTCACGTCGCCCCAGCGCTCGTGCAGCGTGAAAACGTCGGCGAGGCCCTGGCACGGATGGAGGTAGTCCGACAGCCCGTTGATGACAGGAATGTTGCAATTCGCGGCCAATTCCTCGAGTGCGCGGTGCTTGTACGTGCGCGCGACGATGCCGTGCACCCAGCGCTCCAAGTTCTTCGCCATGTCCTTCAACGACTCGCGCGAGCCGAGCTTCACGTCGCGGTGATCCATGAACACGGCGCTGCCGCCGAGGTCCTGCATGCCGACGTCGAACGTGAAGCGCGTGCGCAACGAATCCTTCTCGAAGATCATCCCGAGACGCTTGTTCGCGAGCACGCTCGTGAACGCATTACGGTCCGACTTCAGCGTCGCCGCAGTGTCGAAGATGGTTCCGACGTCGCCGGGCGCGAGCTGCGCGACGGAGAGCAGGTCTTTGCACGGGAGCGTGCCGAAGGAAGTGGTGTTCATGTGGCGTGGGGCCCCTTGGCCCGAAGTGTGTGAGTGAAAAAAGACGCGCGGCGGGACTCGAAGAACTTTTCCTTCTCCGAGCGTCCGCCGTCGCCGAGTGCAGTACACGTGAGACGTGTGCGCATTCGAAGAAAACGCTCAGGAGTTGTGCGGTAGGGATGGAGTTTCAGACGGAGCGCAGCACCTCGCGCAGGATGTCGAGTCCGCGCGCGATCTGTGCGGGTGTTATGACGTACGCTGGCAGCAAACGGATGACGTCGCCGCCCGTGCGATTCGTGATGAGACCGGCGCGGTAGAGCTCTTTCTGCACCGCTTCGGCCTCACGCGCCAGGCGCAGGCCTTGGATCAGGCCGCGTCCGCGGAGTTCGACGATCAGCGGTATTTCCCGCTGCAAACCCTCGAGTCCGGCGCGCAACTGCGTGCCGCGTTCGCGCACTTTCTCCATCAAGCGGCCCTCTTCGAGCTCGGTCAAGAAGACGAGTGCCGCACGACAGACGAGCGGTCCGCCCGCGAACGTCGATCCGTGATCACCCGGTTGGAACGTATTCGCCAGCGTCTTGGAAACGACGCACGCGCCCATCGGCAGACCGGCGGCGATCGGCTTCGCGAGCGTCGCGATGTCGGGCTTGATGCCGGCGTGATCGCCCGCGAGGAACGTGCCGGTGCGACCGCAACCGGCTTGCACTTCGTCGTGCACGAGCACTGTTTCGGTTTCGTCGCACAGACGCCGTGCAGCGCGCAAGAATTCGACGTCGAGCTCGCGCACGCCGGCTTCGCCTTGGATCGGTTCGAGCACGAGTGCTGCCGGCTTTTCGCTGCGCAATTTCGCTTCCAGTGCCGCGACATCGTTCGCCGGCACCCACGAACAACCCGGGATCAAGGGTTCGAACGCAGCGCGGTACTTCGCGTTGTGCGTGATCGACAACGCGCCCATCGTGCGACCGTGGAAGCCGCCTTCGACCGCGACGAAACTTGTCCGGTCTGTGCGACCTGCTTGGAGTTGGAACTTGCGGGACAGCTTGAGCGCGCACTCGTTCGCTTCCGCGCCGCTGTTCGCGAAGAACACGGCTTCGAGGCCCGTCAGTTTCGCGATGCGCGTCGCCACGTCTTCGGTGTAAGGATGACGATAGAGGTTCGAGACGTGCAGGATCTTGCCGGCTTGATCGCGGAGAGCCTCGGTCAACTTCGGATGCGCGTGGCCGAGCGCGGAAACAGCGATTCCACCCAGGAAATCGAGGTACTTCTTGCCGCTCGCGTCGACGATCTCCGCGCCGTGACCGGAGACGAACACCTCTTCGGCGCGTGCATAGGTGTGCAACAGATGTTCGTCCATCATTCGTCCTCTCCGAAGCGCGTGCCCACGCCGGCCTCGAGTGCCGCGAGCACGCAGTTCTCGCTCGTAGCCAGCGCGATCTTCACGAGCGCGTCGCGATTCGATCTGTACGCGGCGACCGCTGCGTCGACTTTCGGGATCATGCCGCCGCTGATGACGCCGCCAGCTTGCAGTTTCGCGCTGTGTTCGGGCGAGAGCGACGGAATGCGCTCGCTCGCGTGATCCAACACACCGACGACGTCGGTGAGAAACAGCAGCGCATCGCAGTCGAGCGCGCGCGCCAGCGGACCGGCCGCGAGATCGGCGTTGATGTTGTAGAAATGGTCGTCAGCAGCGTCTTCGCCGCGCGCGAGAGGAGCAGCAGTCGCGATCACCGGCGTGAATCCGGCATCGAGCAACGTCTCGATCAAGTTCGGATCGATGCGGCCGACTTCACCGACGTATCCGAGATCGACTTCCGAGTGCGCTTTGCGCGCGTGGAACGAGCGACCGTCGGCGCCCGACAAGCCTGCGGCGCGCACACCGGAACTCTCGAGCGCGTGCACCAGCTCCTTGTTGACGAGCCCGGCGAGCACCATCAACACGACATCCGCAGTCGGCGCATCCGTGATGCGCAGACCGGCGTGGTAGCGCTCGGGCAAGCTCAACTTGCCGACGAGCGTGCTAATCTGATTGCCGCCTCCGTGCACGATCACGATCTCGTGCCCAGCCGACTTCGCGGCGCGGATCGAGCGGCACAGTTCAGCGCGCGCTGCCGGTTGTTCGAGTTGCGCACCGCCGATTTTCGCGAGGATTCTCATGTCAAACCTGCACTTTCCGAGAGGCCGAGCATGAGGTTCATGTTCTGCAGCGCCTGACCCGCAGCACCTTTGAGGAGATTGTCGATCGCTGACACGACGACGACGAAACCGTCGCACGCGGCGACCCCGATGTGACATTCGTTCGTCATCTGCACGCGGTTCAGTTCCGGCAGTCCGCGCGAGTAGACCTCGACGAAGCGTTCGTTCGCGAAGCGCTCCGACAAGCACGACGCGACGTGCACAGCCGTGACTCCGCGAGCGGGCGGCACGTAGATGGTCGACAGGATGCCGCGGAAGACCGGCAGCATGTGGGGGACGAAAGTGATGCGCTCCGTCCCCGCATGCAGACGAATTTCGGGAGCGTGTCGATGCGTGCCGATCCCGTACGCGAGGAAGTTCTCGTGGCTCGCGCCGAAGTGCGTGCGGGTCGACGGGTTCTTGCCGGCGCCGGATACACCGCTCTTCGAGTCGCAGACGATCTGTGCGTGCGTGTCGACGAGCCCGGCTTCGAGCAGCGGTCGCAGCGCGAGCAAGATCGACGTCGGGTAGCAACCCGGATTCGCGACGAGGCGCGCACGCGAAACTTCCGCTCGCGCGAACTCGGTCAAGCCGTAGACGCTCTCGGACAGAAGCTGCGGCGCCGGATGCTCTTGTTGATAGACGAGCTTGTACTGCTCCGCGTCCTTCAGGCGGAAATCAGCCGACAAATCGACCACTTTCACGCCCAGACCGACCACCCGCCCCGCAAGTTCCGCCGACGCTGCGTGCGGCGTGCACAAGAAGACGCCGTCGCATTGCGCAACGCGCGACCAGTCGAGCATCTCGAGCACGTCGTCGACCGGTAACTCGGGCGCCTCGGGTGCGACACCGTCGCGGCCGCCGAAGAGTCCAACGACATCGACACCGGAATGGTTGCGCAAGAGCCGCGCGAGTTCCCGGCCCGTGTAGCCGGAAGCGCCCAGGACAGCGACACGTTTCATCGCGGCTGCTTCCTGACCTTCATCTCGCTGAGCGACTTCGTCACGCGACGCGCGTCGGCTACCGAGCGCGTCGCGACGAAGAGCGTGTCGTCGCCCGCGATCGTGCCCGCGACTTCGGCCCAACCGGCGCGATCGATCGCGATGGCGAGCGGATTCGCGCCACCCGGCGGCGTCTTGACGACCACGAGCGAGCCGGCTGCTTCGGCGGAGGCGAACCACGCGTGCACGGCAGAGTAGAGCGCGAGCGACGCATCGGCGACAGGCCCGCTCGTCTGCGTCGGAACTTCGTATCCGTCCTTGCCCTTGAGCAAACCGAGTGCATGCACGTCGCGCGAAAGCGTCGCCTGATTGACGACGACACCGCGCGCCGCGAGCTCGTGCTGGATGTCGTACTGGCTCTTGATGTGGCCTTGCGATACGAGTTCGAGCACCATGTGGAGGCGCTCGGAACGGGACGGATGAGGGCTGCCGAAGTTGAAGGGGGTGGAATGGGCTCGTTGCATGAATTGCCTTGACGAAGGAATGATCATGCTGTTCATCGGCGTTAAATGCAATAAAAATGCACAAACAATGCATGGACATGCGTCGCTCCAGTCCTGGCAAGTCGGCACACCCCGATCGAGTTGGAGCACTCTATCTTGCGCCGGACACACCGCTCCGAGTACCTAGCGCCCCCGAAGATCCGTCCGCTGGCTCAACTCCGAGGTCCACGTGCTCGAACTGCTCACCACCGAGAATCTGATCGCGCTCTTGACGTTGACCTCGCTCGAGATCGTGCTCGGGATCGACAACATCATCTTCCTGTCGATCCTGACTTCGAAACTCCCGCAAGCGGATCGAGCGCGCGCGCGTCGCATCGGGTTGATGGGAGCGATGCTCATGCGCATCGGACTCTTGCTCGCGCTGACGTGGGTGATGCGCCTGACGGATCCGCTCTTCACGCTTCCCGTCATCGAGAAGTCCATCTCGGGACGCGACTTGATCCTGCTCCTCGGCGGTTTGTTCTTGATCGCCAAAGCGACGTGGGAAATCCACGACAAGCTCGAGGGGGCCACGCACGGTGAAGGCGGCGGAAAGGCCCATCCGAGTTTCACGTCGATCGTCGTGCAGATCATGTTGCTCGACATCGTGTTTTCGCTCGACTCGGTCATCACCGCGGTCGGCATGGCGAAACACGTCGAGATCATGATCACCGCGGTCGTCATCTCCGTGATCGTCATGCTGGTCTTCGCCGGCAAGGTCGGCGAGTTCGTCGAGCGCCATCCGACGATCAAGATGCTCGCGCTGTCGTTCTTGATCCTGATCGGCGTGATGCTCGTCGCCGAAGGATTCGGCAAGCACATCGAGAAGGGCTACGTGTACTTCGCGATGGCGTTCTCGCTGGGTGTCGAGATGCTCAACATCCGTCTGCGCAGAAAGGCGAAACCGGTCGAGCTGCGCAACGTGCACGTCGAGAGCGACAGCGACAAGTGATGGCGACGAGGCTGGAGTGGCGATGCGCATGACAGCGACAAGTGGCCATTTCTTGCGGCATTTCGTGGTGATTCGGTTCGCCACGAGAGTCTTCGCCCCATGCTTACCCGTCCTGATCGTCGGCTGTCGCGTGATGCGACCGTCGGATCTGCCGCGCGACGAGCCGTGGATCATCGCAGTGAAGAGCTGCCGCTGTCCCGACGGGGAGCCGGCGATCACGCATTTCGCGCACCATTCGTGGTTCGACGTGAAGCGCGGAAACGATGCGCAGTGGGTGCGCATCGAAGTCGCGAGCGGCTCGAGCGGGGTAATGCAGAACGAGATCGCGCCGAAGAGCGCATACGCCGACCTGCGTTTTCGGAATCGCGAAGTGCGCGTTCTCGCGTTCGAGGTCGGTGAACAAGCGCGCGCGCAGATCGAGCCGTTGATCGCTGCCGCGAGCAAACTGTCGCAAAAGTATGCGGACGAGTACGTCGCGTGGCCCGGTCCGAACAGCAACACGTTCCTCTCCGACGCGTCGCGTCG
>JAWXBU010000151.1:0-19056 GCA_034440255.1 Planctomycetota bacterium | reverse complement strand
TCACCTGCCAGGAATTCTGTCAAGAGAAGAAAAGGGGCGTGGCGGCCAAGTGTGCTGAGTTGCTCGGGATGGAAACGACAGTTTCGGTGCAGTTGCGTGTGGCGGCCAAGTGTGCTGGCCCGGCGGCCAAGTGCGGCTCCAGGTCGGGATGGAAACGACAGTTCCGGTGCAGCTGGGCGTGGCGGCCAAGTGTGCTGAGTTGCTCGGGATGGAAGTGATCGGTTCCGCTGCAGTTGCGCGTGACGGCCAAGTGGCTTCGTGCGGACATCGAAACGTCCGTTCCGGTGCAGTGGGCGAGACCGCCAAGCTAGCTCGAGCCAAGAGGCTTGCCTCCATTCGACAACACGATGCCGTCTCATGCGCTGAAGACTGTGCGTCTGGCGGGTGCACTGACCGCCAGGCAGTCTCGAACCACGGACAGTTCGAAAGCCGGCTGAGCCTGTGACGAACGCAGCACGTCCATGTGCGTGCCCGCGAAGGGTGGAGGGTGCAGCGGAAGCTACACTGCGCGATCACGATGGTTTCGTCCGCTCCCGTCACACCGCGCGTCAGTCCGCGGCGACATTCGCAGTTGCGACTCAGCACGTTTCGCGCCTTCGAACGCGCGGCAGCTTTCTGCGCTGGACGCCAGTTGTACAAGCGCTTCGCACTCTCGCCAGGCCGCTTCGTCGTGCGCGAGGAACGCGTCACCGTGCGCGGACTTCCGGCGGCCCTCGCAGGTTTCACGATCGCGCATCTGTCGGACCTGCACGGCGGATCGTTTCTCGGGAGCGGTGATCTCGAGCACGTCGTCGCAGCCGTGAATGTTCGACGGCCGGATCTCGCAGTGATCACCGGGGATTTCATCACGCACGACTGGAGCGAAGCTCTGCCGCTCGTGGACGATTGCGCGCGCATCCGGGCCAGTCACGGTGTCTTCGCCATCTTCGGCAACCACGACTACCGTGGGCGTCACGAGGACAGGATCGCCGACGCTTTCGGCGTACGCGGCATCCGTTTCCTGCGCGACGAGTGCGTGAAACTGTGTGTCGGCAACGCGACTCTCGCGCTCGTCGGACTCGAGGACTTGGAGGAAGCCAAAGCGGTCGACCTGGCGAAAGCGCGGGCCACCGTCACGGCGGACGAAGTCGAAATTCTCCTGTGCCACAATCCCTCGAGTGCGCGGATCCTCGCGCGCCCAGGGTGCGCCGTGATCCTCTCCGGTCATACGCACGGAATGCAGATGGATGTGCCGTACTTGCGCACGCTCGGCCCCAAGCACCCTGGAATCCGCGTCGAAATCGGCACGACCACGCTGATCGTGTCGCGCGGCTTGGGCGTCGTCGGACTGCCCTTGCGCCTGTTCGCGCCACCGGAAATCGTGTTCGTCACTCTCGTGCGCGCGGAGGAGAGATGAACGGTTCGCTCGCACTCAGCGGCGGCATATTGACGCTCGCTCGCCACGCGCGCTCCGTCGAAATTCGCACGTACGATCTCGACGGAGGACGCATCGGCGCGGGCTTTTCGTTCGCCGGTCTCGCGGGCGGGCGAGCGCGCGCTGACGGCATCGCAGTCGATCGCGACATGAAGTTGCGCGTCGCCGATTCTGCATCGCTCGCGTTGCGCACTTTCAGCGTCTTCGGCGTCGAACTCGACTCGCTCACGGCTGCGGGTGCCGAGGATCGTGCCGGAAACATCGGCGAGCCCGTCGCTTGCGCCGTCGACGGCATCGAGAACGATCTGCGCGTGCTCGTCGGCTCGCGCGGAATCCGACGACATGCGGTGCAGGCTTTCGATCGCGCAGGCAACCACGTGCGGACGCTGCGCTCACGCGGCGACGCGAACGAAGCGTTCCGAGAAGTCGTGAGAGTGGCGATCGACGGGCGCTTCCAAACCGTGTGCGACGCCGGCACGGGCCTCATCCAAGTGTTTCGCGACGGCGAATTCCATTTCGCTCTGAAGGCGCCTCGGCCGCGCGGAGCACGAGTCGACGCGACCCTGACCGCAGCGCGACGTTTGTCCGACGGACGCTTCGTCGTCGCGACGGCCGGCGTCGAGGGATCGGGCGTGCACCTGATCGAGGCCACCGGACGCTTGATTCACAGCATCGCCCTGGCCGGTGAGCGCACCTCGGAAGTGTTCGAGCCGAGCGACATCGCGCTCGACGAGAGCACAGCGGATCGTCGATCGCGCATCGCCGTCGTCGATTGTGACGGGGATCGCGTGCAGGTCTACAACCTCGAGGGTGTGTGCTACGGATCGTTCGCCGATCTCCCGCGCGCCGAGGACCCAGTCGCCGAGGAGTCGACGTGAGCCGAGCCCTCGTCGGTGCGATCGATCTGGGCACGAACACGGTGCTCTTGCTGATCGCTCGAGCGCGCGCGACGGGGGAGTTCGTAATCGTCGAAGATCACTGTCTGACTCCGCGCCTCGGAGAAGGACTCGCTGCGAACGAAGTTTTGCAGCAGCTCGCCGTCGAACGCACGCTCGAAGCGCTCGCGTTCTTCGCAGAGCGCTTGAGGATTCTGAACGTCGCGCCCGAGCGCACGCGCGTCGTGTCGACTGCGGTGTTGCGGCGCGCACGCGACGCGCAGTCCTTCGTTCATCTCGCGCGTGAACGAACCGGACTCACGATCGAAATCGTGTCGGGCGAGGAGGAAGCGCACCTGGGAGAGATCGCGGTTGCAGCGGAAGGCGTCACGCGCGAATCGGTCGTGATCGACGTCGGCGGCGGCAGCACGGAGGTGTCGTGCGGGGCGCTCGCGCTGCGGAGATCACTCGCCATCGGTGCGGTCGTGTTGAACGAAGCCACGCCGCACGACAGGTACTTCGAAACCGCTGCGCGCGCAGCAGACGAATTGCCGGCTGGAGTCGCGCGCGCGCGCGACGTCGTCGTGCTCGGCGGTACCGGGGTCAACCTGGCGTGCTTGTACCTCGGACTCGCTCGGTTCGATCACGAACGCGCCGAAGGCACGCGTGTCGACGCCGGGGCGGCGCGCAAGTGGGCGCAGACGCTCACGAGCTTGCCGCTGGCAGCGAGGTACGCTTTCCCGATCGAGCATGAGCGGGCGCTCATCCTGCCCGCAGGACTTTCCATCCTCGCCTGTGTACTCGAGCGCTTGGAAGCGAAGAGTTTTCGCGTGACCGGAAGAGGTTTGCGGTTCGGAGTCGCTCGCGAACTGTTGTCGCGCGAATGAGGCGGAAAAACCCGAAGGACCACGCCCGGTCGAGTCGCTCGCCCCGTTTAGGAAGTTGGATTCGGGCTCAGCCTCGAATCGGACGTCATCGAGTATCTTCGAGTACCCTGCAATCACAACGCTCATGCTCCAACGCTTCGTTTTCGCACTCTCGCTCACGCTCGCCGCTTGTTCCGGCGGCGGGACCGAGAGCGTCGCACCGGCCGACTCCGCGCTCGACACGGTCCTTCCGACCGCGCCTGAATTCGCAGTCGACATCGCCGACACGAACGACCTCCTGCGCGGCCCTGGCGGCACCGGCGAATCGCTCACCGACGATCAGGATCACCTCGATTTCTCGACGCTGACGCCGGCGCAAGTCGCCGCGATCATCGCTTCGCCGACGCCGCGTTACCGCTACCGCGCGATTCCCGGTTATCCGGGTCTGCTCGAGTTCGCCGTGTTCAACACCGGCTCCGGTTGGGAAGAGCGCTTTCTGTTGCAGACGCCGATTCCCGCGCCGACTGGGCCGCGTCCGCTCGTCGTCGCCTTCCACAAGTACGGTTCCTCGCACGGCGACTTGCTCAACACGGGCTTCATCCCCGAGGCGATCGCACGCGGCTGGTATCTGGTGTGCCCGCTCGGTGCGCGTCAGAGCCACTTCGGCAACTTCGAGAGTCAGATCAACACGCGGGTCGCTCTGAACCTCGTGCGCCAACTGTGCCCGATCGACCCGCTGCGCGTGTACGCCGTCGGATTCTCGATGGGCGGCGGCTCGGCGGCGAATTACGCGGCGCGCCACGTCGACCCGAAGGGCGTGATGTTCGCGGCCGTGTGCGATCACACGGGCGGCGTTGCGCTCGGTCACACGTGGTGGAGCGAATTCGACGACGGCGACCTCGACGACAATACGCCGAACTTCGGCGACAACCTCGAGGTGCCCGACGTGCTCGAGAGTATGTATGGCGGCAATCCGACGACCCAACCGTTCGAGTACCAGCGCTGCTCGTCGATCGATCTCGATCCGTTCACGGGGCTGATCGGCACAGAGACGGATTTCGCGCGCAATTTGGCTCACATGCCGACGCTCGTCTGGCGCGCAGCGAGCGATCCGACGGCCTTCCTCGTCACGCAAACGGACCAATTCGACGCGCACATCCAGACCTTCAACGCTGGCAACCAGTACCAACTCGCACCGGGGACGGTCCACGCGTGGAGCACGCTCGACGCGAACTACGTTTGCAATTGGTTCTCGACGCGGACGCTGAGCTTGCCGACGGCTTCGCGCACGATCGCCGACGAGGACGGCAACTGGTTCTACTTCTTCGTCGAGCAAGACGCGGGCGGCGCGTTCACGCCGTTCACGTGGTCGGTCGATGCCGGGTTGAAAAAGGTCACGGTCTCCGCGACGAAGAATCTGAAGCGCCTGAAGATCACGCCCGCAGGTTTCGGACTCGTCTTGAGCGGAGCGGTCACGCTCGAACTCTCGACGGCCGATGCGAGCGGTGACCGCTTCCAGTTCTTGTACGTGCCGAATGCGCCGCTGTCCGTGACGCGCGACGGCGTGCCGGCGAGCGGCACGTGGAATGCGACGGCGCGCACGTTCGAAGTCGTCGAGACGAACGCCGCGTTGCACACTTGGGTGCTGACCTTTCCCTGAGCCCTTTCATCACGCGCGTCGATGTCGCGCGGCACGCCGGATGTGCGCTGGTCATCGCGTGATTCGCCTGTGGGGGTCGAGCGCGAGCCTGCATGCGTCGAGCGCGAGCCTGCATGCGTGAAGCGAGCGCCTGCTTGCGTCGAGGACGGTCACGAATCCGGACACGCGGGCGGAGGCACATTCTGCGCATGCTGACGCGCTGTGTGGTCGCGTGGATCGCGCCGCGCCAGAGCAGTCCGCAGTTGACCGGCGCACATCCGAGGTACAGCTGACCCCGCGCGCTCTTCTACCGCAGAGCGCATGTTCACTCGCCCATGGATACGAAGGGGGCCGGTGGTTTTTAAGGCCACCGGCCCGAGGGAGAAAGGAGTTTCATCAAGCTTCCCGGGCACCACACCGCTCGCAAAGTGCGGCGCCTCTCGATGAGACTCACTATGCCACCGCTTGCGCGGTCGCACGCCCCAACTCTAGGCGGGGTGCGCTTGGTGGACAAGGTAGTTCCTTCCGATTTCGCGCCATCGAGTTCAAAACCCCCGTCCGTTGGATTGCGGAAACGTCATTTCGAAGGCCGCGCCGCCTAGCTTGCGGTTGCGCACACGAATCCTCCCGCCTGCGGATTCGACGATCTCTTTCACGATGGAGAGTCCCCGTCCACCCGAGGCGGTGTCCTTGGTGCTGTAGCCGGGCTCGAAAACTCGGTCCAACGGTTCCGATAGCAGACCTGGGCCGCTGTCTTCGACGATGAGATAGACCTCATGAGCGCCGGGCGCGAGGGCGATCGTGATCCACAGTTCGCCCGCTCCAACCGTCGTCAGCGCCTCGCGTGCGTTCACGACCAGATTCTGGATCACCCTCGCGAGAGCACTCTTCAGGAGTGGAATCCGCACCGCTCGCGCGGCCGGTTCGATGAAGGTCGTGATCTGGATGCCGGCTGCCAGATTGGATGCGCGTTCTGCGGCCAGCACTTGTTCCAGCACGCGCACCGGATCCGAACTCTCGCTCGCGTGATTCGGTCGCGTGACGAAGGCGGTCGCGAGCAACTCACCCGCGCGCGAGACTTCGTGATCGACGATGCCTTTGAAGTAGTTCGTCTCCTCGAGAGACAAGCCCTCGCCGAGCATCGAGAGCATGTCCTCGGTCGCTCGCAAACTCGTCAAAATGTTCGCGAAATCGTGCCTCAAACGCTTGTCGGCCTCGTCGTCGACAGCAGGTAGCGGATGTGTTCGCGAGGGCAAGGCTCCAGGCATTGCATCGGCTTCGCTCCAGGTGTCGACGAGCGCGAACACCTGCAGCAGAGCTTCGATCGGATCGAGACGTTCGTCGTCACACGACACCCCGCCGAGCGCGAGTGCTACGGCCTCACTCGCGAAAACGCGCGTGCTCGATACGGCGTTCGCGGGCAAACGAGCCGTGCGCAACGCTTCGAATGCCGAGCGCTTCGGGAGCAGGTCGGCCGGACCGCGCGCGAGGACTTCGCGCCATTCGTTTCCGATGCGCTTCCACAACGCGGCGGCTTGCGCGCACTCGAGCGTGATCGCGCACTCGACGAGCAAGCGATCGCGCGCGTGCACGTCGCCGGCTGCGCAGATCAGTTCGATCCACGGCGTCAGTCGTTTGCGGTCGAGATCGCTCGTCACGTCGGCTCGCGCTCGGACGAGCACGTGCGGTAGATTGAACGCTTCGCGCGATGCAGTTCCAGGGATTCCAGCTCACGATCGACGAAAGCGCGCTGCCGTGGCGCCCGACGAGGCACTCCGGCATCGAGTGGTTTCCTCTGCATTCGGCGGAAAATCGCGATAGCGCCAATGGGCAGCGCGATTCGACGGTGCTGATCCGCATGGCGCCGGGATGTGGGTATCCGCGCCACCGGCATTTGGACGTCGAGGAGGTGCTCATCCTGCGCGGCGGGTACCGCGACGAGCGCGGTGAGCACGTGGCTGGAACCTACTTGCGCTACGAGCAAGGTAGCGAGCACACCCCGATCGCGCTGGGCCGGCGCGACGAGCAGATCGGGCCGAAAAATCCCGCGTGCGTGCTGTTCGCGAGCGCGCGTGGCGGGGTTTTGAACCTCGACTGAGCCTCTGCATGCGCGCTCCGGCGACGGATGACAGAATGATCGGATGCAGGATCCGCGCGTTAATGTGACGAGCCCCGATCTCTATTTCGACTTCAACGGTTCGACACCGGTCGACGCTTCCGTGCTCGCGGCGGCTGCGCCCTATCTGTCGGGCGAGTTCGCGAATCCCTCTGCGAACCACGTCGCTGGGCAGCGCGCGCGGGCGGCCATCGACGCAGCGCGCGTGCGCATCGCGGAGTCGATCGGGGCGCACGCGGAAGAGATCCGGTTCACCTCGGGTGGCACGGAGTCGAACAACTGGGCGCTCTTCGGCAGCATGCCGCGCGAGGCGCGTGTCCACGTCCTCGTCAGCGCGATCGAACACAAATCCGTGTTGTCCACGGCCGACGAGCTCGAGCGACAGGGCCACGTCGTGACACGCGTCGCGCCCGACTCGTCCGGAGCCGTGCGCGTCGCCGACGTCGAGCGAGCGCTGCGCGCGGACACGGCTCTCGTGTCGGTGATGTGGGCGAACAACGAGACGGGCGTGCTGCAGCCCGTGCGCGAAATCGGCGAGCTGTGCCGCGCGCGTAACGTGCGGTTCCACAGCGACGCCGTGTGCGCGTACGGGAAGGTGGCCGTCGACGTCGCGAGCTCTCCGTGCGATCTGCTGTCGCTCGCGAGTCACAAGGTCTACGCGCCGAAGGGACTCGGCGTCTTGTTCGTGCGCCGCGGGACGGCTCTGCGACCGTTCATGTGGGGTTGCGGACAACAAGACGGTCTGCGCGGCGGCACCGAGAATCCATTCACTGTCGTGGCGTTGGCGCGCGCTGCAGAGATCATCCAGCGCGAGCGCGCGACAGGTGCAGTACGTCTCGAAATACTGCGCGAGGAATTGTGGCGCGGAATTCGTGAACGCTGCGCGGGTGCGTCGCGCAACGGTTCGGGCGCGACGCTGCCGAATACGCTCAACGTGCGCTTTCCAGGCCGATTGGGCGCAGACTTGCAGCGCGAATTGTCAGCGCTCGGCATTTCGGTGTCGGTGGGCGCCGCATCGATCGACGCGACGCCGAGTCACGTCTTGATCGCGATGGGACTCGCTCCCGCAGCAGCTCGCGAGAGCGTGCGCTTCAGCCTCGGCGCAACGACGACGCGCGAATCCGTGACGGCCTTGCTCGCGGCACTCGAGGCCGTCTCGATCTCGCATCCCTCGTCCCGCATGGAGTACAGCTCGTGAAGACCAGCTCGATCCTGGATCTCTCGCGTCCGCTCACCGCCGAGTTCGAGCGCGACCCAAAGGGCTCGAAAATCGCGCAGATTCTTCAGGAGTACGCGCGATCGAAACAGTGTTGGAAGGACTTCGCGCTGTTCGCGCCGAGCGTCTACACGCGCAACTTGATCGAGCGCAACGAGTGGTTCGAGCTCTTGCTGCTGTGTTGGGACGCCGGACAGTCGAGCCCGATTCACAACCACGCCGGACAGAATTGTTGGATGGCCGTCCTCGAAGGCGAGATCGAAGAAGTGCAGTTCGACTGCCCGAAGACGGATGCGCGGTGCGAGCTCGTGCAGCGCGGCACGAAGACCTACGTTCCCGGCAAAGTCGGGTTCATCAACGACGACATCGCGTTGCACCTCGTGCGGCCGAAACACGGTCGGCGCGGAGTGTCCTTGCACTTGTATTCGCGTCCGATCGAGACGTGTCAGTTGTACGACGAGGCCACGGGGACGATCGTGATGCGCACGATGGCGTACCACTCGATTCGTGGCAGCGTCGTCGCGAAGTGAAGCTTCGGAGTCTCCGCTCAGACGTCGTTCGGGAGCGGACTCAGAGAGCCGCCTCTCTCGGCGCGCGCCGCTGAAGCATTCGACCTCCCGCCAACCTGCGCGGCGTCGAGCGGCGTCACCGCTGACCTCAGGCCGCCGGCGAAGCCACCTTGACCGACACCCGGATCGGATCCTGCACGGCACCCGGACCGAAGTTCAGCAAGCGCTCCAGGAAGCTGTGGGTGATCTCGAATCCGCGTGTGATGACGGCTCGAGTTCTTGCTGCGCTCGGTGGCTCGCGTCGGACGTCGGGTCGGAGGCGAACGAGTTGGCCACGGCGAGGCAGGACGCGATGAGCGTCGCCGACACCGCGGGACGGAGTCGAAGCATGGATGATCTCGGACGGGGGAGGGGAGGCAAATTCAGGAGTCCGATGTCGGCTTCATCTCGTTGCCAACGCTTCCTAGAGGTGATATGGCCTCCGGCGCTGGCCGACCCCGCACTTGGGAGCCCGCCGACGCGCCTGAGTCGCGCCGCGCGCAAACTGTCCGCGCGCTTCCTCCAAAAACGAAAACAGCGCGCTTGTCCGGACAGACAAGCGCGCGTCGACTCTCTCGTGTCGGTTTTCCCCGTCATCGTCGACCTCCCTCTCTCGAAGGTCGCCGAGGTGTGGGCGAGAGGCATCCACTCCCTTGCGGGCTTGGGTCCGTCTCCCCAGCTACAGATAACGCCGTTCGCGCCAAGAAGCGCCGAGAATCCAGTGGACTTTTGGCTCCAGGAGTGGAACGCACGGTCCAGAACTCGTTGCCGTTCTCCGGGCCGGTCGCTAGAGTCCCGGCCATGCGCGACCGAGGGCTCCCATTCGGAGCCGCAATCTCCTAAGGTGTCGCGCTCGTTCGACGGCGGTGTAGCTCAGTTGGTTAGAGCAGCGGCTTCATAAGCCGCGCGTCGGGGGTTCAAATCCCTCCACCGCTACCACCTTCGCGTCCGACCGCTCACCGCCTGACGTCCGCACCGCGCAATCGGCTGAGATGCGCACGATGTCTGCCGAATCAAGTTGGGCGCTGGCCGACTCGAGCTAGCGGATCAGGCGCACGGATCACCCGCGCAGCATCGCGCACGGTGTTCCCGAGCGCTCGCACCAGCGTCTCGGAGTCGTTCACACATGCCGCGACGACCAGCTCGCGACCGCCGCCGGCCTCGAACGTCTCGCGCAGGCGAATGGCGATTTCTTCGAGCGTTTCGAGGCAATCAGCCGTGAAACCCGGCATCGCGACACCGACACGCGGATACGTCTTGGCGAGTTCGGGCACCAGCACGTCGACGTAGGGTTGCAGCCACGGCTCGCGACCGAAGCGCGACTGGAACGCGATCGACCAGCGTTCGGGGGCCAGGCCGAGGCGCGCGGCCAGGAGTTCTGCTGTGCGTTCGCAATGCTCGCGGTAGATGTCGCCCATGCGCACGTAGCGCTTGGGGAGACCATGAAAGCTCCACACCCAATGCGCGATCGGTTCGGCACCCTCGGCTTCGCGACAGCGCTCGGCGAGTGCGTCGATGTAAGCGGGCGCCTCGTGCCACGAGTCGACGAACGTCGGTTTCAATGGTGAACGCGCTGCAGTGAGCGCGCGCTGGACCTCGACCTTGACCGTGCCGACCGTCGTCTTGCTGAACTGCGGGAACGCGGTGAGCACGATCACGCGCTCGACGCCGCGCGACCTCAACGCGTTCAACCCGCGCTCGATCGACGGTTCGCCGTAGCGCATCGCGAGCTCGACCGTGTAGTTCGCGCCCAAGTCGCGCTGCAACAGAGCTGCTTGCCGTTTGCTGATGACCATCAACGGCGAACCCTCGCTCGTCCAGATCGACGAGTATGCGTGTGCCGATTTCGGCCCGCGCAACGGCAGGATCACGAAGTTCAAGAGCGGCCACCACACGACGCGCGAGACGTCGACGACCATGCGATCCGACAGGAATTGGCGCAGAAAACGGCGCACGTCCGCGACCGCTGGCGACGCGGGCGTGCCCAAGTTCACGTACAGCACGCCGATCGGCACGCGCGGCGATGCGGGATCAGTCGAGGCGTTGGTCGAGGTGATATTCACCGCTGTACTCGGGATCCAGTGAGCCGTCTTCGCGCGAAAAATCCCAATGCCCTTCGCGCGCGCCATTCACGAAGACGCCGCGCGAAAGGATCTCGCCGTTCTCGTGCCAGTAGGTCCACATTCCTTCGCGAGGGGACGCGTGGAGAGCTTCGGACCACACGCGTTCGCCGCGCGAGCGCCGTTGTCCATTCGGGTACCACTGCGTCCACTCGCCGGTGCGATGACCCTCGGCATGGGTGCCGCTCTCGCGCCGTTCGCCGTTCGGATACCACCAAGTCCACGTCCCGTCTTCGCGTTCGCTCGACGCCGGGATGCGCTTTTCGCTGCGAAAAACCAGCGGTCCTTCCGCGCGGCGCACACCGTCCGAGTAGTACTCCACTGCGTTGCCACACGACGAGAGAGACAAGAGCGCAAGAGCGACGAGCGCGATCGTGCCGCGTGCGCAGCCCTTCGATTCGAACCTCGCGATCAATGGAGGAAGAGGATCTCGCGGTACTTCGGCAACGGCCACAGATCGTCGTCGACGATCTGCTCCAACAGGTCGGCTTGTTCGCGCACGCGGTTCATCACCGGGATGAGCTGCTCCTTGAACGCGCGCGCGATCGCGTTGTCGCTGCCTTTCGTCTCTTCGGCGGTGTGACGAGCCTTCTGGATCTCGTTCGTCGCCGCGCGCAGCTTGTTGATCGCGTCCGTGATCTGCGAAAGCAGTTCACCCTGCGATTTCAGATCGGCTTGAGCGTTCACCACCCTCACGGCCTGGATCGACTCGGCCACGCGCTTCTGGCACGCCATCGCGGCCGGCAGGATCAACGTCGACGCGATGTCTTTCATCGACAACGCCTCGACCGAGACGCGGTGCGCGTACATCTGGTTCAACACCGTCGCGCGCGATTCGCACTCGCGCGGGCTGAACACTTTGTATTTGTCGAACAGCGCTTGATTCGCCGGCGAGGCGAACGTCGACAAGGCTGCGGGAGTGTCGCGCAAGTTCAACAAGCCGCGGCGCTCCGCTTCCTGCACCCACTCGCCCGAGTAGTTGTCGCCCGAGAACAGGATGCGCTTGTGCTTCGAGAGCGTCTCGCGCACGAGCGCTTCGATCACTTCGCGTCGATCCCCCGATCCACCGCGCTTCTCGATCTCGGTCGCGTAATAGTCGAGCGTCTCCGCGACGATCGTGTTGAGCACGATGTTCGGGTACGCGATCGATTGGCTGGCGCCGACCGCGCGGAACTCGAACTTGTTGCCCGTGAACGCGAACGGCGAGGTGCGATTGCGGTCGCTCGAATCGCGCGGCAGCGGCGGCAGAGTCGTCACGCCGAGGCGCAATTCACGCCCGCCGGCTGCTTGCGGCGCACGATTTTCGATCAGCGCGTTGAGCACGTCCTCCAACTGACTGCCGACGAAGATCGAAACGATCGCGGGCGGTGCTTCGTTCGCGCCCAGCCGATGGTCGTTGCCCGCCGTCGCGACCGACGCGCGGATCAAGTCTTGGTGCAGATCGACGGCGCGGATGATCGCCGAGAGGAACACCATGAACTTGAGGTTGTCGTGCGGCGTGTTGCCGGGCTCGAGCATGTTGTTGCCCAAGTTGTCCGCGAGCGACCAGTTGTTGTGCTTGCCCGAACCGTTCACGCCCGCGAACGGTTTCTCGGCGAGCAAACACGCGAGTCCGTGGCGCGCAGCCACATCCTTCAAGAGCTCCATCGTGAGCATGTTGTGGTCGGTCGCGACCGTCACTTGCTCGAAGATCGGCGCCAACTCGAACTGGCTCGGCGCGACCTCGTTGTGGCGCGTTTTGATGGGGATGCCGAGCTTCCACATCTCGACTTCGAGCTCCATCATGAACGCGAGCACGCGCGGCGGAATCGTGCCGAAGTAGTGGTCCTCGAGCTCTTGACCTTTCGGCGGACGCGCGCCGAACAACGTGCGACCGCACGCGACCAGGTCGGGACGCAGCGCGTGGAAACGACGGTCGATCAGGAAGTATTCCTGCTCAGGGCCCGTGGTCGGATACACCTTCGTGACGCCCTTCTCGCCGAGCAGATGCAGCAGTCGCACCGCTTGCTTGTTGATCGCTTCGCACGAGCGCAACAGCGGCGTCTTCTTGTCGAGCGCTTCGCCCGTCCAACTCGCGAACGCGGTCGGGATGACGAGCGTCGCGCCGTGCGACGTCACGCGCAAGAACGCCGGCGACGTCGGATCCCACGCGGTGTAGCCGCGCGCTTCGAACGTCGCGCGGATGCCGCCGGAGGGGAACGAACTCGCGTCCGGTTCGCCCTTGATCAACTCCTTGCCCGAGAATTCGAGCAGCGCGCGCCCGTCCAGCGTCTGATTGATGAACGAGTCGTGCTTCTGCGCGGTCAAGCCCGTCATCGGCTGGAACCAGTGCGTGAAGTGCGTGGCGTCGTGCTCGATCGCCCAATCCTTCATCGCGTTGGCGACGGAGTCGGCGATCTTCGGGTCGAGCTCGTCCCCCGCGTCGATCGTGCGCCGCAACGCCGCGTAGACGGCCTTCGGCAGCCGCTGGCGCTGCACCGCGTCGTTGAAGACCAGCGAGCCGAACAAATTCGGCAGCTTCTGATCCATCGAACCGGCCGCTTGAGAGCGCGGGGTGTCCGCGAGGATCGCCGAAACGGCGGCTTGTCTGGCATTGTTGCTGGTGCTCATCGCTGAATCCTTGGCCCTGTCCGGGCATCGACGTCCCTCTGCGGCGCCAGGTCGGCGCTCGACCTGATCTCCCGTTCAGCGAGCGCCGGGGCTCGATCGGTGGAGAGAATCAGGCACTTCGAATCGGCGAGAACCTAGCGGTGCGTCGAAGTCGAGTCAAAGGACTGGGAAGCGCTCACTTTTCCCAACGGTTTTTTCTTGCGTAACGGGGCCTACCTCACGAAAAGATCGACGCCTGAGCCCCCGAGCTCCAAGCCGAACGAGTCGGCGAGTCGAGGGGTACCCCATTTCCATCCAGCACGGGCTCTCTCCTCACCATCCCCGAGGAACACCATGCGGCTCCTAGCCAGCGGCATTCAGACGACGATCGACACGGACACGGACGAGCTTTCTTCCGTCACGACCCTCCCCATTCCCTTCACCGTCATGGCCTCCGAGGACTACGACGGCGACTTCGATTCCGAATTGGACCTCGACGACGATGACGACGAGGACGAAGACGACGAAGAAGACGACGACGAAGAAGAGGATGACGACGAAGCGGACGACGACGATGCTGTCGAAGTCGGCGGCGACGACGACGACTGATTCAGTCGACTAGGCGTCGCACCGAAGGTCGAGCTGCGTACTGGTCGAAGCGACCGGTCGCCTGACGACTCACGACCGCAGATCGAACGCAGGCTGAGGCGCACGATGGCGACTCCCACTCCTCTGGAACTGCGCGGCCTCGCGCGCCGCGACACGAAGCTCGGCGCCGCGATGAAGCGTCTCGCCGCATTCCCCGGGTTTCCAGACGCTGGCCAACGCACCCAACGCACCCACTGGGACGCATTGGCGCGCGCGATCGTGTTCCAGCAACTGGCGACGAAGGCGGCGGAGACGATCCATGGTCGCGTGTGCACGCTCGCGGGAGGCAAACGCTTTCCGAAGTGCGCGGAATTGCTGGCGTATGAGGACGCGCACTTGCGTGGTGCCGGACTCTCGCAGAACAAGATGCTCGCGCTGCGCGATCTGGCGCTGCGCATCGAGGAGGGCCGGCTCGACTTGCGCCGGCTCGAGCGCATCAGCGACGAGGACATCGTCGAGCGGCTCGTCGAGGTACGCGGGATCGGCGAGTGGAGCGCACAGATGTTCCTGATGTTCCGCTTGGGGCGGCTCGACATCGGTCCGTCCGGCGATCTGGGCGTGCAGGAAGGTCTGCGTCTGCTCGACGGACTCGCGGAACGTCCGACGCCGAAGGTCGCGCTCGCGCGGATGGAAGTGTGGCGACCGCTGCGCAGCGTCGGCGCGTGGATGATGTGGCGCTTGGTCGAGGCCGAGCGTTCGCGCTCAGCGGATCCGAAGTGATCCACACAGGCGCTCGTCAACCGTCGAGCGCGTCTCCACTCGGCTTGTCTTGGATCTTGTGCTTGCGCAGGTAGTAGCCGAGGTTGCGCGCGTCGATTCCGAGCAAGTCCGACGCGTCGCGCTTCTTGCCTTTCGTGCGCTCGAGCGCTCCCAAGACGAGTTCTTTTTCGCGCGCGTCCAGGTTCGAACGGATGTTGAATTCGAACAGGTTCGTGCCGGCCAACGCTTGACCGCCTGACTCGAGGATCGTGCGCAACAGTTCCGGCGTGAGCGTGCTCTTTCCGGCGACGATCGACGCGCGATCGAGCACGTTTTCGAGTTCGCGCACGTTGCCGGGCCAGTCGTACGACGCGAGCACGTCGAGCGCGTGGGGCGACAGCGTGAGGCCGCTCGCGCCGTGCTCCCCGGATCGTCGCGCGAGCCAATCCGTCGCCAAGAGCGCGATGTCTTCCTTGCGCGAGCGCAACGGCGGCAGGGCGATCGGAAACGAAGAGAGGCGGAAATACAGGTCCGCGCGGAAGCTCCCGGCCTTCGCACGGGCTGCGAGATCCGTCGACGACAGCGCGATGAAACGCACGTCGAGCGTGCGCGCTTCGGATTCGCCGGAGCGACGGAATTCGCCGGTCTCGAGCAAGGCCAACAGCTTCGCCTGCGTGTTCGCGCTCGCTCTGTCGACGTGATCGAGGACGAGCGTGCCGCCCTCGGCAGCGTCGAGTGCGCCTCCGCGCGACTTGCGCACACCGAAGAGCTCGTGATCGAAGCTCTCTTCGCTCGCCGTCGCGCACGAAACACGTTTCAGCGGCCCGCGTGATCGTGAACTGGCCGCGTGCACGGCTCGCGCGACGAGATTCTTGCCGCTGCCCGATTCGCCGTACACGAACACGATCGCGTCCGTCGGTGCGACTTGCGAGACGAGTGCGCGCACACGCTCGAGCGCGGCCGATTCACCGACGATTTTCGGAGAGCCGCTCGCGTCGGCGGCGTCGCGCAACACGATCACTTCCGAGAGGAGCGCCTTGTGCTCCGCCGCACGTCGCACGAGCACGATCAGTGCGTCCGGATCGATCGGCTTCTGAACGAAATCGAAGGCGCCCTTCTTCATGGCGGCCACGGCTTCCTTGACCGTTCCGACGCCGGTCAAGAGCACGATCGGCGTCGGCGGGATGCGTGCGCCGGCCTCGTCGACGAGATTCACGCCGCTCTCGCCGGGCATACGCACATCGGAGACGATCGCGTCGAAGGCGCGCTTCGCCAGCAAGGTCTTGGCTTCGCGCACGGACTTCGCCGTCGCGACCTGCATGCCGTCGGCGGAGAGCACTTCGGCGAGCGATTCACGCACGAACGATTCGTCGTCGACGACGAGCACTCGCAGTTTTTTGTCCATCAGGTTTCAATCGCGCGACGGGGAAGACTCGGAAAAAGCAGCGTGAAACGAGCCCCGCCGCCGGCACGGTTCTCGGCCCAGATGCGTCCGCCGTGTGCAGACACGATGCCGTAGGACACGAACAGCCCGAGCCCGGTCCCGTCGGTCTTGGTGAAGAACGGATCGAAGATGCGCGCCAGATCGGCCGGTGCGATACCGGGACCGACGTCGTCGACGGTGACGACGAGCTCCTCGCTTTCGTTACGTCCAGCGGAGAGCACGATGCGACCGCTTCCATCCATCGCCGATCCGGCATTGAAGAGCAAATTGACGACGACCTGCTCGATGCGGCCCGCATCACCGCGCACGAAAAGGGGCGCGTCGAATCCCACCGTTTCGATCGTGACGCCGCGGAGCTTCGAAGAGTAGCGAGCCAACTTCACGGCGCGCTCGACCGCAGTAGCGAGATCGAAGTCGCGCGGTTCGCTCGCCGCGTCCTGCGCTTCGGGTCGAGCAAAGTGCAGCAAGTCGCGCACGATCTCGCCGATGCGCGCGAAACCGTGCCGTACCGAGACCAGGTAGCGCTCGCGCGCGTCGGGCGCGAGGTCCTGTTTTTCGAGCAGCTTCAGGTAGTTACCGATGCCCTCGAGCGGATTGTTGATCTCGTGTGCGACGCCGGCAGTCAGCAGACCGATCGACGACAAGCGCTCGTGCACGACGAGCGTGCGCTCCAACTCCTTTTGCGCCGTGACGTCACGCAAGGCGACCTGGACGAGGCGTTCTCCGTCGACGTCGACGGCGGCGAGGCGCGCGTCGGCGATGCGGGCCGCGCCCGAGCTCGTGCGCAGTCGCACGTCTTCGATCGAAACGCTCTCGCCGCGCGAAGCGTCCGCGCGCGACAATCCGGCTCGGATTCGCTCACGATCATTCTCGGAAACGAGTGCATCGATCACGGTCGTGCCGGCCTCGCCCAGTGCGAATTCCTCGCGCGAACGGCGACTGGCTTCGCGTACGCGGCGTGAAACAGGCTCGACGACGAGGATCATGTCGGCGGCACCTTCCATGAGCGCTCGGTACTTGGTCGATTCGCGGCGGATCGCCACGAGGTAGTTTTCGGTCTCTTTCCACCGCACGGGATTGATGCGCAGCCGATGGAAGAAGACGCCCGCGAAACCGATCGCGACGGCCAAGAGGACGCTCGTTCCGGCGATCCAGGCGACGTCGCTCGCCGTGAACGCGCCACTGTGGGCGTGCGCTCGGAACGCACCGAAAGCGACGCCGATCGCCGCGACGATCACGAAGAAAGCCGTCAGCCGGAAGTGGCCGAAGGGTCGGGTCAGTTGTTGCGCGGGCATCGCTCGATCCGGGCATCGTATCGCTTGACTGCACGCGAGTTCAGGATGGGCGGAAGAACGTCGTCGAATCGCGGGCTACACTGTCCGCCGATTCAAGCTAGGGGCGGCGTGCGCGGACGACTCAGGTCGTCGTTCGTGATGCGCCTGAGAGGCACCCTTCGAACCTGATCCGGGTCGTACCGGCGTAGGAAAGCTCCATGGGAAACGTTTCGAAATCCGATTCGACCACGCCGCGTGAGATGGCGGCCGCGAGACCGCTGGTGGAGTCGTTCCCGTCTTCGCACAAAGTCTGGAACGAACTGCGGCACGGTGAATTCGCGCTGAAAGTGCCGGCGCGGCGCATCCATTTGTCGGGCGGCGAGAGCGCGCTCGACGTGTACGACACATCGGGGCCCGAGGGTTTCGATCCGCGCCAAGGTCTGCCGAAATTACGCGCACCGTGGGTCGCGAAACGCCTCGCGCGCGGCGACGCGAACCACTCGCAGATGCACTACGCGCGCCGCGGAATCGTGACGGAAGAGATGGCGTTCGTCGCGGCGCGCGAAAGTTGCGAACCCGAGTTCGTGCGCTCCGAAATCGCGCGCGGCCGAGCGATCATCCCTGCGAATCGCAATCATCCGGAGTCGGAGCCGATGATCATCGGCCGCAACTTCCTCGTGAAGATCAACGCGAACATCGGCAACAGTGCCGTGAGTTCCTCGATCGAGGACGAAGTGCAGAAGTTGCAGTGGGCCACGCGCTGGGGCGCCGACACCGTGATGGACCTTTCGACGGGGGACAAGATCCACGAGACGCGCGAGTGGATCGTGCGCAACTCGCCCGTCCCGATCGGAACGGTGCCGATCTACCAAGCCCTCGAAAAGGTGAAGGGGCGGCCCGAGAAACTCGACATCGACGTGTTCATGGAGACGCTCGTCGAGCAGGCCGAGCAAGGCGTCGACTACTTCACGATTCACGCCGGTGTTTTGTTGCGCTATGTGCCGCTGACTGCGAAACGCGTCACCGGAATCGTTTCGCGCGGCGGTTCGATCATGGCCAAGTGGTGTCTTTCGCATCACAAGGAGAACTTTCTCTACACCGAGTTCGAGCGCATCTGCGAGCTGATGCAGCGCTACGACGTGAGCTTCTCGCTCGGCGACGGTCTGCGTCCAGGATCGATCGCGGACGCGAACGACGCAGCACAGTTCGGCGAACTCGAAACGCTCGGCGAATTGACGAAAACAGCCTGGAAATACGACGTTCAGACGATGATCGAGGGTCCCGGTCACGTGCCGATGCACCTCATCAAAGAGAACATGGAGAAGCAACTCCAGATCTGTCACGAGGCGCCGTTCTACACGCTCGGTCCGTTGACGACGGACATCGCGCCGGGCTACGACCACATCACGAGCGCAATCGGTGCCGCGATGATCGGTTGGTACGGAACGGCGATGCTGTGTTACGTGACGCCGAAAGAACACCTGGGGCTTCCGAACGCGAAGGACGTGAAGGACGGCGTCATCGCGTACAAGATCGCGGCGCACGCAGCCGATCTCGCGAAGGGTCATGCGCTGGCGCAGAAGCGCGACAATGCGCTTTCGAAAGCGC
>JAWXBU010000150.1:0-12272 GCA_034440255.1 Planctomycetota bacterium | reverse complement strand
CTTCTGCACCGAATCCTCCGCCGCGCACCGCGCCTGTCCGGCGCCACATTTCGCGTCCGCCCATTCCCGAGTGCAACGTCACCCGTCCGGCGCCGGACGCGCGCTCGTCCAGTCTGCGCTGAAGGAACGGGAGCACGTCATCATTCGTCGGATCGTGGTCGTGCCACCGTCGCGTCGTGCTCGAGACGATCGCCATGAAGTTCCTATCGGCGGCATCGTCTTCTAGCGCAGCTTCGGGTGTGCCGACGACGAAGTCCGAGCGACCGTCGCAATCCACGTCACCCACGAACGCCACGTTCGTGCCGAGGCGCGCGTTGGAAACGTCGCCTTCGAGTTCGAAGAGGCGCGCACTCGTGCAGCCCGACACGACGATCACGCGGCCTGCATTCGACGCGGACCACGGCAATCCGACGACGAGATCTGGCGTCCCATCGCCATCGCGATCTCCGCCTGCATCCCAACTCGTCGGAAACGGCTCGGAGTGATAGCGTCGCCACAGAACGCTCACGAGCGTTCCGTCGCGCGTCGAGACCAGGTCGATGCGTTGCGCGACACCCTGCGCGTCGACACGTTGCACCACCAGATCGTCGAGCCCGTCGGCATCGCAGTCGGCAACGCGCACGGCCTTTCCGGTCACATCGGGGATGCGAAACAGAGCCTGTTTCTCGGTGACGGCGTGTGGCTCTTGCAGAAGCGCGAGAGCGAAGAGGAGGGGCTCGGTGAGCAAGCGGGTAGTGCATCGCACCGGATGCGTGGGGCTCGGCTCGAACACGCTCGATCGCATGGAGTTCCGCTCGAACTTTCCGCGAGTCTATTGCCCGGGGGGCTCGCATCGGTCCTCGTTCGGAATGCGTGCCGTCGAACGCGCGCATCCAAGATCCTCGAGAAGCGTTCTCGACACCTGCGATCCTCATGTCACGCTGAACCCTCTTGTTTTCAGGCCTTGCCGCGCATTGCGCACTCGCAACGACCGCTTCCGCCAACACGGTGGTCCTCTTAGGCACGCGCTACGACGTACGGCGCTTCGACTACACGCAAGAGATCCAGTGGCCGAACCCGGCCCCGCCTGGGAATCCACTGGGCCTGATCCGCAGCGAGGGCGCATGGGCGCTCGGCAGCAATCACCTCCTCGTCTCGACGAGTCACCAAGATCCATCGGTGCCGACGACGTACGCGAACTTCGTGCTCGAGATCCAAGCGAACGTCGACCCGAACAACTCAGTGACGGGCTTCTCGTACGTGCGCACGGTCGTCGCGAACGATCCGGCGCTGCTCGGTTGACCGTTCGATCTGCGTGCGGGCGGCGTCGCCGTGAACGCGACGGCTTCGGGCGCGGGAGCGGGCGGCGACGTCACCGTCGCGGACGACGGCTCCACCAGGGACTTCGTCGTCGCGTTGGGGACAGCGCACCCGAGATCGACTTTGCGCGGGATACGCGCAAACCCGTTGGCGTCGCAGGGGTGAATTCTCGGTTCGAGTAGCATGCGCTGAGTTCGGTCAGGAGAATTCCAGGCATGCATCGTCTCACCTCGCTCGCCACCACACCCGTCCTCATCGGCACTGCACTGCTCGCCACCTCGTGTTCGAGTTCGAGCACGCGCACCGAGACGAAGCACGCTTCCATGACCGTCGCCGGCGCGAGTGCTCCTCTCGCGTTGACCGACGCGATCGATGCACGCATCGCGGCGAACGCAGCCAAGCTCGTCGAGTGGCGGCGTCATCTGCACCAACACCCGGAACTCTCCAACCGCGAAGTCGAGACCGCGCGTTTCGTCGCCGAGCGCTTGCGCGAGATGGGGCTCACGCCGACGACCGGCATCGCCAAGCACGGCGTCAAGGCCGTCATCGTCGGTGGCAAGCCCGGTCCTGTCGTCGCTCTGCGCGCGGACATGGACGCGTTGCCCGTGAAGGAAGAAGTCGACCTGCCTTTCAAGAGCACCGCGACAGGCACGTACGAGGGCAAGACCGTGTCCGTGATGCACGCTTGCGGGCACGACGCGCACACGTCGATGTTGCTCGCCGCGGCGGATGCGTTGCAGGCGAATCGAGCGGAAATCGCCGGTCAAATCGTGCTGATCTTCCAACCCGCTGAGGAAGGTGTGCCTCGCGACGAATACCCGGCCGGTGCCGAATTGATGGTGAAAGAGGGCGTTCTGCTCGATCCCAAAGTCGACGTCGTCTTCGGTCTTCACGTCTTCGCGGGCATGCCGACCGGAGTCGTCGGCATTCGTTCCGGCCCGGTGCTCGCGGCTGCGGACAAGTTCGAGATCACGGTCGAAGGGCATCAGACGCACGGGTCGAAACCGTGGGGCGGCATCGATCCGATCATGGTCGGCAGTGAAATCGTCGGCGCGTTGCAGACGATCGTGTCGCGTGGTGTCGACCTCACGAAGGAACCCGTCGTCGTGACCGTCGGTCAATTCGAATCGGGCGTGCGCAACAACATCATCCCCGACCGAGCTCGCCTCGTCGGCACGATCCGCACCTTCGATGCCGCAATGCGCGACGACGTGCACGCCAAGTTGAAGCGCATCGCCGAGAAGACGGCCGAAGCGCACGGAGCGCGCGCGATCGTGAAGATCGAACCGGGATATCCCGTGACGGCGAACGATGCGAACCTCGTCGAACGCATGCGCGGATCACTCGAGCGCACGGTGCCTGGCCAGGTCGAGGATGTGCGCAAGATCACCGGCGCCGAGGACTTTTCGTACTACGCGCACGTCGTTCCGGGCCTGTTCGTGTTCCTCGGCGTGACGCCGAAGGACAAAGTCGCCACAGCCGACTCGAACCACTCGCCGCGCTTTTTCCTGGACGAGAACGCACTGACCGTCGGCGCACGAGTGATGGCGCGCTTGGCGGTCGATTACGCGAGCACGGCGGTCAAGCGCTGAGACGCTGACGCGCGCCGTCACTTCGCCGTCACTTCGCCGTCGGTGCCGTGGCCTGGATCTCGGCGCGCACTTCGTCGAGCAATTGCTGCGCTCGACTCTTCCAAGCTTCGTCGACTTTGGGAGCGCGCCCGATCCGCTCGATCACGTCGACGAGGCCCGGTTCTGCCTCGGCGAAACGCTTCAACTTGGTGAGGCAGCAGCAACGTAAGTACAACGAGGCGCGTGTGCCGGGCGCATCGCGTCCGAGCAAGCGTTCGCGGATCGAGTACGCCTCGTCCACGGCCTTCAACCCGCCCTCGAAGTCGTCGGCTTTGTAGAGGCAGTACCCGATCTGATGGAGCAAGTATCCGGCGTCGGTATCGTCGTCCTGGTACGCGCGCTGAATCGCCAACGCTTCCTCGTACGCGGAACGCGCTTCGTCGAGCCTCTCCAGGGAGATGTGGATGTCGCCGATGGAGCGCAGAGACAGCGAGGCGAGAGGGTTCTTCTTGTCCGACATCGCGCGCGCACGCTCGAGTGTGGCCAGGAGCAACTGCAGCGCGCCCTCCACGTCGCCCGCGCACTTCAGTGACACGGATAGATTGAACATGCTCTTCGTGACGTCGGGATGCGCTTCGCCCAGCACGCGCCGACGCGCTTCGAGCACTTCGCGCACGATCGGGACGCTGGCCGCGCAATCGTTCATCGCGAGCAGCACGCCGGCCAAGTTTTCGCGGACGACGATCGTGGTCGGATGATCGGTCCCCAGGATCTCCGTGTGCACGGCGACCAAGTCCCTCAACATCTGCAACGCCTCGTCGAGCGCCCCTGAGTCCTTCAACGCGATGGCGAGTGAATTCTGCGACTCGAGGGTGTCGAGGTGCTTCGGGCCGAAAATGCGCAAGCGATCGGCGTAGATGCCGCGGTGCAACTCGAGGACTTCGGGTAAGCGCGCTGGACTGACGATCGAAGCCGCATGGTTGTGCCGCGCTGCGAGTGTACGCGGATGTTCCTCTCCAAACGTCGCACGCAAGATGCGCAAGGCGTCGGCGAACAACGGCTCGGCTTGACTCACGCGGCCGCGCATCAGTAGTGCGCGAGCCAGATTTCCTGCCGCCGTTGCCGTTCGCGGATGGTCCGGCCCGACGGACTCGCGCAAGGCGGTGAGTGATTCACGGGCTTCGCGCTCGCTGCCCGCGTAGTCACCGATGTCGCACAGCAGCGCAGAGAGCCGAGACTGTGCGTCGATCGTCTCCGGATCCTTCTTGCCCAACGTATCGCGGCGACGTTCGAAGACGTGGCGCATGCGTTCCGCTGCAGCGACGAGTCGTCCTTCCTTGTGATCCAGCACGGCGATGTTGGTCTCGGTCGTGAGCGTGTTGTCGTTGTCGGGGCCGAACAGGCGCACTTGGATCGGCAGGATCTCCTCGAACTTGGCACGAGCTTCGGCCCGTCTGCCGACCTGCATAAAGAAGAGCGCGAGGTTGTTCACCGCCGAGAGCGTCGCGCGATGTTCCTCGCCCATGATGTCCCGCGACAACGTTTCGGCTTCGGCGCCCAGCGCGATCGCCTCGTCGGTCTTGCCCACGGCGTGGAGCGCCTCGGCGACGTCCATCATCGATTGCAGTGTCTTTTCCGAGCGCGGCCCTGCACTCTTCGTGCGCAGTTCGAGCGCGCGGCGAAAGTGCTTCAGCGCCTCTTCGGATTTACCCAGCCGCGAATAACTCTTGGCGATCGTCGTGCGCAGGGCGGATTCGACGGCGGGCTCGTCGGCGAAACGTCCTGTCAAACGAAACGCCGCGAGGTCGAGCACCGTGCGCACCTTGACGTCGACGCCTTGGTGTTCCGGCGCCATTGCCGAAAGCAAATCGTCGTTCAAGAACGAGTTCACTTCGGAAGCGATCTTGGCCTCGCGTCGTGCCGCCGTGGCGCTCGCGTCAGCGGCGATGCTGCGCTCTTCGGCGAGCTTCGCACTCTGGTCGGCTTCGACGCGACGCTCCGAGGCGAGTGCTGCGTTCGCATCGGACTCTTGGCGTCGCACTTCGGCGAGCGCCGCGCTCTTTTGGGCGCGATCGGCGAAAATGAGGCTGAAAACGAGACCCGCCAAGAGCGCGAGCAGTCCGGCCGCGACGGCTCCGGCGAGCGGTCGATTGCGCCGCACCCATTTCTTCGCTTCGGCGAAGGCGCCGGTTTCGAACGCGTGCACGACGCGCCCTTCGAGGAATGCGCGCAAGTCTTCCGACAAGGCCTCGACGTCGGGGTAGCGTGCGGCTGGTTCGCGCTGCATCGCCTTCGTCGCGATGGCGACGAGTTCGGGCGGAGCCGTAGGTGCGATCGCTTCGAGTTCCGCAGGCGGTCCGGCGAGCACACGGCGCCAGATCTCGACGGCCGAGACCGCCTCGCCGCGAGTCGTGTACGGCGCCTGACCCGCGATCAAGCGGTAGAGCATCGCGCCGACGGCGTACACGTCGGTGCGCTCGTCGAGTGCAGCGATCTGTCCGCGCGCTTGCTCGGGCGCCATGTAACTGGGCGTGCCGACGACGTCGCCGTCCATCGTGTGCAGGGCGTCCTCGGTGTCCACGTGCGAGGCTTCGCGCCTGTCGGTAGCGACGCGCTCCATCGATTGCGCCGCCGGCGTGTGCTCTGAATTCGGCTTGGTTTCGGCCTGAATGCGCACGTCGTGCCGCTCGACGTGGTCGCGCACGCGCGCGAGCCCCCAATCCATGACGTAGACCTCACCGAAGCGTCCGACCATCACGTTCGCGGGTTTGATGTCGCGGTGGACGACGCCCTTTTCGTGCGCGTACGAGAGCGCCTCGCAGACTTTCTGCAGCACGCCGAGCGCTCGCATCGTCGACCAACCCTCGAGCCCTCGTGCAACGAGATCGAAGATCGCCTCGAGGTCGCGCCCGTGCACGAGCCGCATCGTGAAGTACACCTGGCCGTTCGCATCGAGCCCGAGTTCGTGCACGGGGACGATGCCCGGATGGTCGAGTTGACCCGTGACTTGCGCTTCCTCGAGAAAGCGCGCGAGTTGCGCCGGATCCACGCTGCGCGAATCGGTGCCGGTCGCCTGCGTCCTGCGATCGACGATGACTTTCATCGCGAGTCGGCGGCGCAAGTCCTCGTCGAACACTTCGAGGATCGCGCCCATTCCGCCGCGCGCGATCTCGCCGTGCATGCGGTAGCGCGAGCCCGACGGCGCGCGCGTTTCGAGGCGATTCAAGACACGCGTGGAACCGGGGCCGCGCGAGTCGACTCCCGCGGCACGCCCGTCCTCGTCGTTTGCGCCCGGCAGTGAGACTCGCGGGTCGACGTCGGTGCCGAGGCGCTGTCGCAAGCGGGCGGCGAGGGAGTGCGGCGGTTCTTCGTGAGCGGGCTGGTCGGGGAGGGGCATGCGCTGATGAGTCTAGATCGCGGATCCAGCACGCGTCGCGCGCGCAGAGCGAAACTGGCGCGGGAGCCACGCCGTTCTTCCAGGGCGGGGCGTCAGCGCGCCTTCGATCTCGGGGCCGGTCGTGCGCACAGGCGTGGGCAACGAAATCGACCCGAGTCGCGCCGAGAGCGAACTGGCCAGCGTCGAGGCGGACGCACGCGGACGCGAGCGACGACTCCGGGCGCGTGAAAACGACGTTCCGCGCGAATCCATCGGACTCGCGCGGAACGCTTCATCTGGTGCTGTCGCTCTCAGCGCACTCAGGACGAGCGCAGATCCAGTCTGCGCGACGTCGTCGATCTCACGGGTTCCAAGTCACGGACACACCGTTCGTCGTGTTGAACGTGCTCGCCGTGCAGAACGCCACCGAGTCGCGGTACCAGACTTGGTAGTGCTTCACGTTGCCGGCCGAGATCGGAGCACCCGCGATGCTCATCGGATTCGGCGTGAGGCCGCCCGGATACGACGCGCTGCCCACGACCGGGAACACGACGCCCATGCGCTGAATCCCGACGGCGGCGCACAGCATGCCGTCACCGAAGGGGATCGGGCTACCGGCCAACGCGTTGGCTTGGAAGAAGAGACCGGGGCCGGGGATGTCGTTCGCCGTCAAGACCAACGTGTCGCCCGAGAGCGAAGACGCGCCGGACGCGACGAGCTCGGCACCGTTCGCGAAAGAGGAGTTCGCACAGCCGCGACCGGCCGTGCCGTTGTTCCCGCACGCGAGGCACGTCGTTCCGACCGTATCACCCGAGCAGAACGCGACCGGTGCGACCGGACCGTTGCTCGCGATGAAGCGCACGCCGCGCAGCACCGTGTTCGTCGCCGCGCTCGTGACGACCGTGAAGGTCGATCCCACGCCCGTGTCGGTGACCGTCACGAGATCGTTCAACGGCGTCGTCGTCGTCGTCGCGAAGAGCTTCGCCACGCCGGCCACGACGTTGCCCGTCAGGCCTCGGCAACCGACGGTCGCCGAGGTCGCGAGCGTGTACTGCAACGTCCACGTGCCAGCGGCGAGCGTCCATTTTTGGATGCCGCCGTTGCCGTTGGTGCGATCGTCCGCGACATAGACCGTGTTCGCATCCGCGAAGAAATGGTCGTACGCCGAAGGGCCGGAAGCGACGGGGAAACCCGGCAGGATCGTGTAGCTCGTGCCCGTCACGGTCGGCAATCCGGTGCCGACGCTGGAGAGGCCTTGGAATGTACCCGACGCCGCGGTCGCGTAGAGCTGACCGTTCGCGATCGTGACGACGCGATTGTTGGTAGGCGTCGTGTTGAGACCAGTCGTCGTCGTGGCGCCGAGGCTCGCGGCGTAACGGATGCCGCTGTTGGCGCCGGCGATCCAGAAGCGCGTGCCGTCGTCACTCGTCGCGCTGCGCACGTTGTTCGCAGAGAACGCATCGGTGATCGCGGTGCTCGTGTCGACGTTGCCACCGAGATCGATGCGCGCGACGACGCGCGGCGTGCCCGGGATTGCCGTCGATGCAACGGACAACGTGCCGGGGATGGTGCCGTAGCCAGCGTGCATCAAGTATTGGTTGTCCGCCGAGAGATTGAGAAATCCCTCCGAAGTCGCGGTGCCCGAGTTCGTGAGCGGCTGATTCGGTCCGCTGACTGCGGTCGGGAGCGCGATCGTCTGCACGAAAACTCCGAGCGGGGTGAATTCGTCGAGGAACACGGCCTGAGCCGCGCTCGTGAGCGGAGCGACGGCGTCACCGACGCGCACGACGACGACGTTGCCGGGTGTGATGGCAGACGCATCCGCAAAGCCGACGAGGCTGAGCGCGCCGAGGAACGAGTAAGCGCCTGTGCGCAGGACGGAAGTGAACGAGGACATGTTGGGGATCTCCATGAGTTTCATCTGGGAACGAAGGGGCGAGAAAAACCGAAGGTCGCGAGACCGTGAGGGCACGCGCGTCTCCGGCTCAGAGGGTCCAAACGACGCTGATGCCGTTCGAAAGATTGAAGGTCGCGCTGGTGCAGAAGCTCACCGCGTCGCGGTACCAGGCTTGGTAGTGACGCACGTCGCCCGGCGCGCACGAGCCGGACACCGACAGAGCCGGGTCGGTCGCTTGCGGCCACTGTGAGGCGCCGGCGACATTGAACTTGACGCCCAGGCGCAGGATCGAACCGCTGGCGCACAAGAGACCGTCGCCGAAGGAAACCCCATTGCCGCTCGCGGCCTGTACCGTGCCCTGGAAGTAGAGCACCGGCCCGTTCGGCATCTGCGTCACCGCAACGGTCAGCGTGTCGAGCGCGATGCTCGCTGCGCCGAACGCGTCGATCTTGCCGCCGGTTCCGCTCGAGTTCAGGCAACCGGCCTTTTCACCGAGCGGAATCGAGTTTCCGCACGGACACGCGGTGCTCGAGCCATCTCCTGAACAAAACGGCGCTCCGACGTCGCACGCGTCGCCGATGCCGTCGCCGTCGCTGTCGGCTTGGCTCGCGTTGGCGATGCTCGCGCAGTTGTCGCATGCATCGCCGGCTCCGTCGCCGTCTGCATCGGGAGCCGTGACCGCGTTGACGAGTCCGAGATCGAGCGTGTTCGCCGAGGTGATCGGACCGAAGATCTCGGCCGGATCCCAATGGAACGGGACGCTCGCGCCGCCCGCGAGCAAATCTCCCGCAGCCCAGCCTCCGCATAGGCCGCCGTTGCTCGAGTAGATGCGGTAGAGCGCGTCGGGCGTCCAAGTCGGCATCGCCGGCAGCACGAAACCACCGAAATCCTGCGCGTAATGGCCGCCGGTGTCGGGCTCGTCCGCTGCGGCTTGGTACGAGACCGCGTCGACGACGTTGAAGCCGACCAGGCGTCCAGCGTCGACGTGGTTGTCGTCGTCGACATCGAGATCGGTGCCGAGCGCGTCCGTGAAACTGCCGAAGCCGAGTAGGAAAGTGTTCGCTCCGTTCTCGATGTCGGGCGAGAAGTCCTGAGCGAAGACAGCTGTGTTCGCGTCCGGCGGCGGGTTGAGCGGAATTGCAAGTTCGTCACGGTAGAGCAGGAGACCGTTCGCGCCGATCGTGAGGGCGCCGAGGTCGACGATCTTGTCGAGCGTGCCGCGCGTCGTGGTCGCTGTGTCGCCTTCGATGACGAGGATCTTCCACCCCGCGAGCGACGCGTTCGGCGCACCACGGAGTTCGATCGACTCCAAGCCTTGGTCGGCGCCAGAGGGATTCATGAAGATCTCGCTCAAGCTGACTTGTGCGCGAGCGCCCGTCGCGGCGATGACCAGAAAAGCGGCCTGGAGCGGGATGCGCTGAAAGTGCGGGGCAAACACCATGTCGTTTGAATCTCTGCGAGGTTGTGTACGGTCTGACTAAGGGCGTCGAACGGCCGAGAAGGTCGAGCTTGCGCGCAGGGATTCGATGAGCGCTTCGTCAAGGGCGCGTTGGATTGCTTGACTCCGTCGGCGGCGTTTGCGATTGCGCTGGCGTGCACGGAGGCGCCTTCCATCCACGAGCGCTCGCATTCGGAGCGGCCCTCTCCGCAGTGTTCGTCTCGTGCGCGAGCCTGAACGAGATCCACATCGGCGCAGGCGGCCGTGGTTCGCTGACCTTCGGCACGGACCACGTCGATCCGACGCACCCGTTCGTGGACGAGAAGGGACGCGGCGCGGCCGCGGTGGACGTGAGCTTGGGCGTCGAGCGCGTGCAACTCGTCGCCGGTCGCGAGTGCACCCCTTTCGAAGGCGATCACTTCCGTGCGACGTTGCTCGGCGTGCGCGCGTACTTGCAGTCGGCCAATCGAGCGGAGGGCATCTACGCGATGGTCCTCGGTCGCGACGTGGAAGACGCACCAGCAGAGACGCCGTTCTTCGACGGGTTCGACGCAGCGCTCGGCGTGCTCTTTCCCGTGGCGCGTCCGCTCTTCCTGGACGCCAACTTGGGCTGGACGGTCATCGACGGCCACGCGATTCGTTCAGGCCGCGAGAACACGTCGGAGTTGCGCATCGCGCTCGGCCTGCGTCTAGCGTTCTGAAAACGGGCGCGGGCGCGAGCCGTCCCAGCGTGACGCGTGCCGAGGCGCGACGTCGATGCGTCAGGGGGGCGCGGCGCGTGCGCGAGTCACGTTGTCGCCTCGGGCCGCGTGCTCCGATCGGTCGTGAACCGTCCGACGGCACCCACGAGCGAGAGCGCCAGACCGCTCAGTAAATAGACCTTCCAGATGCGGATGCTCGCAGGCTCAGCGCGTGAACGCTCACGATACTCGGCGACGCGGCGACGGATCTCGAGCGCCTCGTCGCGCAAGATCTCGTCGGGGTTCGTGCGGCTCGCGGACAGCGTCCCGGCGCGGCTCGCGGCGGCGACGCTGTGTGTCTCGCCGAACACGAAGTAAATCGCGCCGACGGCGACGAGGACCAGGCCCAGTGTGAGCACGACGGTCGAGCAACGATGTATCCACACGACGACCATGACGACATTGAACCGTGAGCGCGCGCTGCGGTTGCCGAATCAATCCGAATTCCTGCGCGAGATTTCGGCACTGCGTGAAGCCCGTCCTAATTTCCGGCGAAGAGCGCCGCTCCTGTTCGAGAGCGTTGTGTTCTCGTCATGAAGTTGCTCGTGTGCGACGCGTGACTCGACGACGATCGTGTGGTACCGGCCGATGTCAGTGCGTGCTCTCCGGCAAAAACGAAATACTTGGACGAAGAGGTGGGATGCGCTGCTCGCCGCTCCGAGACCGAAGAAAGTCGTCATCGGAGGGGCTCACCACGCGTCGGTGATTCCTTCCAGGACCTCGGGCAGACTTCCGACGAAGAACGAGACACCTAGTCCTGAGAACGCGATCGCTTGGGCAAGTTCACTGGCGGAGACGTCGCGCGGTGCGACCGTTCGGAACAAGACTCTCGCGATAGGACGCGCGCGCCAGACCAGCGCGACACCGATTGCAAAGAAAGCAAACGCGAGGGAGATCGCGAAGAAGCGTTCCCCGCGATCGTCGATGCCCAGCGGGCGTTCGATCGCCGTCACGATCCTGGGTGCCCCTCTCAGCGCTTCGTCGACGATGAAGATGCCGGCGAGGCGCAGCGCGAGGGCGCCGATTTCGAACCGATCGTCAGTGACGTCCGTGCTCGTTTCGAGTTCGCCGAACCTGCGGACCAACAGTGGCGCGGCCGTGTAAAGCGCCACGGCGAGCGCCAGTTCGAGTGCGATGGTGATGCCCATGCCGAGCGCGAAGCCGCCCTCGAAAATCTCATGGCCCGGTGGCACGGCGAGCATCAAACCGAAATCGCAAACGGCGCTCAGCGCCACCATCGCGATCCACAGCGCCATGATGCGAACGGCGAGAAGTGCAAATGAGGAAGTGCGAGCGTTCAAGACCTTTCCTCCGAAGTGCGCATCACAACTCCACCCCCGGCGCGCGCGGATTCGCCGCTCCGATTTGCCACAACCGATCGAGCGCGTCGGCGAACAAGTCGAACAAGCGCTTCAGCCGCTCGGGGTCCTTCTCGTGTCCTGAGATCACGAAGCGCAGCTCGTCGGCGTGCGGCGGGAATTTCGATCCGAACCATCCCTCGTCGTCTTCCACGCTCATGTGGAGGCTCGTTTCGCGCAGGATCGCCGCGCGGAGCGGAGCGTCTGCGAAGAATTCGCGCACCGCGCTCGCGTCGTTCGACTTGATCACGAACGCAGCATCGAACGTGGCGTCGCCGATTTCGAAGTCCTGCATTCCGAAGAACTTGGCCACCGGTGTGAAAAAGTTCGTGCGCGAAAGCTGCATGCGGAGGGCGCGTTCGGCGCGGAAGGGCGCACGGAAGCGCGTGAAAGCGATGGGGACGTTGCTCACGACGATGACGTACGTGTCGAGCGTCACCGTCCACTCCCCGTGATCGACTTGGATGCGCGCCGCCTTGCGCCACGTGCCGTCCGTGTAGCGCGCACCGATCTCTCTCGAGAGCTCGCCCCAGATGGCGGGACGATCGTCGTCAAACCATTTGCGCATGCGACTCATGGGGGCTCCTGCGAGG
>JAWXBU010000149.1:0-3554 GCA_034440255.1 Planctomycetota bacterium | reverse complement strand
GTTGCGCGAGCAAGCCGCGTCGCTGCAACGGGCGACGGAGAAGCCGTTGAACGCGGGCGAACTGTCGGGCGCCGTGCAGGAAGCCGGCGCGTCGCTGCACGGTGCCTTGTCGATCGCGGAGGGCCTGATGGAGGCCTACCGCGCGGGCCGGATGCCGCAAGCGGACAGTGCGGCGGGCGCCGCCACCAACTCCTGATCCGCACGACGTTCGTGGTCGGGAAGGACGGAATCTCCAGATACCGGTGAGGAATCGCCGGCCCGTGTTGAGATCACCTCGATGTCCGATCGCCGGCTCGAGCACCTCTTCGAACGGTTCCGCGTCCAGGGCGACGTGCACGCGCTCGGTCAGGTCTTCGATGCGACTGCGCCGGCTTTGCGACGCGTTGCACGGCATCTGACGCGTGATGTGGCCGAGGCGGAGGACTTGGTGCAGGCGACGTTCCTCGCTGCGATCGAGAAGCGTGCGACGTTCGATGTCGCGCGCAAAGTGAGCCCGTGGCTCACGGGAATCCTGCTGAAACTGGCCAGCGTCGTGCGTCGAGCTCGCAGGCGCGCGATCGAACCGGATCGCTTGGCGGAGCGGTCGGTCGAGGATCCGCTCGATGCTGCGGCGGCGCGCGAACTGTCAGAGGCCCTCACCGTCGCTCTCACGCGCCTCAGCGCATCGGATCGCGACGTGCTGATCCCCCTCCTGCTCGACGGTCGCCGCGCGGTCGAGATCGCGCGCGAACTCGGTCGCAGGCCCGACACGGTGAACATGCGCATTCACCGCGGACTCGCGCGATTGCGTCAGCTCTTGCCGGCGAGCTTCGCGGTGGCCGCCCTGGCGCGCTTCGGCGGAGCCCGTGGTTTGTCCGTCGTGCGATCTGAAGTGTTGAGAAGCGCGCGGCTGGAAGTCGCGTTGTGCGGAGTCGGATCGGCCGGTGTGGCAGCGGTGGGGATCGCGATGTCCATGAAAAAGCTCGCTGTCGTGCTCGCGCTGGTCGTGTCGCTCGGCGTCGGCGGATATGTCGTCGCGACGATTGCAGGAGACTTCGACACAGCGCGCGCCGCGCAGTTCGACATCGTGAAGCTCGAACCGGACATACTCGGCGCGTCGCAAGCGCCGGCGGACGAGAACGCACGGGCGCCAGCGGTGAGCGGAGCCAGGGAAGCCCAGACAGGGCCGCTGAGCGAGACCCAACTCATCATCGACATCGTGCGCGAGAGGGACGGCGCTGCAGCGGACGTGCTCGTCGCTCTGGTCGACGGCGAAGGGAAGGTGAAAGCTGCGCGGACCGACGAGGCTGGTCGCTGCGAGTTCGCGCCGGGCACGGGCTCGGGTCACGTCTATGTGCGTGACGAGGCCGCGTTTCCGCGTCACTTCGTCGTCGAACTCGCCCCGGGCCGGCGCACGATCGAGCTGCCGCGCGGGAGCGAACTCTCGGGACGCCTCGGGATGAGCGGCGGCGAACCGATGCCGCGCATCGAACTGCTGCTCACGACGGACTGCGCTCCGGAAGGTCTGACCGCAGCGAGCAAGGACGTGTTCCGCGCCCTCGACATGCTTCAGTACGACGAGCCACTGCTTGTAGCGCGCACGGCGCTGAGTCGCGACGGTGCGTTCCGCTTCCGTGTGCCCGACGCGAGTTGGAGCGGTGCGCTGCAGCTGCCGCCGGAGCTCGTGTTCGTCGCCGGCGCGCAGCCCACGCGGTCGAGCGAGAGGATCGTCGAGCAAGCGGCTGCGAACTTCGAGGCGGACATCGCCTACCGGCCGCGTGTCATCGGTCGCCTCGTCGATGCCGCTACGCACGATCCAGTTTCGAACGCAGTTCTAGAGTGCTCCCTCATCTGGTCCGACGGCAACGGGATGGGCACGAGCGGGCGGACTTCCTCGGACGGGCGTTTCATCATCGCCCTCGACGACTATCGTACGGACGCAATCGAGCTTCGGATCGACGGCGTACGCGCTCCAGGCGGAAGACTCGCTCGAGTTCCGAACTCGCCGAAGTGGAAAGGGGCGTGCGAGCCGTTCGACGCCGGCGACATCGAGTGCGTCTTCCAAGCAGCGCGGCCGATCGTCTTCCGCGCGGTCGATTCCAATGGTGCGCCGCTGAGGGGAGCGCGCGCGCGGATCCGCGAGGTCGAGGTCGTCACGGCGGATGATCGCGGCGTGGGCACGTTCGGCGCGGTTCCGTTCGAATCGCGCGAGATGCGTGTCGTCGCGGTCGGGCACCGGATCGCGGCAGTTCAACTGTCCGAGGACACGGTCTCGCCGCTCGACGTCGTGCTCGCGAGAACGAACCGGCTGACGATCGCTCTGCCCTCGGAGGCCGCGGGGCGCAAGGACCTGTACGTCGAACTCGCCAGCCGACAACTGCTCTTCGGCGGGACTTCACGCATGTACGACTGGGCCCTGCGCGGGGAGATGGTCGGGCAATGCTTCAGCGCCGACGGAGATGGAGGCACGAGGGAAGGATCGGTCCGGCTCGGATTCAGCGCGGAGGGTCGCATCGAGGTCGAGGACATCGCGACCGGCATTCCGTTCCGCGTGCGCTTGGCGGGTTGGGAGGCCCGTGGCGCGCCGGTAGCCGCACTGGCGGAGGTAGCGATCGATGCTCTCGGAGCAGAAGAACATCGTCGCGTGGATCTCGTTCTCGACCCAAGCGTGGCAGGCTCGATGCGCGTCCTGCGCGGTCGCGCTCTCGACGAATCCGGAAGACCGATCCACCAGGCCGGCATCGAGGCCCAGATCGGGCAGTGGTTCGTCGGAACGCGCACCGAAATGGACGGAACGTTTCGCTACGACCTGTCTAACTGGGACACGGTGGACGTGGATGTCACCAAGCGCGGATACATCCCATTCCGCTCGAAAGCGTGGGATTTGACGTCGGATCGTTCCCTCGAGGCAACCCTGCGACGCGGACGCGATGTACGTGTCGAGCTCGTCGACGCGCTAGGTCGCGCGATACCGGGCGCTCATGTGGATGCCGACATCGAGGGCTTTGGACGGCCGTGGAAGATCCTGGACAGCGCGCCCGGCGTTCACGTCCTCTGCGACGTGCCTCCGGGGCGCGCGGACCTCACGATTCGTATCGCGGAGCGAGACTACTCGCGTACGTACGACGGCGTCGGCGACGTCGTGCGCCTCGTGCTGCCCGGTCACGGTCGACTGGAACTCCAATGGATGATCGACGAGGTCGCCGTCTCGGGTCGTTCGTTCCAGATTGCGCTACGACCGCTCGATCCAGACGTCGAGGCGCAGTTCGAGTGGACACCCCATGTGCAGCGGGCCGAGGGGCACGTGTTCGAGGCGCTCCTGCCCGGCGAGTACACGGTCAGTATCGAGGCCGGATCGGCGCATTCGAGCAACGGAGACACCGTGTTCACTCCATTGCGCGGACCGCTGAAGGTCACCATCGTCGCGGGTGCGACCGAGCGTGTCACCCTGTAGCGACGATCCTCGAGTGGAGCCCCGACGCGCCTACTGCATCAACAACTGCCCGCGATAGATCCGTCGCACGTGCCCCGCGACGCCGATCGGCACGTTGCCGACGAACTTCGGGTCGAGACCC
>JAWXBU010000148.1:0-3340 GCA_034440255.1 Planctomycetota bacterium | reverse complement strand
GCCGGCCGCCGCACGAGGGGCAGAAGCCGCGGCCCTTGCACGAGAAGGCGACCAGCTCGTCCTGGCCGCACTGCGTGCAACGCAGGCGCGCGAAGCCGTGGGCGAGGACGCCGCAGGTGAGGGCGCGCTCGAGCTCGCGGGTCACGAAGCGGGCGCGCTCGAGCTCGGCGACCAGCGTGGGGCCGCTGCCGACTGCCCGAGACGTCGTGCAGCAGCTCGAGCTCACGGCACGCGCCCGCGGCGGATATCCGTTGGCCATGCTGTTCGACAATGGCGGCGCGAATCGCGCGGAAGAAGTGCAAAAGCACCTCGCCACCGAGCAAGTGGTCGTGCTGTGGAACCTGCCCTACACGCCCGAGCACAACGCGTGGACGGAGCGCGGCATCGAGGACGTGAAGGCCGCGGCTGGCATCCTGAGGGCGCAGCTGCTCGCTGCTGAAGCCACGGAAGGGTCAGTCTCGTCGTCGGAGCCCGGCGTCTCGTCGAAGGCGAAGGACCTCTTCGTGCGCCTGGTCGACGCGTGGGTGCGTCTGGACCGGCACACGCCGCGCGCGGACTTCCGGAGGCTGACGCCCGAGGAACTTGACAGGATCGCACCGCGAGCGGACGCTCATGTGCGTCTTGCTCGCTTCTACGAAGACGTCTGCTCGGCCCTCGAGAACGCGCGTGCTGCGCACGCCGCGCCTCGCGCTCGACGCATGGCGGAACGCGAAGCCACCTGGTGCGCGCTCGAGCGCGCCGGCTTGGTCACCAGGATCCGAGGCGGATGCAAGGTCCCGGCCTTCAAAGCGGAAGGAGTTTCGTGAACACCACAGCGCGAACCGAGGCGGAATGACTTTCCGACCGCTGGGCCTGCCCTTCCGGTTCGGCCACCCACTCCCGCCTGCCGCGCCGTGCGTCGGCTCCCCACCTGCCGGTCCGGTCGCGGGCTCTGAGACTCGGCAGGCTCTGCTGCCGCCCCAACGCCCGTTTCTAGATTGGCGTTGGCCTCCCGGTGAAAATGGGGTGGCTCATCCAATGCCCGCCGCCTTCAGTCGCTGTACCCGCGCTCTACGGACGCTCCTCCGTTGAACGCCAGCACTCGCCCGGAGATCATCGATGCTGCGCACTCCCGATCAGTCCCATCGGGGCGTTGAAGGTTGACTCGATGACTGAATCTCAGCTTGCCTGGGGTGGAGCGAACCAGCTCGGTTCGCTGGCCCTTGATATGCCCCGACCCTGCGCCGAGGGGATTCCGGTCATCCGGTGCGCGGGGAGCACACTTGCGACCACAAAGGCAAAGAGAGGGCCGTGACGGTGCGGCTCTTACAGCTCGGCATCTCGAACTTCCGTGGGATCAAGGACGCAACGATTGACCTCTCCGGCAACGTCGCCCTGATCGGACCAAACGGCGCGGGCAAGAGCACGATCATCGACGCACTGTGCTTGGCGTTCGGACGTCAGAAGCTCGTCCCGGTGCTCACGGAGCACGACTTTCACGGAAGTAGTCCAACCCCACGGGACCGATTCCTGATCGTCGCGACAATCGGCGGATTCGAGGACAACGACGCGGGTCGGCATCCTGACTGGTTCCGACAAGCTCGGGGCGTACCGAAGTGGTGGAACCCGAAGTCCAAGTCGATCTCGCCTACGTCGTCGAGCCCCGAGGACGTCCTCTGCGTGCAGATTGGACTGGCTGCGCGATTCGATCACGATCAGCTCGAAGTCGAGATCCGACGCTACTTCCACGACTCGGACAAGATCGTCGATCCCTTCGACGATGACGCCATCGTCTCGGTGCCGACACCGCTTCTGAACGACGTCGGCTTCTACCTCCTCCCTGCGCGACGTACATGGGAGGCGGCGGCATCGTTCGGGTCAGAGCTGTTTCGTCGAACGGTTGCAGGGTCCGACGCATTCCCAGCATCGAGCGTGATCGCCCAACGTGATGAGCTGCGCAGCCCGGCGCTCCGGCCAGAGGACGACGCGAAGCTCAAGAACCTGAGTGAGCGGATCAACGCACAACTGGCGCAACTCATGCCGGGTAACCCGAAGTTCCAGCTTCGTGTCACATCTACGGACTCCGATTCGCTACTCCGCGCGTTGGTTCCGCACTATGCGCGCGACGACCAGCCATCCCTGCCTGCATCTCGTCAGGGAACGGGCCTGCTCGCCCTCCAAGCGTTCGTCATCCTGCTGGAGGTGGGTCGCGCGCGCAGGCAGAAGGGCCGTTCGTTCATCCTCGCGCTCGAAGAGCCCGAACTACACGTCGCGCCGGGACTTCAGCGGCGCATCGTCTCGTGCACGCAATCGAACGCGGACCAAGTGCTCTGCACAACCCACTCGCCCGAAGTGGCGGCGGCGTTCCGCGCCGAGGACGTGCGCATTCTTCGAGCAGCTCCAGGTCGGTTGGAGGCAGTGCCGCTGCTGAGCACGAACTCCATCACGGCACGCAACACCGAACGCCGTCTCGCGCAGGATTTCCGAGCACAGGTTGTAGACGCGCTCATGCACGACGTCGTTCTGGTTCCCGAGGGCCGAATCGACCATGAGTGGCTTCGACTTCTTGCGGCGATTTCGCAAGGAGGCGGAGTTGCTGCTGGCGCAACTTCACAGGCGGCAGACGCACCGCAATTTGCGACTTTCGTCGGAACGATTCCAACGCCCGACGCCGCGATCAAGGACGGTTGCGAGTTTCTGCTTCGACTGCATCACCGCGTCGTTGCGCTCGTCGACGGTGACACTGCGGGCGATGGCTACATCTCAGTCCTGACGGCACTTCCGTGCCCCCCCAGCGCCGTACTTCAGTGGTCGCCGGACTGGACCATCGAGGACGTCGTAGGGTGGATCGCTTCCGCTGATGAGTCTGATGTCTTGAAGGGCGTGTCGGAGAGGACGGGCCAACCCGCGCATGCGAGCGCCGCCAAGCTGGTGGATGCCTTGAAGCGGGCCGATCGCTCACCCGGCGCGCTCAAAGGAAACTACTTGGCTTACCAGGACATCGCGGCAGCAATCGCGGAGTCGGCGCGTTCCTCCGCGCGCGCAAGGCAACTTCTCGACGCCGTCGCCCGTGCCGCTCGTGGCCCAGTCAGCAACGATCCGCACGTTGAAACGCAGAAGCAGTCCACACCCAAATGCGCCGTGTTGCGTGTGCTACATGAGCCTCGCGCTGTTTGAAGGACCCGCCGGGTCCGGGAAGACGACGCAACTCGTCGCCGAAGTGAAGCGGATCCTGGCGGCGTCACCGCTGATTCCTGGACAACGTGTGCTGGCACTCACGAAGATGCACGGGTCGCGCCGGAGGATGGACGCAAAGCTCGACTTGGAGATTCGGCCCGCGAAGGCTGACTGCCAGACGATC
>JAWXBU010000147.1:0-11703 GCA_034440255.1 Planctomycetota bacterium | reverse complement strand
GGCGCCGGCGCCGCGCCCTTTTCGAATCGGTCCCACGCTTTGGCGTAGGCGAGTCCGCGCTCGAACGTGTTGCGCGTGTTCCAGTTCATGTGCGAACGGCCGACGCCGATCGCCCAACGCTCGGGATTGCCGGCTTGCGCGAGCTTCAACGAACCGGGATCGCGAATGCGCATCTCTTCGAAAGTCGGGAGGCCCGTCTTCAGCAAGATCCCCTGCCCGCCCATGTTCGAGCCCGAGCCCGGGATGAAAAGCACAGACGTCACACCACCGGCGACCGCGAGCTTGAGCGCGCTGTTCTCGGGCGTGACGGCCGCGCTCGCGTGCAGCTCGGGGTTCGTCAAATACACGGTGTCGTTCAAGTCACTGAGCGACCCTGCGATGTGACAGTGCAGATCGACGAAACCCGGCGCGAGCCAGCGCGCTGATTGATCGATCACTTCGTAGCTGGAAGGAATCGGCGTCGTGCGCACGGGACCGACGGCTTCGATCACGCCGTTCTTGACGATCACGACGGCGTTGTCGACGAACGAATCGCCTTCGGTTCCGACGACGAGCGCTTTGCGCACTTTGAGCGCCAGACCGATTTCAGATCCCTTTTCACCGGCCTTCGGCGAGCGGGACTCGAATGCGAACGCTGCGTTCGAGAACGCGACGAACGTGCACGACGCGAACACGAATGCCGTGCTCGCGCTGCGTGCTCCGCCGCTCGCGCTCGAACTCATCAGCGCACTTCTCTGCCGTTGACGAAGACCTTCAACACTGCCGCCGAGACTTCGAGCGGCGAGCGGTCGTACAGGACGACGTCGGCATCCATGCCCGGCTTCAACAAACCGACGCGGTCGTCGATCGCGAGCATGTGCGCGGCGCCACCGGTGAGTGCGATGAACGCAGCCTCGGGGCTCATGCCCTGCGAAACTGCGTACGCCGCCATCAACGGCAAGTCGGCTGCGCCTTCTTCAGCGTCGCTGTGGAACGCGACCGGAATGCCGTTGACACCGAGCTCCGCGAGACGATTGCGCTTCGTCGCGCCCGTCTTCGGCTCGGTCCAGATCACTTGCTGTGTGAGCAGGATGCCGGCGACACGCCCGCGGATCTTGTCGGCGACTTTCCACGCGTCGACTGCGCCGTACAGGATCGGCGCGATGCCGTAGCTCTCGAACGCGTCGACGCACTCGAGGATTTCGTCCTCGCGATTCACGCCGATGATGATCGCGGCCTCGCCCATCATCGCGCGGCGCAGCGGCTCGAGTTCGGGATCGACGTTCGGCGCTTTCGGCTCGCCCTTGATCTCGGGCTTCTTCTCTTCCTTGGGCTTGCGCACTTCGCCACGGCGCACGACTTCGTACTCCGTCGACGTCTGCGTGGCTTCGAACTCGGCTTTCGACTCGCCCAGCGTCACCTTGCCCGTGAGCTTGCCCTCTTTGTGTTCGGCCTCGAGCGTCACGACGCCTTTCGAGCCTTCTCCTGACAACGTGACCTTGTTCTTGTCTCGCGCTCCCGTGACTTGGATCAGATCGTCCGAGAGCGAATCACAGCGCAGAGAGCCTGTGATTTTGCCGGCTTCGTCGTTCACGTAGAGGCGCAGACGCGTCTCGTCGAAAGGCGGGAACGTGACCTTGGTTTCCCACGCGCCGGTGATCGGTTTAGGCGGCTCCTCTTCGCCCTTTTTCTTCTTCTTCTCGTCTTTCTTCTCCGCGTCGCCGTCTTTCTTCTCGTCCTCTTTCTTGGCGTCGCCTTCCTTCTTGTCGCCGTCTTTCTTCTCGTCGGCAGCGGCTGCCACGGGAGCAGCGCCTTCCGCGGGCGGCGTCCACTTCGCGAGCTTCTCGTCGTACTCGTCCCACTTGCGCGAGTAGTCGGCGGCCTTCTTCAACAGTTCGACGACGGCGCGACCGGAATCGCGGCGGTTGCGCTCGCTCCAATTCAGCCGCAGCGCACACGGGTCCGCGACGATCATCCGTTCGAGATCTTCGCCGGCCGGTTTGTACGCCATCACGGGCGCGCCGCTCTTCGACACGCCACGCGGCGAGAGCGCGACCGTCGTGACGCCCGCCTTGGCGACGCGACGATCGGCGAAATCACCCGGTTCGACGAGCCGCTTCATCTCGAAGCGCGTGGCCGGCACGCGCGCGCTGCCTTCGAGTCCGAGATGACCGAGCGCATCGATCATACCCGGACCCGCTGCGGCTGCCCTCACGACGACGGCGCCCGACGGGCGACCGACCCGACGACCGACTGCAGCGATGCGACCGTTCGTGAGCAACATCTCGCCGGGCGAGATGACTTCGCCGTCGCCGACGTACAACTCGTCGACGTGCACGACGACCGATGTGCTCGCGAACGATGCGGATGCCGTTTGCGCTCCGCCGCCGACTCCGGCCGCCGACGCTTCGTACGCTTTGAACGATGCAGAGCCGTCGACCCACGTCGCGATCACACCCGCCGACGAATCGATCGGGTGCGCGTTGAACACCGCGAAATCGGCGTCTTTTCCGACCGAAATGCTGCCGATGCGATCGGCGACGCCGAGGATCTCGGCCGCCGACAGCGTGATCGAGCGCAGCGCAACTTCACGATCGAGTCCGCCGCGGCTCATCAGACCGGCCGCGAAGCGCAGATCGCTCGCAGGCGCATTCGAACCCGGCGCGATCGCGAACTTCGCTCCCGCTTTCGCGAGCGCAGACGCTGCGTCGTAGCGCGGCCACTCGGCGTCGCGTCCCTTGCCCACGTCGCGACCGGCTTGGTTCGGAGCGAACGGTGCTTTGACGATCACGGCCACGCCGCTCTTCGCGATGTCCTCGGCCAAATCGGCCGCGTGATTGGCGCCTTCGAGCACGAGCGGCATGCCGTTCTTCTTGAAAACGTCGATCGCCGCGCGCAGTTCGCCTTCGGTGTCGGCGCTGATGCGCCACGTCGTGTTCGCGTCCTGCAGGCGCTTCAGTTCCGCGCCGACGCCGCGACCCCACTCGCCCGTGTCTTTGCCGTTCTTCGCGAGATCGAAGAGCTCCTGCAAGCCGACGATCGCGCCCATCAAGGTGTGCGGCAATTGCGCTTCGGCGACGCCCATGCCGACGTCGATCGTCGCGGGGACGGGCGGCTCCCAGTAGCCCGGCGTGTTGCGTGCGTCGGCACCGATCGAACCGTGCAGCATGGTGCTCGCGCTCACGATGCGCGGAGCATCGGGTTCGCCGCCGAGCTTCACGACGGCGCCTTGTCCGGCGATCAGACGTCCGCGACCCGGCGCGAGGTAGGTCGACGTCACGCCCTCTTGCAGCGCGAAAACGTACGACGCGTACGGATCGAAGTTGTCGACGGCGCGCACGAACGGGTCGGCCGTGCGCTCACCGGGGCGCGGGAAACCGTAGTTCGAATCGGCGGCGACGAGGCCAGGCACGATGACGGCGCCAGGGCCGTAGTCGATCACTTGGCTGCCCGCGGGAACGTCGACGTCCTTGCCCACAGCACGGATTTTTCCGCCTGAAACGAGAATCGTGGCGCCGCCTTCGAGCACGGTGCCGTTCTCGACCAAGTGGATCGTGCCGGCTTGGATCGCGATGGTTCCGGTCGCGTCTTGTTTCTTGTTCGGCACCGCTGCGCCGATGAAGAGCAGCGCACCGAACGGCGCGAGGAAAATCGTTTGGGACGTCATGGATCAGTCCTTCTTCGCGCCGTCGGTCTCGGACTTCTTCTTCGTGTCCTCGGCCTTCTTGCCCGAGTGCGGATCGACCGGAACGTCATCGTCCGTCTTCGTCGGTCCGGCGTTGGCTTGTTCGATGCCTTCGAGCAATTGACGCGCGCGCGAATCCTTCGAACGGTCGTAGACGAGGTTGCCCTCGATCACGACGAACTGAACGGTCGACGTGACGCTCAGCGGGTCGCCGCTCGCGAGCACGACGTTGCCGTCTTTGCCCTTCTCGAGCGATCCGACTTGCTTGCCCAAGCGCAGGATCTCGGCCGGCGTCCTCGTCACCGCGTCGAGCGCCGACTTGCGATCGATTCCGCGTCCGACGCACTGCGCCGCTTGAAACCACAGGGATTGCGCCGTCGAATTCAACGACTGCAGGGCGAAGCGCACCTTCTTGTCGAAGAACACCTTCGGCACGAACGTCTCGATTTCCTTGCCGGTCAACGGATCGCGCTCGACGAAGAGTTGGTTCGGGCCGAGCACGACGGACACGCCGGATTCCGCGATGATGTCGGCGGCTTTCCACGCGTCGCCGTCGAGCACGAGCACGGTGTTCGCGAGGAAACCGTTCGAGCGCGCCGTCTCGAGCGCGTTGTTCACGGCGACCGCGCTGTCGCAGTACACGAATGCCATCAATTTGCCTTCGACGAGGCGCAGCAGCGGCTCTTGTTTCTCGTCGACTTCACCGCGCGGAACGATCTCGAAGTTCTCGAGCTTCCACGACGCGACACCCTCCATCGCGCGGCCGTTCTTGTTCTCGTCCTTGTCCATGTCGCGGCCTTGGAACAGCGCTTCGCGACGGGCGTAGTCCTTGCCGTCCTTCTTGTCCTGCACGAGTTTTTCGAGGTACGCCCGCAACTCGCCGAACGTCTTGCGAAGCACTTGTGCCTGCGTCGCGCGCGAGCGACCCGGACGCGAACCAGCGACGATCTTCAAGCCCGACGAAGAGCGCACCGTCATCTCGTCGACCGTCAATCCGACGGGCTTCACGACGCGACCTTGTCCGCCGATGACGCACAACGGGCCTTGCTGCACGTTGATCGTCGTGATGCCCTGGCGCAGCACGTCCTCGAAGTAGAAGTTGATCGGATCGATCGAGTCGCGCACGTCGAGGAAGGGCGCGACCTCGATGTTCTCGTTCGGGCGATCCATGCCGCGGCTCGAGTGCGCTTCGACGAAACCCGGGTACGCGACGAGCTCGGGATGGTCGAGCACTTCCGCGTCCCACGCGGCCTTCTCGTCCTTGCCGACCGCGACGATGCGGCCTTCTTCGATCACGACGACGCCGTTCTCGATGTCGGGCCCGTTGCCGGTGACGACGCGTCCGCACTTGATGACGATCTTACCGTTGCCGGCGAAGGCGTCAGGAGCGAGCGCACAGAGGGACAAGAGGGCCGTCAGTTGAGTCGTTCGCATCCACATGGGAAGGGCTCCGATTCGCTTCACGTTCGTTTGTTCGTTCACTTCGATCGTCATTCGTTGATTCACTTCGCCACCGCCTTGTCGCGCGCGTCGTAACGCAACACGCCGTCCACGATGACGGCGATCACGCGCGAGCTCGGCTCGAAAGGCTGACCATTCCACAAGACGAGGTCGGCGTCTTTGCCGACCTCGAGAGTGCCGACGCGATCAGCGACGCCCATCAGGCGCGCCGGCATCGACGTCACCGCGGCGAGCGCGTTTTCGAACGGCAATCCACCTTGCATCGCGTATCCCGCTTGCATGGCGAGCGCGTTCTCCGGCGCTGCCGAACCGTGGCTCGAGAGCGCGAACGGAATGCCCTCTTTGCGCAACTCTTCCGCGACGTTCCAAGCCATGAACGAGTTGTCGCGTGTGCGACCCGCCGCCGGGAAAGGCGGCAAAACCACCGGTATTTTGGCCCTCACGAGCAGTTGCGGCTCTTTCCACGCTTCGGCCGCCGCATCTATGAACATGCGCGGCTTGTTGAGGCCGTTCTTGAACTCGGCTTGGCTCTCGATCTCTTCCTTCAAGAACACCGCAGTGCGGATGTCCTGCGTTGCCCACGCTTGGATCGAGATCGTCAAGTCGCCTTTGAGCGCTTGCACCAATCGTTCGCTGCCCGGGAAGGCGCGCGTCGAATCGTTCGCAGCGGCCGCTGCGTCGTAGAACGCTTTGCGCCAGGCCCACTCGACACCCATGCGCGTCGTCGGGCGGCGCGAGAAGAAATCGGTCGGGCGTCCGAAGGCCGGGTGATTGCCGCGTGAGGGCTCGGATCCCATCGAACCGCGCAACACGGCGTCGTTCTTCAACGTGCGCTCCGCGATCGTGTCCGCGCCGGCTGTTTTGAGCGCGACGCTCAAGCCACCGATCACGTTCAGATCGGGCGGATTGACGAGGACGCTGGTCACGCCGTTGCGCAGCTGTCGATCCCACTCGATCGCGAACGGATCCAGCGTGTTCGCGACGCGCAAGTTGGGTTGGATTTCGTTCGACTGCTCGACCGAACTCGCGCCGTTCGTGATGCGCACGCTGGCGTCGACGAGGCCGGCGGTCACGGCGTAGCAACGCAGGATGCGATCGGAACTCTCGTCGTCGCTGCCGCGTGAAGCCGCGACGATCGCGATCTTGCCGCCGCCGACTCCGACCATGCCGGCGTCGAAATTCATGCCGGTGCCGGTGTAGACGCGGTCGGCCCAGATGATCCAGGACTTCGACTCAGGCTTGTCGTCACGCGGCATCGACGCGACGCCGGACGAGAGCGAAACAGCAGCCGTGAGGCCGAAAATAAGGCTTTTCATCGCTTGTCTCCGTCCACACGAGCACCGTCGACGTACACCGCAATGACGCGGCTGCCGAGATCGAGCGGGTCGCCGCTCCACAACACGACGTCGGCGTCCATGCCGCGGTCGATCGTTCCGACGCGATCGGCGACGCCGGCGATGCGCGCGGCTTCGCTAGTGAGCGCATTCCACGCGACCTTCGCGTCGACGCCTTCACGCACGCACATCACGGCGCCGAGCCGCAAGTCCGCCGGATTGTTCACTGGCGAATCGAGTCCGAATCCGAACGGGATCTCCTTCTTCGCGAGCGCAACGACCGACTTCAAATTGCGGCGGCGCTCACCGACGCCGATGGCAGGCACGATGACGCTGAGCTTCGAAGCTTTGATCTGATCGGCGACTTCGCCGGCGAGCACCGCGCCGTGGATCACGCCCCGCAAATCGTGGCGCTTCGCGAAGTCGATCGCGCGCAACACGTCCGCCGGCTCGCCCACCTCGAAGAGGCACGGTAACGATCCGCCGTGAGCGCGCTCGACAGCGCCGGTCGGTTTCGCGAACAGTTGATCGAGCATCGCAACCGCGCCCGACAAACTGGTCGGCTCGCGATTCGAGACGAGTCCGCCCGCGTTGAACACGAGCGACAAGTGCGCTTCGTCCTTCAACAAGCGGCGCGAACTCGTCTTCACCACCGCAGTCAGTCCCGGGGCGACACCCTCCGCGTTCGGCGTCAGCAACAACGATGTGATGCCAACCGCCCGTGCGTCGGCCACGTCGGGAGAAGAAGCGTCGAAAACGAGGCCGATTTTGGCATTCGGCATCGCCGGTCGCGCGTCGTCGCGCATCTCGCCGGCTTGTCCGCCGGTGTAACCGTGCAATGCGATCAGTCCGGCGGTGAGGAAACCCTTGTGTTCGATCGTCTCGACACCGGCGGGCACCGACACGTTCGTGCCGATTTCGGCGATGCGGCCTTCCGAGAACAGAACGACGCCCTTTTCGAGGACGCGGCCGTCACCGAGCCACACCACGTCTGCGCGAATCGCGACGGACTTGGCGGGACTCTCCGGACCAGACTTGGTCGGCGGCGCGGCGAAAACCAGAGGCGCGGTGAGCGCCAACAGCGCAGTGATCATCGATCAATCCTCTTTCAATGCGACGACACGGCCGCCGGCGACCACATTCAGGACGCGCGTCGTCGAGACGAGCGGTTCGCCGTCGAGCACGAGCAAGTCGGCGTCCTTGCCAGCCTCGACCGTGCCGATTCGATCGGATGCGTCGAGTACGCGAGCTGCACCGATGGTCAGCGCTTCGAACGCGGCTGCGCGATCGAGTCCCGCGCCGATCGCCAGGCCCGCGAGCAACGGCAAGTCGCGCGTCGCCGCCGGATCGATCCCGCCCGAACCGATGAGCACTTGCACGCCGTCGGCCTTGAGGCGCGCGGCGAGCGAAAGATCGCTCGCCTCGTATTCGTCGGGCCGATTGCGCCCCAGTGGTGCCGGCCAGACGAGCACCGGAATACGGCGTTCGGCGAGTTGCTTGGAGAAGAACGTCGCTTCGGCGCCGCCCGCGATGACGAGGCGCAAGCGACCCAGGCTCTCGGTGCCCTGCAAGAGCGCCCGGATCTCGGCGACACGGTTCGCGTGCACGATCAGCGGGAGCTCGCCGTTGGCCGCGCGTGCGACGACTTCGTTGTCTTCGTCGATGCGCGGCGCAGTCGGCTTCTTGTCTTCCTTGTACTTCTTCTCTTCGAACTTCTTGTTCTTCTCGGTCGCGTCTTTTTCGGCCTTTTCCCGGTCTTTTTTGGCCTTTTTTGCGTCCTTCTCGAGCTCGGTCTCTTTCTCGGTGATCGTCTTCTGCCAGGCCTCGAGCTCGTGCTTGTACTCGTTCTTCGCGATCAAGTAGTTCTTGCCGGCTTGCAGGGTCGAAACGAGGCGGTCGACGCTTTCGACGCGCTCGAACGGGTCCATCGCTCGGCCGCCGATACCGATCAACTCGCCTTGGTTGTCGAAGAGCGGTTGCGAACCTTGCGTCAGGCCGATCGTCATCCACAGATTGCAATCGGGCGAGAGGACGACGTCGTCCTCCGACTGCCCGGGCGCAAGTCGCACGATCGCGCCGAGTCCACCGACGCGTCCCGTCGCACCGACTTGGATGCGCGCCGAAGTCACGCCCGAGCGCAACGCATCGCGGCGCAGATGATCGAAGTTGAAGACGTCGACGCCGTCGGCCGTCCGCGTCGCAGGAGAGGCCGCTTGATCGACGAGCGCTTCACTCGCGACGCCGAGCGCCGACCACGCGTCGATGAATCCCGCGCACACGTACTTGCCCGACAACTCAGTCGCGCCGTCCGGTTTCGAGAGCCCGGTGCCGACCGCGACGATGCGTCCGTTGCGCACCAACACAGCCGCGTCGTCGAGCACGGTTCCGGGCTTGGTGATGACGTGCTCGGCCCGGATGAAGATCGTCTCGAACGGATCTTTTTTCGCAGTCCCGGCCTGGGCGCCATCCGTGTGGCTCTCGATGGCCGAATGCGGTGAAACGGACGCAGGCTCTGCCGGCGACAAAAGTGCCGGCGCGAGACAGCCAACAAGCGTGAGCATGCTTCGGCTCCTCATGGGCACGATACGACGGCATGCGACCGTGCGCTCGAGCCCGGGAGATGGGGTGGATGGGGACGCGGCACGCGCAGATTCTGCAAAGCGCCGTTTGGGGGGCGCGCATGATAGGCGAGCGGTATTCGCGTCGGCTAGTGCCTACATGGCCTTAGCCGTTGGCTCTTGGCCACTTACGACCGGCTTACCGGGTGAGAGGCGCGGGCGGAAAGGAGTTCCCAAGAGGGTGTCATCGGGACCCGAAAAGGGCCCTGAACCGCGGAGTTTCCACGTTCGGAGGCGGGGTCGGAACGGCTCGGCACGTCCATGCCCGGACCCACCAAACGGACGCTCCACCCGCTGCTCTTCGAGCGCAGCTACTGGCGCAACCGCCTGCAAGAACTGAAGTTGGCGCGGCAGTCCGTGCTTCTGATCCCGCGCCCCGACCTGTCCACTCCCTTCGTCGACGTCGACGAATTCCGCCTCCGCTCCCACGACGGTCTGCGCCTGTACGGCCTGCGCGCTCAATCGCGGATCGCCACCGGAACCGGTTCCGCCCGCGTCCGCACCGTCGGTCCTTCGGACTTGCCTTCCATCGACAACGACACGATCAGCCAGGGTGAGTGCGAATACGTCTTCCAAGAACCGGCCGGTCGCAGGCTCGAAGATCGCGTCATGGACGTCTTGCGCATCTGCCAATTGGCGAGCGATGCCGGCCATGAAATGACCCGCGGTGTGCGGCTCGCCGCGGAGCAAGGTTCCGAGCCGGACGAGTTCCTGATCGCGACACGACTGCTCGCGGGCGATCCCGAATATGTGAAAGGAAGCCTGCTGGACGATTCAGCGGGCTTCGGCGTTTCGCACTGAGGCGGTACCCGCTCGAATCGGCGCCATACGGTGCCAGGCTCGATCACGACAGGATCGCCGCGCCGCCTTCAGCACCGGTACGGCGATCCTGTCGTGATTGAGCCTGGCACCGTATGGCGCCGATTCGAGCGGATCAGTAGCCGCCGCTGCTCTTGCCACCTTGCACGATCGCGACCGACGCCGACGCACCGAGGCGTGTCGCTCCCGCGGCGATCATCGCTTTCGCGTCGGCGATGTCGCGCACTCCGCCCGACGCTTTGACGCCCATCGTCGGCCCGACGGTCTTGCGCATGAGCGCCACGTCGGCGGCGGTGGCTCCGCCCTTCGAAAAACCTGTCGACGTCTTCACGAAGTCGGCGCCAGCAAGTTGTGACAGCTCGGACGCCCTCACTTTTTCGGCATCGGTCAGGAGCGCGGTTTCGAGGATCACTTTCAAGCGCGCGCCGAGCTTGTGACACAGGCTGCGAAGTGCACACGTGAGGACCTCGCCGCCCGCATAGTTTTCGTTGCACGACAGACTAACGGCTAGGAGCCGTTGCACTTGCAGAGCTTCAACTCATGAAGCCTATTGTGCACCCAGGCGTACTCCAGTTGCAGGGCGCGGAACTCTGGATACTCTTCCCTACTAAACTCGACCGTCTTCACCAGCGCCCCACCCGCGGAGTATTCAGTGCTAAAGCCCCACGTCACCGGCTTCCCATCCGGAGGCCCCTTGAGCTCCTCTTGTTTGTCTCCGGGCGAATAGAATTTCTGCTCATCGAGACCGTTACTCAGTCGGTACTTTAAAATCTGGTTGCCCTGCTCGCCAATTTGCTTGGCCAACATCTGATACGCGGGCATGAGCATCTCCGGTGGCAGGCTTGCATACTTTGCGGAAAAGTCCATGTCCTCGCCCTCGTACGCTCGAGGCTCTAGCACCGCGGCCTCGAGGTCATTGCATGCCTTGGCAACTGGACTCGATGGAAGGTCCTCTGCCATCCTAGGTTGTCTCGAAACGGCCGATACGCGCGTCGGTCTACCAGTCTCGTCAAGCACCGCATTCATGGCTGATAGAGAGGTAGAACTGTCTTGCGTCTTGGCGGCCAAACTGGTGCCAGCGCCGTGGGACACCTCTGCTGCGATGCTACCCATGAAGAACCAGCAGGCCACCCATCCGAGCACAAGGCTCAGGGCGATCAGCAAGAATGAGTTCGGTTTCATCGTGGCAACTCCTGCTCCCTGAGGTCAGGGGCAGAGGCCGCAGCCAAAACGAAGGGGGTGAATGCTGCCCCTGTGCAGGGGCAGTCCGTTCCGCACGCACTGCGGGAAGCGCAGGGCAATGTGCTCGAGCAGGTGATAGGCACGCTGTATCCAAGCCCAGGGCTGAACGTGCAGTCCATTTGTCCGTTCACCATGAACACGCAACCTCCGCAACCAGAGATCGACGTCCCTGTGACAATGCCCGTTCCTTGGCACAGGCATCCCGTGAGTGGTTTGGCGCAAAGCGCGTTTGGGTCCGTTCCGCCAGTCATTGGGCAGTACTCAGGATCTTGGAAGGACGTCAGGGTCGCCATCACGAGAAACACCAGGAGCAAAAGCAAATTCTTCATCGTGGCTCTTCTTTGACTTCTTGTAGTCGTTCGAGGCCAGGTGATTTGGAACTCCCGTCGTGACCGGTTTCGCGCTGCCGTCCACGGCGCTCGGGATTCTGTCTCGTTGGTTGGTTAGTCTACACCTCTCTGCCACTGACAGTGGCTCTGGCTCTGGCTCCTAACTTCCTGTTCGATAAGCATTTGCAGATCTGAACATTTTCCACTTTGTGTCTCCGAACTCACCTGCGACGAGC
>JAWXBU010000146.1:0-12916 GCA_034440255.1 Planctomycetota bacterium | reverse complement strand
CGTCTGCGACGAACATCACGCGAACTCGAACCACGGAAGCGTGGAAATGCGTGCCTGGCACCGTACTTCTCGACTCGAAGCGCTTGTTTCAGGACTAGTGGACTGTAACGGCTGAATCGCTCGCAGGCTCCGCCCTCCTTCGTCGCCGGGCGGCGTCGCTCCTCCTCGGCGTATCGCAGGGGATACGCGGTCGTCGTCGCTTCTTGCCCGACAACGAAGGAGGGCGGAGCCTGCTAGCGAATCAGCCGTTGCAGTCCACTCGTGCGAGACGAGGCCACGCCGGATCAGTTAGATCCGGTCGCGCGCCGCATGAGCCGCAAGGGGATGTCATCCACGAACTTCCATCTCGGCCTGGCCTTCACGACGGGCTTGGTCATGCTCGTCTCCAGCGCGCTTGCTTTCGCGTCGAGGACCTGAGTGAACGGCGCCCTGACTCGACCGTTCCAGATCAAGATCGGGTGAATGTGAGCGACGTCGGTTGCGGAATGCACGCGAGCAGGCGATCGTGAGGTTCGTCCCTGATCCGTGTTCCCATGGACACTCGTTCGAAGCTGCTCGCTGCTGCGCTCGCGATCGTCGCGATCGTCGCGGGCCTCGCACTGCTCGGACGAAGCCTCTCACCTTCGGCCGCGGATGTCGACGCGAGTTGCACGGCGACCCTCGACGATGCGCACGTCGGCGGTGACGGAACAGGAGCGACGATCGAGCCTCCCGAGATCCGGACCTCGTCGCGCACCGCGCTCTCTCCGGAGGCTCTTGGCCCGACGTCCGACGTCTTGCTCGCGCCGGAGTTGTTTCTCAACTGCATTTCCGGACACGTGCGCGTCGCGGGCGGCCGGCCCGGTTCCGCTGCCCACGCGCGCGTGCGCTGCACCCCGTCGATCGGTGCTGCTGTCGATGGCATCGTCGACGAGCACGATCGGTTCGAGGTGCGAGGGTTCGCTTCCGGCGCCGTCGTTCTGACCTGCACACACGCTGGTTACTGGGCGGCGGAAACCAAGCTCGTCGTGGACGAGACGCAACCCACGACCGAGGTCGAGATCCTGCTCCAGCCGGTGCGCGTCGTGCGCATCTGGATCGACGACTTCGCAGGCAGCGCGATCCCGTCCGACGGCGAACACCCGTCGCTGGTGCAGCGCCTCGAGGCCACGCTGACGACCAGCCCGCAGACTCCGGGCCAGATCCTCGACCGGGATCTCTCGTCACGCAGCGAAACCTGGAGCAAGCCTTCCGCGACGTGGATGCCGCGCACGGAATCCGAGCTCGCGTCACCGGCGTCGCCGACACCGCCCGAGCCCTGGCGCACCCTCGAGTTCGTGGAATTCCACTCCCCGTGTCTGGCACTGTCGCTGCAGGGCACCGTGATCGATTCGCTGCGGATTCGGGCCGGTGCGAGCGACGTTCATGTACGCTTCGATCCTCGGATCCTGAGCACGAGATTCACGGATCTCGACGTTCAGGTGGAGGAGGAAGCGACCGGGGCGCGCTTCGCGAACGTCACGGTGTGGGTGGGCGAGATGGGCCTCAAGAACTCGTGGATTGGAGCGACCACTCGTTCGGACGGCATCGCGCGCGTGCCGTATTTGTGCCTCGGCGACTACGTGGTGCGTGCGGAGGATTCGGACAGCCTGCCGAACGAAACACGGGTCGATGTCAAGACCGGCATCGGGGCCACGAATGCCCGTATCGTCCTGACGCGCGGCGTGCGCATCGAAGGGCGCGTCGAGTGGGCCAGCGCGGGTGCAGAGGCGCAGTCAGCGCAAGTCTCGTGCACCGCGGTTTCAGAGGACACGGGGGGAGCGGTCTTGCCGCGGCGGTCGGTGTGGACGCGGGATCGCTTCGAGTTCAGGGGATTGGCACGCGGTCGCTACCGCCTGAGCGTGCTGGTGAATTCGGATCGCGCGGATGTCCGAGTGATCGAAGTCGATACTCGCGCCGGGTCGGTGAGTGGGATCGTATGGAAGGCACCCTGAAGGCGTAAGACTTCCAAGCGCATGACCGAGCGCTAGCCGATCCACCCTGAGTTCGCGCGCGAGGCGTGGTGGGCGTCTCGCTGCGCGCGCAGTGCGCCGTGCTGACCGTTGCTTGGCTGAGAGCGCTCATGTTGGAACCTCGTCGGGTCGCTTCACAGTCGGCTCGTGTACATGACCGCATAGGTTCGCTCGCCCGAGCTTGCCCAGGAAACACGATCAGGCCCGCTACTCGGCGAACTCGAACTGCGCGCGCGTCACCACCTGGCATAAGTGGACCCCTGCCTAGCGCGCGTCCCTCGTCGCCGGCATCGTCGAAGGCTGTCGCCGAGTGCAGGGCCAGACCGGCTGCTACCGCGCGTGGGCCGGGTTCGAGCGGGCTTGTTCGCGCGGCTTGGAGAATCCGGAGCTGGCGGTTCACTTCACGACGAGCACGCTCGATGAACTCGGCCGAATGGAACTGCGCAACTCAGCGCCGTGCGGCGCGAATCCTGCGAATGCAGCGTCGAGAAGCACGTGCGCGCCGCCCGCGCACAGCGCAGTTCTTGTCGCTGTCGAGTTTGATGCGGAGCCCGAAAAAGGCGACAAGAGAGGACTCCCCGTCGAACCCAGGTCCGCGAACATGAACCACTTCTTCCCGATCTCCCCCGCAGCGCTCCTGGAGTCATTCGACCAGGGCGACAAGTTGTGGGCCTACGCCGGCTTCGTTGCGCTGGTGATCGCATTCCTCGTGCTCGACCTCACGGTTCTCCACCGCGAGGCGCACGAAGTGAAGATGAAAGAGGCGCTGCGCTGGTCTGCCTTCTGGCTCAGCCTGGGCCTCGCGTTCAGCGTCTTCGTCTACTTCGCCTACGACAACCACTGGTTGGGGCTGGGCCTGCAAACGGCCAAGTACAACGCGCAAGAAGCAGTCGCGGCAGGCGGCGCATTGATCGTCAGCGGCGAAGTACTGGGCCTCGAAGCAGCCAAGCAGTACCTGGTCGGCTACGTCATCGAGAAATCGCTCGCGATGGACAACATCTTCGTCATCGCGCTGATCTTCGCGTTCTTTGCCGTTCCGGCGAAGTACCAGCACCGTGTTCTCTTCTGGGGCATCCTCGGCGCACTGCTCATGCGCGGGGGGATGATCTTTCTCGGCTCGGGCCTGATCCTCAAATACCAGTGGATCCTGATCCTCTTCGGCGGCTTCTTGTTGCTGACGGCGCTCAAGATGGCGCTGATCAAGGGCAACGACGACGTTTCGCAGAACGTGATCGTGAAGCTCGCGAAACGGCTCTTTCGAACGGTCGAGTTCTACGACGGAGAGCGGTTCTTCACACGCCGATCCCTGAAGCCGACCTATTCGCGTGACGCCGCCACAGGCAAGGAAGTCATGGATCCTGCACCGGCGGGCAGTCTGAGCGCGAAGTGGGCAATCACGCCGTTGTTCTTGGCGCTCCTGATGGTCGAGGTCACGGATCTCGTGTTCGCGGTCGACAGCATTCCCGCGATCTTCGCGATCACCCCGGACCCCTTCATCGTCTTCACGAGCAACATCTTCGCGATCCTGGGCTTGCGCGCGCTGTACTTCTGTCTGGCGGTGCTCATCACGCGGTTCCGCTTCCTCAAGCCGGCGCTCATCCTGATTCTCGCTTTCGTGGGAGTGAAGCTGCTCTTGATGAGCGTGCCCCCGTACCTCGCCGTGGTCGGCGCGCAGTCCGGAGCGCCCATCAAGATCGACACGCTGGTTTCTCTCCTGGTCGTGCTCGGCACGCTCGCGACAGCAACGGTGCTGTCCATTCTCGTTCCGCAGAAGACCGCGAGTCGCCCGGGCTGAAGCAGGACGACGCGCGGGTCGGACGGGAAGGTGCGCGCGGCCTCGTGTGTCGGTCCGCGTACATCTTCGATGACTCCCTCATTCGAGCCGATCTCAGCGCCACCTCGCGCTGGTGCGCCGGTCGGAGAAGGCTGCGTCGGCACGGCGCGCGTTCACCAGCGCAAGACCGCCGCGATGGGCGAACGCGTAGGCATCCGAGCCGACGAGAGCGAGTTCACCGCTCCGCTGTGCAACAAGACGCTCTCGGCGATCGCATCGAGAACGTCCACGTCTTTCTTCGAGCGCTCCACGTGGTGTTCGATGGCGCCGCTCGCGCCGTCCATCTGGCCCCACAAGTGCGCATCGGCGTCCACGAGCAATTGCGATGTGCCGCGCGCCTGCGGACCGAGAGGGTGTTCCGAATCACCCACTTCCCCTCAATTTCGTGCCGCCTGGCGTGAGGCGTCATACGCAGGACGACGCAGTGGCCTAGAGCGGTAGTGCGTAATACGCCAGAAACCGAGCGCGAGTGGAGCCTCAGGTGCTGAGCAGACCCTCGCGGATCGCGAGCAGCGCCAGCTCGGCGGCCGAATGGCACCCCACCTTGCGCTGCAGGTTTTCGCGGTGCTTCTTGGCCGTCCCAACGCTTATGTCCAGAGCCTTGGCAACCTCCTTGTTGCTCTTGCCGATCGCCAGGAGCTGGAACACCTCGCGTTCGCGCGAGGTCAGCACGTCGATGCGGCTCTTCGCCCCCGGTGTGGCCGAATTGTCCGCGCGGTTCCTCGACACCAGCCAACCCACGACCTTGGGCGACAGGAACATGTTGCCCCTGTGCACCGACTCGAGCGCCAGCGTGAGTTCCGCGGGCTCGGAGTCCTTCGAGAGATAGCCGTCGGCGCCGGCGCGCATGGCTTGCTCCACGAAAGAGTCACCCTCGTGATTCGTGAGCATCACGATGCGTGTCTTCGGCGACGCCTTGCGGATAAGCGGAATCGCGTCGATGCCCGAGAGCCCCGGCATGGTGATGTCGAGCAGCACGGCGTCGGGCATCACCGCGCCGATGGCGGCTACGGCGCTGCGCGGATCGCCGCTCTCTCCGGCGATCTCGAAGCGCGCATCCCTGGAGAGAAGGCTTCTGAAACCGGCGCGGATCATCGTTTGGTCGTCGACGAGATACACGCGGATGGTGGACTTGGCTTCCATGGTTTTCGAGTCGCTCATGGTGTTCTTGGTAGGCGGATTTCGAAGCGAGTGCCTCTGAGCGGCGACGTCGAGATCGCGATCGTTCCGCCGTGCTCTTCGACGATCTTCGTGCAGATAGCGAGGCCGAACCCGGTGCCCAGCTTCTGCGTGGTGACGAACGGCTTGAACAGTCGGCTGCGGACGGACTCGGCGATGCCCGGTCCGTCGTCGTCCACGCGCAACACCGCATCCGGGGTTCGTGATCGCGGCTCGCTCGACGTCAGGCAGTGAAGCGCGGTCGAGGGAGCCGACTCGGCGACGCGGAGAGAATCCTGCGATCGACGGGGACGATTTTTCAGCCTATCACAACCGTCCGAAGCACCGTGATTCACGCCGAGCATGGTCGAGGGGTGGAGAGTGTCGCTGCGGAGGGACGGGGAGATCTGATGTTGCAGCGGCTCACGCGGAGCACCTGCTGCGACTGAATCTACGGCGAAATCGCAGCTCGCGCGGTGCGCAGATGTGCGTAGGGGAATGCATCACCCTGCGCAGGCGCTCGCGCGAGCGGCCTCGAGTTGCACCGATCGATTCCGGCATGCACGACCGCCGTGCGTCCTACACCGCGGATCGACGCTCGTTGGCAAGTCGGGCATCTCTCCGTGGCGGCTGCACTTCGGGCGCAGGCGAAGGCGGGCGCGGCTCGGGCGGCGCGGGCATGTAGGGGAGTTTTGGGCGGTACGGTACCTCCGGCATCGGGGGCACCGCAGGCTCGCGCTGCGGCGGGATGATCTCCGGTCTCGGCGAGGGAGGGGCGGAACTAGCGCGCATTGAAGCCCTGAAATTCATCGTCAGCGCGCCACTGTCGGGACCGAAACCACCGAGCCGCGCTGCGAACGCGCGGGATCCGGACGGTGGGCGGGACGCGCGTTGATGCTGCACCACGACTCGCTGATCGAGGCCAGAGTCTCGGCCACGGTGTCGCGCGTCAGGCCGTTGGCCGGCTTGCGATCGTCCTTGGCGGCGACGCGCGCAAGGTCGTTCAAGGACAGCAGCCCGACGAGGCGCAACTCGGAGTCGATGACGGGGAGGCGCCGGACATGGCGTTGACGCATCGCGAACTCGGCTGCGGCGACGGGTTCCTCCGGAGAGCAAGTCTGGACGTTGCGCGTCATGACGTCGCCGACGCGGATGTCGACGAGGCGCCGGCCCATCGTGTAGCCGGCCATGCACACATCGCGGTCGGTGATCATTCCGATGGGTCGCCGCTGTGCATCCACGACGGGGATGACACCGCAGTCGTGCTCCCACATGAGACGGGCGGCTTGGTCGGCCGAATCCTCGGGGCCGCAGGTGATCACGTCACGGGTCATCAGGTCAGCGATCTTCATGGGACTTCTTCCTGGGTGTGCGCTCGAACGCGGCTCTGGGACTGTTGGGTTCACCACATTGCGGAGAGAGCGTGTGCCCTCGCGCAGCGACAGTTCGCACTGGATCGTAGTCGACCCGTCTCCGGGGATCACCGGGCGTAGTGCGTACGCAAGCCGGAATGGATGCGCATGCGCAGGTGTCTTGGCGACTGGCACCGTACTGTACTCCGCGGCCGAGCCGAGCCGACGCGCGAGTTCACAACGACTTCATGTCGATCACGAAGCGGTACTTCACGTCGCCCTCGAGCATCCGCTCGTAGGCGGTGTTGATCTCGCCGGGTTGGATCAACTCGATGTCGGACACGATCTTTTTCTGCGCGCAGAAATCGAGCATCTCCTGCGTCTCGGCGATGCCGCCGATGCCACTGCCGGCGAGCGAACGGCGCGCGAAGAGGAAGTTGAACACGGACGGCGAGGGGTGTGCGTGCTCCGGAGCTCCGACCAACACGAGCGTTCCGTCGCGCCGCAACAACGAGATGAACGGATCGAGGTCGTGCGAGACGGCGACCGTGTTCACGATCAAGTCGAAGCTGCGCTCGTGCTTTTTCATCGCGTCGGCGTCGCGACTGATGACGACTTCGTCGGCGCCGAGGCGCTTGGCGTCGGCGACCTTCGACGCCGACGTCGTGAACAAGACGGTGTGTGCGCCGAACGCGTGCGCGAACTTCACGCCCATGTGACCGAGCCCGCCGAGTCCGACGATGCCGACCTTCTTGCCCGGGCCGGCCTTCCAGTGCCGGAGCGGGGAGTACAGCGTGATGCCAGCGCACAGGAGCGGCGCGACGGCCTCCGGTGCGAGCTGATTCGAGACGCGCAGGACGAAGTGCTCCTTCACCACGATCGACTTCGAGTAGCCGCCGTAGGTCACGGGCGCCGTGAGTTGCGGATCGGGCGAGTTGTAGGTGAAGACGGTTCCGCCCGCGTCGCAGTACTGCTCGAGTCCTTCGCGACAGCTCCCGCACGCGCCGCACGAGTCGACCATGCAGCCGGTGGCGGCGAGATCGCCGACTTTGAACTTGCGCACGTTCGCGCCGGCTTTCGTCACGCGTCCGACGATCTCGTGACCCGGCACACAGGGATACGCGGTCGGCCAGGCCGACCATTCGTTGCGCGCGGTGTGCAAGTCGGAGTGACAGACGCCGCAGTAGAGGACGTCGAACTCGACGTCGTTCGGACCCACGTTGCGGCGGGCGATGTTCGACGGAGCCAGCGGGATCTTGGGGCCGCTGGCCACGATGGCTTTCACTGTACTCATGGAGATTCCCTTGGAGGTGGGGCGCTGTCGTAGAACGTGCGTGCTCCACTCGCAAGTACGAACCAAACGAAGCCGATCGGCGGAAGGGTCAGCCACGGCAGCGTGAAGAGGCGCTTGCACCTGGTACGTGGAGCGTCAGCGCACGTCGATGGCCCGTGCTCCCGTGCGCACGTGCCGAACGATGTGCGCGCACATGAGAGCGCACAGCTCGTGGACCACCGGATCCGCGATGGCGTGATACACGGTCGTGCCCTCCCGGCGGCGTTCGACGAGCCCGCCGCCGTGCAGGATGGCCAGGTGCTTCGATGTGCTCGCCTGCGACAGTCCCGTCGCTTCGGTGAGTTCGCTCACCGAGCACTCGCCCTTCATCAAGTGCTGAAGGATGCGCAGCCGCCCGGGTTCCGCGAGAGCACGGAAGCGCGACGCGACTGCGTCGAGCATCCCTTCGGACATCGGTTTGTGCTTGCGTGCTGTCACTTGCGCCCTGCTCCAGTTTCGGTGGGCAACTCGGGGTGGGCAGCCCATTCTTTCCACGATCCGTCGTACCAACGGACGTCCTCGTAACCCAGCACGTAGCGCAGCGTGAACCAGGTTTGCGCGGCCTGATGTCCCGTGCGGCAGCTGACGATGACCGGCGTGTCGCGGAGCAGCCCGAGCGCTTCGTATTCGTGGCGCAGGTCCTCGATCGGACGCCAGTAAGCCCCCGCCGCGCTCGTGGTGACGTCGGTCGTGTACGGACGGTTCGTGGAACCCGGGATGTGACCGGCGCGCGCTTCGGTCGACGTGTCTCCGGCAAATGCGTCGGCAGGGCGCACGTCGACGATGCGGGTCATCGCGTCGGTGCTCGCGCGCTTCACGTCGTCGAGCAGGGCCCTCCGCACGGCATCCGATCCACGCCCGACGTAGGTCTTCGGTTTCGGCACCGGCACCGCGGTGGAGAGCGCGTGCCCGTCGACCTTCCACGCCGCGATTCCGCCTTCGAGGATCGCGACCTTCTCGTGTCCGACGCTGATCAGCGCGAGCGCGAGGTGCGTCGGATCCTGCAACTTCGCTTCGGCGTACACGACGACTTCCGCATCGCCGTCGATACCGAGCTGGCCGAAGAGTACAGCGAGTTTCTCGGGCATCAGCAATTCATCCGGCACGCCGACACGTTCCTCGCGCAAGACCTTGATCGGCACGTGCAACGCGCCGTCGATGTGACCCGCGGCGTAGTCCTCGGATTTCTCGCGCGCGTCGAGCACGACGATCGATGCGCCGCGCTTCGCCGTCCACGCGGCCGACACGATCGTCGGCTTGGTGAGCGTCGCAGGGTCGGTGGCGAGGCGCGCGAACGCTGGCTTCTCCTCCTTGGCTGCCTGAACTTTCGGCGCGACCGACGGCGCGGGAACCTGCTCGGCGCGAGCGAGGAACGCAGCGCTCGCGCGCATGAATGCGACGTGGGCCGTGCGAGCATCCGCTGCGCTGGTCGTTCCGTCGAGCGATGGCGGCGTCAGCACGTCGCGCACGAAACCGTCGAGACCGTCCTCCAGCACGCGCACGTCGTTACGTCCGCGCCGAGCGAGCTCGACCCACGCTTGTCCGGGGTGCGTCATGCCGTTCGAGCACAACACGATCATCCGACCTGTGTTTTCCGCGAAGAGCTGTTCGCCACGCGCTCCGAGCAGGGCCGTCAGGTCCAGGTTCGTCGCGCCGGCGAGGTGAAACTGCTCGAACTCGGAGGACGGCCGCACGTCGACGAGCAGCACGGAACTCGGATCGCGGAGCATGCGCAGGGCCAGATCCCGCGGCGTGATGTGGTCGGCGCCGGCTTCGACGACGGCAGGCCAGTTCGGCACGGACGCCGTTGCTTCCCGCGGCTTGGCGACGAGAGCGACGACGAGCGCGAGCCCCATGGTTCCGAGCGCGGTGACCGGAGCGAGAGTGGATGAGTTCATGACGGTTTCCTGCTTGTCTGATTGCGTTGAGTGAATCGTTGGATCGCGAAGAACCCGACGAGCGCGAAGGCCGTGACGCCTGCTGCGACTGTTCCGGCCGACACGTGGAGGAGTTCGGGCAGCGTCACGACGCCGCATGCGCCGACCTGCTGCAGCGGAGCGAGCGCGCTCCAATTGGCCGCGTACACGAGGCTGCCGAGCAGCGTGGCCGCGAGGAACGCGAGCGCGTCGAGTTTGCCCGACGCGGCGCCGACGAGCGCCGTGCCCGGACACCAACCGCCAGCCACGAATCCGGCGCCGAAGATCAGACCGCCGACGATCTGCGGAGCGAGCAGCGTCTCCATGCGGTACACGCTCGAAGCGTCGAACATCCCCAGTGAATCGAGCGCGACGAGCCCCACTGCCGCGGTGACGACGGCCGTGAACATGACCTGCACGACAGCGAAGTCGCGCAAGTAGAAGATCGCCGCCAGCTTGCGGCTCGAACCGAAGCCCGCGCGCTCCAGCCAGAATCCGAACGCGAGCCCGACGAGCAACGCGATGGACCAGCCGAACGGCGTGTCGAGCAAGCCTTGGTCGAAGAGGTTCACGGCTGCCACTCCTTCTTGACGAGCGGCGCGACGAGGAATCCGCCGGCGAACACCGCGACGAGGAACGCCCAACTGCCGCCGAGCAGGAGCGCGCCACCTGTGAGCGCTTGTCCGGACGTGCAACCGCCCGCCATGCGGCTCGCGAATCCGACGAGCAACCCGCCGACGAGCGCGAAGACCAGGCGACCGCGCGGCGTGATCTGTCCGCCGCGTTCGACGCCCACAGCGAGTCGTCGCGCGAAGAGTGCTGAGGCGAAGCCTCCGACGAGTGTTCCAAGCGACATGAAGACGAGGTAGTTCGCGAGCGCCGAGCCGTTCTCGAACCACGGTCCGACGTAGCCGTTCGCTTCGACCGCGGTCGGCGCGACGACGTGAGCCGCGCTCGCCGCGAGGCGAGCCGCGCTGCCGGACGCGCCGAGACCGACCCCGAGCGCGACGAAGGACACGAGCAGCGTCAGACCGAGTCCCACGCCAGCGACGTAGGGATTCCAGTAACGCTGCGCGTTCGAAGAGAGGGGTTGGATGTTCGTGTTCACGTGCGCTTCCTCAGCAGCCGGCGCTGCGCTTCTTGGTTTCGGGCTTGGGCGCGCCGGGCGTCGGAGCTGCGGCGGGAGTCGCAGCAGGAGCCGCAGCAGGAGCCGGGTCCTGGGAAGAAGGCGCGCTCACCCCCCCGCGCACGCCGATCTCGCGCCAGAAGCGGGCCGTTCCGCCGGAGAGCACGCGCAACGGGCGCGCGACTTGGTCACTCGCGCTCGCAACGGCGCCCGCGACCGCGAAGGCCGTGGTTCCGTCGCGATCGACAAGAACGACGCGCATGTTCCTCGGCAGCGTGGCCAGGCGCGCGCGCACCTGGTCGGGCTCGACGTTCACTGCGCTCGGTATATGGTACTCGCCGAACTGCCACGCTGGCCGGACGTCGATCACCGTGTAGCTGCGCGGTTGGTCGATCAGGAACGCCGCGAGTTGAGCCGGCTCGAGAGCTTCGGGCAGGTCGAGGGTGCTCGCCGCGCCTGGTTCGGCGACGGGTCGAGTTGCGGTCGTGGTCTTCGGCACGTCCGCGCAGACGCTCGCCGTTCCCTGCACGGGGAGACCCGCTTCGAGCCACGCGTCCAGTCCGCCGTCGAGACTGCCGACGTGCTCGAAACCGAGGCGCTCGGCGAGTCCGACCGCCATGCTGCTCCGGTACGAGGAATTGCACACGAACAGGACCGGCGCTTGTTTGTCGAGCACGTCGCCGAAGCGTTTCCAGTCGGTGAGCTCGATGTGCGCGTAGTCCCCCAGCGACAACTCGGCACGTTCCTCGCCCGTGCGCACGTCGACGACGATCGGTTCGACGTGGCGTGCGATGCGGTCAGCGAGTTGCTTCGGAGCCACGAGCTCGGTCGCGCGGACGGCGAGGCCCGCCCGCCGCGCCTTCTCGAAATCAGGCGCGAGTCGACCGACGACGTGGTCGATCCCGATGCGCTTGAAGCGGAACGCCGCCTCGCGCGCTTCGTCGCTCGATCCGACGAGCACGAGCGGCGCATCGAACGGGATCACGCTTCCGGTCCAGGTGTCCAACCGCCCGCGGACCGACACGTTGATCGATCCCTGGATGTGCTCGGCCGCGTATGCGGGTCCATCGCGCAGGTCGACGACCCAGGCGCCGCTCTTCACGAGGTCGCGCACTGCAGCCGGCTCCAGCGCGAGAGGCAATTCCTCGGTCCAGTCGACAACAGGAGGTCCCTTGCGATTGATCGCGACGTTGTAGGCGAAGTACTGCGGTGCTGGCGGGAGACCGGACACGTCGCGCGCAACGAAGGCGGCGCGGCTCGCGATCTGGAAGTACGCGTTCTGCGCCTTCTCGCGACCGATCGTCGACGTCGTGTCGGGCGACAGGTGTGCACCGCACAGTGAACCCGCGCCGTGGGCCGGCAGCACGATCGTCGCTTCGGGAAGCGCGCGCAGCCGTTGGATCGAATCGTAGGCGTGATTCGCGAGCGCCATCGGGCTGATCGAGCCCTGGGCGAGATCCGGTCGCCCGATCGAGCCGATGAAGAGCGCGTCACCGGTCATGATCCACAACGGATCGGCCTCGACATCCGGGCCCTTCGGCGCGTGCACGAGAACGGTCATCGAGTCGAGCGTGTGCCCCGGCGTGGCGATGAACTCGATGCGCGCCGCTCCGAGGTCGACAGAGTCGCCATCGCGCATGCCCTGGTGCTCGAATTGCGAGCCCGACTCGGCCGCGATCAGGATGCGTGCCCCTTCGCGCTGCGCGAGCTCGGTGTGTCCCGCGACGAAGTCCGCGTTCGTGTGGGTCAACGCCACGTATTCGATGCGCGCTCCCATCGCCCGCGCGTCGCGGACATAGTGATCGACGTCGCGTTGCGGATCGACCACCAGAGCGTGGCCACGACTCACGACGAGGTAGGTGAGCTGGCTCAGGCAACCGAGCTGGTACTGGCGCACGGTGACGTTCCCCGCCGTGCGTTCGTACGCGACTTGCGGCGTGGCAGCCGCGTTTCCGTGCGTCGCACGTTCAGCGTCCTGGGCGCTCGCCGTGGCGAGCCCGGCCCCGACGCAGACGGCCACGATGGTGTTCAAGATCATGCTTCTCTCCTTGTTCTCGATCGTCATGCTATGTGACTATATAACTATATTGGAATGTTGCAATATACGACCGTGTGCGGAGTTCGACGGGCCGGAGTGCGTAGCCCACCGGTGTCGGGGACGACGGTCAAGCTCGGCCGACCCGGCTCGGCCGACCCGGCTCGGCCG
>JAWXBU010000145.1:0-11066 GCA_034440255.1 Planctomycetota bacterium | reverse complement strand
TTCCGATTCAGAGCGCCGACACGTTGCGCAACTTGGCCACGATCGACGCGGACCGCAACGACGTGACTGGGGCTCTCGAATGGATCGAGCGCGCGCTCGCGGTCGACGCGAACGACGGCAAGACGTTGTTCTTGAAGGGCGGGATGTTGCGCAAGAAAGGCGACTCGGCCGGCGCTCTCGCCGCGTGGAAACGGATGTGCGAGATTTTGCCCGACAGCCTGCGCGCGTGGGAATCGCTCGGCATCCTGCAGGCCGAGTTGAAAGACAATGCGGGCGCATTGGTGTCGCTCAGGCGTGCGCTCGAGTTGGTCCAAAAGTCCGGGAACACCGGTCCCGCTGCTCTCGAAGAAGCGCGCGCACTCGAAGCGCGCATCACGGAATTGTCGAAGCCGTGACGGATGATTCGTTGCGAACCGCGAAGCCGCCCACTCAGTGAGCGCCGCACACGCTGACGTCTGCAACCGAGAACACGGGCCCTTCGACGCAGCACTTCGCATTCGGCCACGCGCCCATCGATCCGCTCGGCACGGTTGGAACAGGGCATCCGTTGCAGATGCCGACGCCGCAACCCATCAGCGTTTCGAGCGACAGCCAGCACGGAAGGTCGCGCTCGCGGGCCAACTTCTCGACGGCCTCGAGCATCCGCTCGGGGCCGCACGCGAGCAGTCGCACTTCGCGCGGGAGCGAGCCCTCGCTCCACAACTTCTCGAGCAATCGAACGACGTTGCCTTTGAATCCCGCCGAGCCGTCGTCCGTGCACGCTTCGACACGCACGCCGAGTTTCGCGAACGCGTCGATGTCGTAGAGCAAGCCCTTGCGAGCCGCACCGTACAGATACGTGATCGCTGGGCTGCGCACGGGCGCGCGGCCGTCCATGCCGGCGAGCGCTTGTTGAATGCCCATGTAAAACGGCGCGGAACCGATGCCGCCGCCGAGCATGACCCACGGCGCGCCCTCGCCATCTAGCGTCGGCCAACCGTTTCCGAGCGGTCCGATCACGCGCAATTTCGTGCCGGGAACGCACTGCGCAAGCGCCGCTGTGCCGGTGCCCATGACCTTGATCAGGAACTCGAGATCGTCGCCAATTTGCCGGTAGACGGAGAACGGCCGTGGGATCGCGGGCGAGAGTCGGTCCTCGCGACGCAACATGAAAAATCGCGCGGCGCGCAGCGGCGGAAGCGCAACTTCGGGTCGGATGCGCAACACGATTCCGTCGTCGCCGCAGGGCGTGACGGAAACGGCGCGTGCGGTCAGGGAACGTGCATCGTCACTCGGCGCGGGCATGGCCCTGAAGAGTAAGGAGCGGCGCGTTCGGCCGCAACGCAGGACCGGCGGCGATCACGGCTCGCATCGGGATGCGAATGTGCGCCCGCTCACGGTCCCTGGTGCGCACTCTCCGAGCGCCGGCTGAGTTCGCGCTACAGATCGCGCCACACGCCGCCGTCGAGCGAGCGCTGCACATTGCCGTTCACCTTCGAACTGCCCGACTTCACACGCTTCGAGGCATCGGACTTCGGCATCCGTTCCACGCCCGCGTAGTTCTGCTCGGGCTCGTCGTTGTCGGTCGCGAGCACGGTACCGCTCGCGTCGATCACGAATGCGCGCCGCAGCGATCCGTTCGGGAATTCGGGCCATGCGTACGCGAAGAACTCCTTCTCGTCGAAGTCGATGCGTCGCGTCAGGCGGTTCGACAAGTCGACACGGAAGACGAAGCCGCGCGCACGAACCAAGCCGTCCTCGCTCGGCGCCAACTCAGCGGACAACAGCGGCGTGGCGAGCGCAGAGTTCCCGTTGCGCAGCGCGATCGCTGCCGTCAATTCGGAGAGCGTCGCGAACTCGCCTTCCAGGTCCGCATCGGCATCGAGCAGACGCCCGGCGCGAAACTCCTGCTGTGCAGCCGCGATCGAGCGCAGCGTCGCAACGGCGGCGCGTTCGTCTGCTGCGGTGCGCGCGGCGATCAGACTCGGCAGTGCGATGGAACTCGCGAGGCCTGCGAAGGACATGAACGAGTACGCGGTCACGTTGCCGGCGCCCTCCTTCGTCGTGATCTCCAGCCCGATGCTCGTGCGCCGTCCGATCGTCGGGGAAACCGCTCGACGACCGTCGACCGCATTCATGCTGATCGCGAAGGCTCCGCTTTCGCGGGTCAACGCCGCCTTGATCTCACGCGGGCCGCGATTGTCTTCCTTCCACGCAGCAGCCAGCGATCTCGCCAACGCGGCTCGCGACGAGCTGAACACGAAGACGTCGTCGCCGACGTACCAGTGCGGCTCGAAGTAGAGTGCTGCCGCGCCGCTCTGCACCGGCAGCGCGATGGGGTCCATCCCGTAGGCCTTGAATCCATGGATGTCCTTTGCGCGCGCGTTCGCTCGTGCACCAGAGCGTGTGAGAAGCGCATCGATCACGCCGCGCAAGCGCTCGCCGTCCACCACCTGTGCGATGATCGTGAACTCCGGGGCGCGGGCACTGCCGTCGCTTTGGAACATGCGGGCCAGTTCGAACTCACCCGTGACGGCGAACGTGGGACCGATGTTGTCGATCAAGTCGGCGCGCAGATCGAAGCCGCCCTTCTTGATGTCGACGAGCGTGCCCTCGAATTCGCGCTTGGTCGCGTCCGGCAAGAGCTTCGCCACACCGTCGAAAAGCGCCGTGAGATCGAACGTGCTGATCGAAGCCGAGCTCGCGTCTTCGGGCAGGTAGCGTGCGATCGCGGCTTCGAGCGGCCGGTTCGTGACGCAGCGCGTCAACAGATCCTTGCCGCCCGGTGACATCACGAAGAGTTCCTCGTCGATGCCCGTCACCCCCATTGCGGCGACTGCCGAAAGGCCGCGGATCGATGTCGCGCCCGACGCTGCGAGCACATTACGAACCTCCGCTGGCGCCAAGACATCGACTGCGTTCCACACCGGCTCGAGGTTGACGAAAGCCTCGACGACCACGACTCCCCCGCCGTGCGAGAGATCTTTCGTTCCGCGTGTGATGGCCGCGGCGAGGAAGGAATCCTCGGTCTCGCGCATGACCAGCGGATGGTCAACAGCTGGGGTCGTGGTTGCCGGTCCGATGTTGAAACAGAACTGAGCGCCGTCGCGCAGCGCGTCGATTTCTCCGGTGTCGGTCGAGATTCGAATGCGCCAGTGTGTCGCGTCGGTCGCTTCCCGTTGCACGCGCGCGGTGGAACGAGCGCTTTTCGACGATGGATTCTCGAGCGCTGTCAGCGCGTGCTTCACGAGTGACTCGACCAGGTCCGCACGCGCGCCCACGTCGAGCATCACGGCGCAAGTGAACGGCAGCCCGGTCGCAGCGGGAGACTTGCCGCCCAACGCTGCGGTGTCGATCGAGACGAGCGCGAACACGGCCTCGCCTTGCAGCGCGGCGACTTGCGTGCGCAACGCATCGAAATCAGGCAGAGCGGATCGCAAGTCGCTCTCGAACTGCGCTGCGAAGGCCGAGAGTTGTTCGCGTTGGGCCGCGGCTTCGGGGCGATCGATCAAGTCGCGCAGAATGGTGCGCTCGTAGGCTTCACCGAACTTCTCTACGTGCGGCAAGCGCAGCACGCACAGCGTCGATTTCGGCAGTCGCTGCAGCAACGAACTGCGCTCGGTCACTGCCGGCAGATCGACGGGCGTCGGCAGGACGGGCAACTTCACCGCGCCCTTCGTCTTCGACTTGGTCTGGGTCGGTTTCCCGGGATCGACGGACGAATAGCTCGAGACGCTCACGCTCTCGGATTGGTTCGCAGAACTCGGGCTCTCGGGTGCGTCGCCGATGCCGCATCCGGACGCGATCACGAGACCGAGGGCGACGCAGATACGCGGGACTTGCTCGAACTTCATCGATGGGGTTCTCCGGCGATTCCGAAGCGCACAACGCGGGATCGCCGGGGAATGGATCGGCAAGACGACCCGCTCGTCGAAAGCGAAAGATCGGGCAATCCTTTCCGACGCGACCTGCGCGCGGCACTCTCAACCGTCGTATGCGAACTTTCGAAGACGTCGTCCGCGGCGATCAAGCCGTTCAACGCATCGGCGAGGACGAGGCGCACATCGCGTTCTTGAATCCCTCTCCCGCGCGACCTGGGCACGTGATCGTGATTCCGAAGCGTGTTTCCAGCTACTTGTTCGACCTGCCCGCGGACGAGTACGCCGCGTTGATGGAGTTCGCACGGCGAACGGCAGTCGCGATGCGCGAGAGACTCCCGTGCGAGCGTGTATGCGTCGCCGTCATCGGTTGGCAAGTGCGACACGTACACGTGCACCTCGTGCCGACGAATGCGGACGGCGAATTTCTGCCGCTTCCCGGTCTGCTCGCGAGAGCAGACGAACTCGCGGCGATCGCGCTGCGCTTGCGAGGTCGTTGATGGCTCGCTACCGCAAGATTCAAACGGGTGTGAAATCGGAACGCGACTTGGCGCGCGCTCTCGCCGAGATGGGCTTGAAGGGTGTCGAGGTGCACGCTGATGCACAGCCGCTGAACGACTGGATCGGTCGGCCGACCGAAGTGCTCGCGAACGTGATCGTGCGCCGCGCGTTCTTGGGCGCTTCCTCCGACGACATCGGCTTCGCACGCAATGCGAACGGCACGTTCGAGCTCGTCTTGTCGGACATCCACTTGTTCAAGTTCGACCGACGTTGGCTCGACGAACTCGCTCGACGGACGGGGACGGAGAGCGTCGCACTCGGGCCGGTGAACTACGCGGCCGCGAACACTTCGCACGCGAATCCGACACATACGAAACCGCCGCCGGTTCCGGTAATGCCGCGTGAACAGAATCTCGAGCAACGGGCGCGCCTCGAGTCGGTCGAGATGCTCGAGCGAGCCAAGAAAACGCAATCGCTGTGGAAAACGAGCTGTTTGCTCTATTTCCTCCCCGTCTTGCCGTGGGCGTTGCTGCAGTTGTCGTCGGTGACCGCGACAGGCGTTCCTGTACTGGTGCTGATCATGGCCCTGTGGTCGATGATCTACTTCGTCGGTATCGCGCTGGTCGTCACGACGCGACTGCGCAACGTCGCGCGCGAGTTCTCGAAGCGCTTCCCGACGCGCGAGGAGCGGACAGCCGCACTGGCGCAGTTGAAAGTGGTCGCGGACGACAAGCAGCACGCAGCCGCCGACGCTGCGAAGAAATTCTTGACGGAGATCGAACGTCAGGCCGCAGGCGCGATCACGCGACTCCCAACGACTTCGAACCGTGAACCAGGCGAGAAAGGGCGCTGAGCAAGCGCTCGCTGTCGGTCGGCTTCGAGAGCACTTCGTTGCAGCCGGCGATCAAACATGCGGCCCGCGTTTCATCCGTTTGGTCGGCTGTGAGCGCGAGGATCGGACCCCGGAAACCGTGCTCGCGCACGGCTCTCGCGGTCGCGCTGCCCGACATGCCTGGCAGGTGCGCGTCCAGGACGATGACCGTGTAGGGCTCGCGCAAGTATTCCGATTCGACAACGAGCTTCAGCGCGCGCTCACCCGTCTCACAGACATCGACCGAGTGTCCCGCGCGTCGCAGCATCGCGTACAAGATCTTCTGGTGCTCGAGCGTGTCCTCGGCGACGAGCACGCGCCAACTCGGCCGCGGACGCCAGCTTTCACCGGGTGCCGAGACCTCGCGCTCCTCGCACACTTCGGCCGTCATCGTCGGCGCGGGGATGCGCATCGTGAACGTCGAACCGAAGCCCGGACGACTCGTCACGGTCAGTTCGCCCTGCAACAGTGTGGCAAGTCGCTTGCTGATCGCGAGCCCGAGTCCAGTGCCCCCGAAGCGGCGCACGTCTTCGTTCAGCGCTTGCCGATACGGCTTGAAAATGTGTTCGAATTGGTCGGGTGCGATGCCTACACCCGTATCCGTCACCACGTATTCGAGAACTCGGGTCGCGGTGTCGTAGCGCACGATCGCCGTGACTCCGCCGTGCTCTGTGAACTTCAATCCGTTGCTCAAGAGATTGAGCAAGATCTGGCGCACGCGGAATTCGTCTGCATCCACGCACTCGGGCAGCTCGCCGTCTGCGACGCAAGTGAGCGTGATGTGTTTTTCCTTCGCGCGTGGACCGAACAAGTCGATCACTTCGTGCATCAAAAGGCGTGGGTCGAAGGGACGAGCGTGGATGCTCATCATGCCCGCGTCGATCTTCGAGATGTCGAGTGCGTCGTTCAGCACGCCGAGCAAGTGTTGACTGTTGCGTCGAATCGTCTGTGCGTGCCCACGCAAGACGGCGACGTCGTCGTTCGGCTCCAACAAGAGCTCGGTGAATCCGAGGATCGCCGTCAGCGGCGTACGCACCTCGTGACTCATCGAGGCGAGCATGGAACCAGCTTGCTCTTGCGCGCGCGCCAGTGTCTCGGCGCTGCGCTCGAGGGCAACCATGCGCGTCTCCTGCGCCATCATCACGTCGCGCATCGTGGATCGGAGCCGGTACACGAGCGCACCCATGCCGATCATGCAGGCGAGCGTGAAGAGCATCCCGTACACGAGGACCTGATCCGTCCGCCCGCCGCGGTTGCGAACTTTGGAGGCAAGGAGGTCAGCTCCGACAACTCCGATGACGTTGCCCTCGAGATCCTTGATCGGCGAAAACACGCTGAAAAGCGCACCAATTTCGGCGTCGAACCGATCTGACTGGCACGACTGTCGCGTCGTGTACGCTTCGAGAGCCGCCGGCGGAAACACGCGCGAACCGAACTCGCTGCGACGCTGCGCATCGAGCACGACGACCCATTGATCGCCCTTGCGAGACAACGTGTACAGGCCCTCGAGGCGCGATTGCGTGCCCTTCAAATAGGCGAGACGACGCGTCTCGAGGTTGTACAACTCGTGATCTGAGCCAGCACCCGGCGCGAGCGACTTGTACAGGTCGGTATCGACGAGACCCGCGGCGACCTCGGCGATCCGCACAGTTTCGGCGAGGACGCCATCGGCTTGGTGCGCGATCGAAGCGCGCCAAATCATGACGACTGTCGCGGTGAAGGCGACGAAGACGGTCAATGCGGCGAGGATCGCGTCGCGACCCGGTTGGATCGGCCAGCGGCTTTGCGGAACGACCGCGTAGGTCGTCGGACTCGAATTTTGGCCCTGCATCGGTGGCGCGAGAGGAACCGTTGGATCAGCGCGTCACGGAGCGGCCTTTCTCGAAGCGACCACGTGACTTTTCCGAACCGTCTTCGTTCCAAGTCACCCATTCGGATTGCGCGCGGCCGCCTACATAGTCGCCTTCGGAGGCCTTCTTGCCGTTCGAGTGCCACGTGATCCAGTGACCCACGGCAATGCCCTTCGCGTACGAGCCCTCTTCCGACTTCTCGCCGTTCGAGTGCCAGAACGTCCACGAGCCTTCTTCGAGACCGCGCGAAAACGAGCCCTTTTGCCGAGGTTTTCCACCAGCGTAAGCGAACTCGAACGGTCCGTCTTCGCGACCCTCGACGTACTTGCCGCTTTTCGCGAGCGTGCCGTCGTCATGCCAGAAGGTCCACGGGCCTGAGCGTCGGTCGAGCGCGTACGTGCCGCGCGACGCGGCCGTGTCGTTCACGTGCCAGGTTGTCCACTCGCCCGTTTTCTTGCCATTCTCGAAGCTCCCCTCCTCGGTGCGCTTCTCGTTCTCGTCGAAGTACGACCACACACCGGTCATGACGCCGTGGTCGAACGATCCGCGCGCGCGCGTCTTGCTCGTGAACGGATGGAAGTAGATCCACTCACCGTGAGCGCGGCCTGCGTCGAATGCACCTCTTTGACGGATCTTGCCGTTCTCGTTGAAGAACGACCATTCGCCGATCGTGACCCCGTTCGCGTATGCGCCTTCGGCCTCGACCTTGCCGTTCGCGAACCAGTACGTCCACGCACCGTCGTGTTTGCCGTCGACGTAGTTGCCGAGACTGCTCGCGCGGCCGTTCGGATAGAAATCCTTGTAGGCGCCGCTGAAGATCCACTCGCCCGCCTTCGTGAGCACTTGCGCAGCTTCGAGCTTGCGACCACCGGCGGCGAAGTCTTCCGTGAGCGTGCGCGAACCTTGGATCGGGAGCGCGCTCGTTGCACCGACGCAGAGCAGGAAACAGGCTGTTTTCAGCATCGTTTTCACGCGAGGCATCCCGAGATCGTGTCGTACTTCGCGCCCAGGATCGGTTCACTGTCGAGACCGAACCAGCGCTGCAACACTGTCGCGTATGCCGTCCTGAAGTCGGTCGTGTGGATCAGATCGCCCTCGTTCAACGCGGTCAGCGAAGGGTGCTTGCCGTACACGCCGCCCTTGACGGGAGTGCCGCACAAGAACATCGGACCGGCGGTGCCGTGATCCGTGCCCATCGACGCGTTGTCCGCGACGCGACGACCGAACTCGCTGAAGACGAGCACGAGACAGTTGTCACCGACTTCCGTGCCGCGCATGTCGGCGAGGAACGCCGACAGTCCGCGATCGAGGTCCCCCATCAAGATGTCGTGCCGACGCTTCTGATCCTCGTGTGTGTCGTAGCCACCTTGCGTCACGGACAACACGCGACATCCGATGCCGCCTTGCAGCAGCGCCGCAGCATTGCGCAAGTCTTGGCTGAACGGATCGGGTCCGTACTCGACACGCGGGGCGTACGTGGCGGCGGCGCGACGCACGTCCTCCGAACTCTGTTTCGCGTTGCGCACGATCGAGCGGATCTTGGCCAGCGGCGAACCGCTCTCCTTGCGCGCAGCGCCACCGGCTTCGACGATCGTCTCGCCGTTCTCGACCCAACGGTATGCAGGCGGTTCGTCGAAGCACACGACCGGATGCGACGTGCTCTTCAGCGCGAACGGCAGCGTTTGGCCGACGTGCACCGCGTGCGGGATCTGCGTCTCGTCCTTGTACATGGTCGCGATGGTGCGACCGATCCAACCATCGCCCGACGCGCGGCCCGTCGCTCGCGCGGTGTGCCAGATGTCCTGCGACGTGAAGTGCGAGTGGTTCGGGTTCGGGTAGCCAGCGCCTTCGACGATCGCCATGCGACCGTCGCCGAAGACCTCGCGCAGCTTGACGAGATTGGGGTGGAAACCGCGGTAATCGTCGAGTTTCAGCACATCCTCGGCTTTCACGCCGACGCGCTCGCGCGAGCGATGGTAGGCGTCGTCGGCGTACGGCACCACGCACGAGAGCCCGTCGTTCCCACCCGACAACTCGACGAGCAGGAGCGTGCGCGGCGCCGGGTTCTTCTTGCCTCCGTCCGCGCGTGCCGAGCGTCCGAGCAGGTACATCCCGCCGAAGATCGTGACGCCTCCGACTAGGAAATTGCGTCGATCGAAGCCTTGGTGTCGCATGTCCATGTTCATCGTCCTCAGTTCAGCTGCGCTTCGGGCAAGCTCAGGATCAGGTGCGCGAGCTCGCGCAGGATCGGTTCCGCGGCCAGAGGATTCGCGAGCAATGCCCCCTCTGCGATAGAGGCCTTTTCACGCCGTGCTTTCAGCCACTCGAACGGCTCGCGCGTCGTTTCGGGTTGATAAGGAATCCCGAGCAATTCATCCGTCATCCAGCGCACGATCGCTTCGTCGTCGAGCTTCTTGTCGCCGGCTGCCGTGACGGCGCGCTGTGCGAGAGCGATGTCCGGTTTCCAACCCATCTCCTGCACGTGGTAAAGGTGATTGAAACCGTTCGTACGACTCGCCAGCTTGCGCTTCATGTCCATCTCGCCGCTCGGTGCGAACTCTTCGTCCTGCATCAGGCGCTTCACGTCGACGAGACCTAGAATCACGCCGATCATGTTGCTGCGCTGCATCATCGACGACGTCGTGATCCACGCCATGCCCTCTTCCCAACCTTTGACGCTGGGCGGCCAGAACAAGCGTTGACCGAGCACGTCACCTGCGTTGAGGACCATCTGCCCGGGCGTTCGGACGTGCAAGCGGCGCGAAGCAGCGACGAGGAATTCGACCGGCGCGGTGACGCGTGTACCCACGACTTCGTCTCGGTAGAACGCCGGATCGAGGAACAACCGCCGCAATGTCTTGGCGATGTCATAGCTGTTTTTCCGCAAAATATCGGCGTATTCGGCAGTGCGTTCAGGCGTCGGCGGAACGCCCTCGAAGTACGCGAGCAGCTTGTGAGCGAGGAAAAGTCCGCACGCCGGCTGCGCCAAGATGATGTCGATGATCCCGTCGCCGTCGAAGTTGCCCTCGACCGACAACACGCGCTTGTCGCCGAAGTCGTGATCGAGTCGCTTGTACTCGAATCCGTCCGGTCCGCGGCTCCAACCTGTGAACGCGCGCGCGGCCTCCTTGATGTCGGCTTCTGTGTAGTTGCCGTCGCCGAGAGAGAAGAGCTCCATCAGCTCGCGTGCCCAGTTCTCGTTCGGATGATCTTTGACGTTCGTGTCGTTGTTCAAGTAGCGCAGCATCGCCGGATCGCGACCGATGCCGCGCACGAGCGGCTCGAACAGTCCGAGAGCATGCGCGCGCAAGAACTGGTTCTGCCGGATCATGTCCTGCGCGTTGCCGACGTCCTTGATCGACGACACGAAGTGGCCGTGCCAGAAAATCGTCATGCGATCGCGCAGCGGATCCTCGCTCGCGAGCATGCGCTCGATCCACCAATCGCAATAGCGATTCAGCCCGACGATCAACTCGGGTTGCATGTCGGTGTATGCCGCGCGACGTCGCACGGTCATCTCGTGACGTTCTTCGGGAGTGTCGAGTCCACCGTGCAGCGTCTCCTCACCCAGCACTTCCGGCGCGGGGACTTGTACGGCGGCCGGGAAGAACGACGCGACTGCGCCCTCGAGGCCGAGCTGCTCCAGACGCGCGACGTCGGACGGCGTCCCACCGAATCCAGCGCGATTGAGCAAGTGCTCGGCGGCGCGCGCATCGAAACGAATCGAAGGTTTGGAAGCCGCTTCGGCAGCGTGCGATGTCTGCGCGCAGGCTGAAGTCGCCGGCGTGCCTGCAGCCAAGCATGCCGTGGCGATGAGGGTCGAAATTCGGCGTGCGGCGCGGTGCATCGAGTACTCCTGAGAAATCGGGCTGGAGAGCCCGCAATACGTCATTTCCAAGTCTCACCGGGTGCAGCCGACCTGTCAACCTGCCTGAGCGGTCCCGGAGCGGCATGTCGCTTCACCGCCACTCATCCGTGCTCGCGTGG
>JAWXBU010000144.1:0-15527 GCA_034440255.1 Planctomycetota bacterium | reverse complement strand
GTACAGCGCGATCTTGGTGTCGTTCTGATTCGGGCAGGTCGTGATGCGCATGCGGCCCGTGGCCGGAGCGGTCCACGAGAACCACACGTCGGTGAGAACCGCGACTTGGCCATTGCCGTACTCGGCGCAACCGTAGTTGCAGTAACCGCCGGTGAAGGACGTTTGACCTTCGGGGCCGGTCGTCGCGAGCGTGAGGTCGTACGGGATCGCGCCCGTCGCGCTACCGAGCGCGTCGGCCGTCGCGCACAAGTCCGAACCGTTGACCGGTGCGGGCGGAAGTTGCGAAGCGATCGGGGCCGGGGCGGCGCCGGTGCGGAGCATCGGGCGCGCGTCGAAATCCGATTGTTGCGCGGAAACGGACGCCGCGAGGAGTGCGACACCCGAGAAAGTGAGCTGAGAGAGTCTCATGTTTGTCCTGAGTAGAGGTTGCCAACGGTCTGGCGAGTGAGAAGCGGTCGTCCGTCGGCCAGAACCAGCGGATACCGGAGGTCCGTTCCGATCCCAGAGATCCGCGAGGAAACGGTATTCCTACTGGGATCATACCCCATGTGCGGATCCTCGCAACGGTGCCAAAACCCCTTCTAGACGAGGGATTTCGATTTGTGCGGGAAACGCCACGGGGAGCGGACGGACCCACAACGGAAGACGTACCGGCTGTGAACAGAGTTCCCCTCCAACCGGGATGATTTTCCAACCTGACTGAAACGCACGACTGACATAGCGATCAGCGCCAAGCAGGGCTCTCGAGCGCTTCTGGTTCCCGGCCCGCCAGCCGAGCCGAACACCTGCGGACGCTGACTCGGAGCGCGCTCCGGTCCTCGATTTCGGATCCGATTGCTGGGGCTGACGTCGGTTTCGACGGGGTGATCCGCAGCGGCTGCTACTCAGCAGCGTGCTGAAAAAGCGCGAGGCCCCTCCCCTGCCTGGGTCGGAGCCTCGCGCCAGTGCGGCGATCGTTCTTCCGCTGACGTCTCGCGCTGTCTCAGGTGCCCCAGGGAATGGTGACGCCCTGCGTCAGGTTGTTGGTGGCCACCGAGCAGAACATGAACGCATCGCGGTACCAGCACTGGTAATGGAACGTGCCCGGCGCACCGATGACGCCGCCGATGTGAATCGGATTCGGTGTGAGGCCGCCCGGGTAGGTCGCGACTCCCGCGACGGGGAACACGACGCCCAAGCGCAAGATCGTTCCACCCGCGCACAGGAGTCCGTCGCCGAACGTGATGCCGTTCCCGCCGCCGAATTGCACGGAGCCTTGGAAGAAGAGTCCCGGTCCGCTCACGTCCGTCGCCTTCAACACGACGGTGTCCGCGCTGATCGACGCGACGCCAACCGCGCTCAAAATCGCGCCCGTGCTACCGGCAGTCGAGTTCGCACAACCGCGTCCCGGGCCGCCGACATTGCCGCACGGACACGCTGTCGCAGTGCCGTCTCCAGAGCAGAACGACGTGCCGATCGGCGGCGGCCCCGCCAGCACGTTCGAACGAATCGTCCACGCCGAGTGGTACAATCCGTTGTAAGTGGCTGTGCCTTGAGCTTGGCAATTGCCCGCCGCTCCTAGACGGAACGCGGGGCCGGAGTTGGCGGGGATGTTCGTGACGTCGTACGCGAGACCTGTGTTCGCGCCGTACCACGCAGTGTCGGGCTGAGCGAAACAGAGCGTGGAATCTGCCGTCAGGGGAGCATCCACACCCGTACCGGCGACGATCAGTTGCGACGCGACTCCGATGAAGTAGTTGCCGTTCACCGTCACAGGCGGTGAGAACAAGATGCTCGTGAATATGCCCGTCCCGACATTTTGGTAGGTCGTCGAAACTTGTTGCAGCAGGACGCAGTCGGTCGGATTGGCGTCGTCGGTCGGGTCGTCCCAGATCGCCACGACGCACGGTGTGCCGTTGACGAGTCCCGTCTGTCCAGTCCAGCCCCACGAGACGTCCGTGCCGAGTACGGTGGTGACAGCGCTCGGATCGCCGAAGCACTGCATGCGGCAATTGCCGTTGCCCGCTGCTCCGACGGAGAAGCTGACTTCAGCCGCGCCGTCGTCGTACACGTTCGGTCGCACGATCGGCGCGACGTCGATCGTGAACGCGTCGATGAAACCCGTCCCTGCGAAGAGGCTGAATCCTCGACCCACTTGGATCAGGTAATTCGTGCCCAGCACAGCGTCGAAGAACACGCGCGCATCGCGCTGGTAGACGGCGCCGACACTCGCGCCGTGGTAGTCGTCGCTGCATCCGATACACGAAGTCCCCGTCGGACACGTCGGGCCGAGGTACACAGCGATCTTCACGTCGGCCAGCGAACCGCAGCTCGAGATGCGCACGCGACCCGTCGCAGGCGCAGTCCAAGTGAACCAGACGTCGCCCGGGACTTGCACGTTCGCGTTGCCGTACTCCGCGCATCCGTAGTTGCAATCTCCGCCGGTGAACGTGATCTGGCCTTCGGTGCCCGTGGTCGCCGTCGTCAGGTCGTAGCCGAAGGACCCGACAGCGCTGCCGAGCACCTCGGCTGTCGCGCACACGTCGGAACCGACGGTCGGAGCCGGCGGCAACTGCGTCGGAATCGCGAACGACGGTTCGCTGGCGACGGCCGCACGCGGCGACACGTTCTCGAACAATTGAGCTTCTGCAAACGATGCGAGCATCGTCACGGCCGGCACGGCGAATAGGAGCAGTCTCATCGGAGGGTTTGCTTTCGTTGCCAAGGATTCACCGATCCTCGTGGGTCAATCAGGACGAGCACCCTCCGCCAAAGCGGCGCAGGCGGATCGAGTGCCCTCCTGCACCATAGCGAGCTTTCCCAGTCTGGCAACGCACCCAGGATCGGATTTGCATGGCGACGCCTCACTCGGCAACCTCGTCGTGCGAATGAGCGCCCGCGTGACACGATTGGGAGCGGGGCTGACGGTGTTCGTTTTCTTGGTCGCGCTCCTCGTCCCGCTAGTCACTTGGTGCGTGAACGGCGTTCCGAAGGCCGGCCGCTTGCCCGAAGAGCGCTCCGCACACGCTCGACCCCCGTGGCCGCGAACACTCGAACAGCTGTCCACGTTCTCGCGCGATGTCGAGCATTGGTTCGGCGACGCGTTGGGCGGCCGCACGACGCTCTTGAGCTGGCGCAGTCGCGAGTTCGTCGCAGGTTTCGGCGTGTCGCCGACGCCGATCGCGTACACGGGAAAGGACGCGTGGGTGTTCCTCGCGGCCAGCCGTGAATTCGACATGCAGCGCGGCGCTGCTCCACTCGGACGCTTCGAGATCGAAGCTTGGGTCTCCGCGATCCGTGCACGCCAAGCGTTTTGTCGCGAGCACGGCGCCGAGTACGTGTTCGCCGTTGCCCCCGACAAGACGAGCATCTATCCGGAGCGGCACGCGTACGCGCTCGAGGCGTTCGGCCCCAGTCGCACCGATCAACTGCAGGCCCAACTCGCCGGCGACCCGGTGTTCCTTGATCTGCGTGCGAGTCTGCTCGCGGCGAAGAGCGCCGACCGCGCGGACGATCACGCGTACTTCCCCTACGGTTCGCACTGGACCGATCGCGGCGCCGCGGCCGGCATCCGCGCGCTCGGCGATCACGTGCGCGCGTGGCCCAAGCTCGAGAGCTGGGCGAGGCTCGACGAGAGCGATCTGACCTACGCCACGCACGGCATCGAAGGCGACACGTGGGCGCATCGCCTGTATCTGTCGGGCTACCTCGAACAGTCCGAGCGCATCGTCGAATCGATGCGCGGTCCGTCGTTCGACCTGCACTTCGACTCCGACGGCATCGTGGATACGCGCGGCGTGTCCACCTCGAGCGACGCGAGCTTGCCGCGCGTCGTGATGTTCCACGATTCGTTCGGCCAAGCGGCCGTGAAGTTCGTCGCCAAGACCGCGTCGCGCGCTGTGACGATCTGGGACTTCTTCCAACCGGCTGTCGTGATCGAGGAAAGGCCCGACCTCGTGATCGAACTGTACGTCGAGCGCGTTCTGGCACGCCCACCGGTGGAAAACTTGGCGGCTCAAGGTGCGTTCGGTCGCACATTGTTCGACGCCGCTCGCCCGCACTTCGTGATGGACCTCGCACGCGACGAACACCACCTCGCTTCGAAAGGCGGGATCGAGACGCGCCACGTCGACGGCGCGATCGGAATCCGCTGGCTGAAACCGACGGCACTCGCGGTGTTGCCCGCAGAAGTTTCGCCCGACTCGAGGCGCGCGATCGTGCGACTCGAAGTCGAAGTCGAGATCGCGACCGACGTGAACTTCCACTACAAGACGAAGCAGAATCCCGAGTACGGCCGGACGAACGCGATCGCGCAGATGTTGCCCGCTGGCAAGAGTGAAGTTTTCTTGTACCTCGCCGCGCCCGACATCCGCGGCCCGCTCGTGTTCCGCACCAATCGCGCGTCCGAATTGAAACTGCACTCGTGCGAGTCGCGCTTGCTCGACTGAGCGCGACCACAATCGAGGCTTCAGGGCGCGCTACCGCTCACACGCTCGAGCAAAGCGCGCGGGAGTCCGATGCCGAGCACGACCACGCGCCCCAGCACTGCTGCGGCGCGCGGATTCAGGAAGCCCTGCTTTTCGGCCACGAAAGTCGCCGTGAAATCCGCTCGCACGGTGGGATCGGCGAGTTCGCCCGAGTCGCAATCGAGGCCCGACGGCAGATCGAGCGACACGACGAGTGATCCGCGTTGCGCCGCGCGCAACTCGTTCACGACGCCGATCACTTCAGCTGCGTGCGGCTTCAAGACACCTTGGAAACCGGTGCCGAGCAACGCGTCGACGATCACGCGCTCACGCCTGTCGGCGAGCAGACGCTCGCGTCGAAGAGCGAGCTCCGCGCTGTTCGTTGCCGAGCCGAGCATCAGCCCGGCGTTGTGCGCGATGCGTCGCTCGATGAGCGCGTCCCCTTCCGCGCTGGCGAGGTCGGCACAGCACACGCACTCGACCTCGACTCCGAGCGCGTCGAGGAAACGCGCGACGACGAAGCCGTCACCGCCGTTGTTGCCGCCGCCGCAAAAGACGGTGACCGCGCGCGTCGTGTCGGCGTTGCGCGCGAGCGCGAGCACCAGTTCCGCTGCCGATCGTCCGGCGTGTTCCATCAAGACGAGCGACGGAATTCCGTACTCGTCCGCAGCGCGGGCGTCGATCGCCCGCGCTGTCCGTCGCGTGAGTCGCAGGGTCGTCATGACCCGTGACCATAACGCAGCTGCTCTGCATTTCGACGCGTGGAGCTTGGCACTCGACGTTCCAGCGGATACACCGCTCGCGTGGCCCAGTCGACTCGCGCCCGAGCACAACTGTGGGCGGCGCTCCTCGTCGCGCTGCTCGTCGGGCTTTTGCTGGTCACGCTGCGCCTGGGTCCGACTCACTTGGTCGACGACGTTCCGTCCGCGTGGCGAGGGTTTTGGGCGACTTTCGGGCTTGCCGAGCGACTGCCCGGGGCACAACAGGTCGCGGTCGAGTTACGTCTGTGGCGCGGCTTGACTGCCGCGGGCGTCGGAGCCGCGCTCGGACTCGCGGGCGCCTTGGTCCAAGGGGTCTTTCGCAACGGGCTCGCCTCGCCGTCCGTGCTCGGAATTTCCGGCGGCGCGAGCTTGGGAGCGATCGCGGCGCTGCTCCTCGTCGGCGGTTACGGTCCGAGGCTCGTCGTCAGTTCGCCGTCGTCGGGCTTGGTGCTCGTCCCGCTCGCGGCCTTCGTCGGAGCGCTCGTCGTCGCTCTCGTCGTCTACCGACTCGCGTCTGCGCAGGGTCGAGTGTCGATCCCCGCGCTGTTGCTCGTCGGAATCGCGGTCAACACGTTCTTGGGCGGCGCACAACAACTCGTGCAGATGCTCGTCGTCGGAGATTGGGACGTGTCGAAGAGCATCCTCTTGTGGTCGTTCGGTTCGCTGCAAGATCGTCTGCCCTGGCACGTCGTCGTCGTCTGGTCCGGCGTCGCGTGCGCCGTCACCGTCATCCCGTTCGTCGCGTGGGAACTCGACTTGATGCAACCCGGGATCGAGGACGCGGAGGCACTCGGCGTCGACACGGCGCGCGTCAAGTTGATCGCGCTCGCGGCGGTCGCGCTGTCTGCTGGAGCCGCTGTCGCCGTCGCCGGACAGATTGCATTCGTCGGCTTGATCGTGCCGCACTTGGTGCGCTTCGCGACCGGTGTTTCGCATCGCACGCTGTTGTGGTTGTCGCCGCTCGCCGGAGCTTGTTTCTTGACCGCCGCCGACCTCATTTGTTCGGCTGCGTTCCCGAGCGTGCCGCTGCAACCGGGAGTGGTGATGTCGCTCGTCGGCGGACCGTTCTTCGTGTGGCTCTTGTGGCAGAAGCGGCGCGAAATCGCTCTCTGGTGAACCTCTCTGGTGAAAACTCTGTAGCGAACTGAGCGATGCGTTGCCGTCAACGCGCCCTGCGCCGGTAGACGATGTAATCCTGTCCCCACTCGTCGTCGAGTTCATCCACCGTGGGTTTGAGCGCCGTCTCGCCCGTCCCGTTGAAGCGCGCGATCGGCTCGTAGAGCGCGAACACGTCGGCGCGCTTTTGCAAGTGCAAGAGGCGCGTCCGCTCGACCAAGAACACGAAGTACTCCGGGCGTTCGGCTTCGAGGATCGCGTTCAAGCTGCCGTGAGCGAGTGCAGCCGGCCAGACCAGCCCTTCGCTGTCGAGCACGACGCCGCGCCAATTCCAACCGATGATGCCGATATCGGAAGCCAGGACGCGCGCGTCGGGCTCCATCGCACTCGTCTCGCGCGCCCATTTGCCGAGCGGCGCGTACACGTCGCGCGGAATGCGGCTCTCATGGCGCAAGCCGATGATCAACGTCGTGATCATCGCGAGCGCTCCACCGATCGGTGCACCGAACAGCGCTCCTGCGCTCGAAAGTGCCGGGCCGAAGCTCTTCGAAGCGCTGCGCGCCAAGCGATCGAATTGGAGCGCGAACCAAAACGTCCACGCGGCGAGCGGAACGAAGTAGTACCAGCCCCACGTGTGCGGGTGCGCGATCGAATACGCGACGACGATCGCCAGCGCGAAGACCGAGTAGAGGCGCAGCGCTCCCGGATTGCGCAATGCGCGCCACGCCCCGATGAGGACGATCGGCAAGAGCGGCAACAGCACCCAGTGCGGCAAGAACGCTTGACTCCAGATCGATTTCAAGCGCGCGAAGGTCAAACCGTCGGGATCGACGGGCTGCATCTTGGCCTTCGCAATGACCGATTGCGGTATCGGCGAGCCGTACTTCGCGGTCAGGATCGCGACAGCGATCGTGCCGATGACGAGCATCGGCACGAGCATCGAGAGCACGATCCGTCGCGCGTCGCGACGCGCGCTGAATCCCGAGATCAACAGAATCACGCACAAGAGCACGCCTTCGGGGCGCACGAGGCAAGTGAGCGCGCTCCACACGCCGGCGCGCACCGGTTTGTCCGCTGCGGCGGCGAGTACCGCAAGCAATGCGAACAGCGAAAAGAGCGGCGCTTCCATCCCGCCGACGGTGATGCGCACGAGCGGCGGAAAGGCGGCGAACGCGAGCAACGCCCATGTCGAACTCGCACGTGCGCGTCCGAACAGTCTCGGGATGAGCGCGGCTGAGCACGCGTCGAAGAAGATGTCGAGGGCGAGCGCCGTCGTCACGAGATCGAGTCCGAGCTTCGCGAACAGCGTCAGGATCCATGCGAACAGCGGAGTGGTCGTGCCCAGCACGGGCTCCCAGGGCGAACCCGGATTGAAGACGAGCCCGAGGCCGTCGCCCGCGTTCAACGCGTAGCGGTACGTGATGAACGCGTCGTCGTAGGTCGGGCACGCCGAGATCGCGAGCAGTCGGCAAGCGACGACCGTGACCACCAAGAACGCATGATGTGCGGCCCCCAGTTTCGGTCGACCGCTAGTGAATCCGTCTCGTCCCATGCGCTGAGCCGTCGATCGTACACGCTGGCTTGGGTCCGACGTGAGTGCGTGGTATCAATCACACGCGAGATTCCCGCATGATCCCGCTTCTCTTCGCGCTCACGGCGCAGCTCACCGCTCCACGTGAGGAGCCTGTGCTCACGCGGCGCACGTTCGAGAACGCGATCGTGATCAGCGTCGACGGCCTGCGCTCGGATGCGTTGATCGCGATCAGCGCCAAAGCGCTCCCCGCGTTCGCGCGACTGCGCCGCGGCGCTTCGACACTGAATGCGCGCACCGATCCCGACTGGACGATCACGCTGCCGAATCACACGGCGATGATCACTGGCCGTTTCGTCGAGGGCGATGCCGGCCACGCTTGGACGAAGAACGACGATGCGGACGCGGGCGAGACACTCGAGTCGGTGAAAGGCAGTTACGTCGCCGGGCTTTTCGACGTCGCTCACGATCGCGGTTTCGAGACGCAGCTCTACGCCGGGAAATCGAAGTTCTCGATCTACGACGTGTCGTGGAATGCCGAGCACGGCGCTCCCGACGTGACCGGTGAAGACGATGGCCGTGACAAGCTCGATCGCTTCGTGTTCGAACTCGACACGACGAAGATGGTCGATGGCTTGCTCGAGTCGCTCGCACGCGAACAGTCGCAGCGGCGGCTCTACTTCGTGCACTTCGCGGTGACGGACTTGACAGGTCACGCGTACGGTTGGGACGTCAGCCCGAATTCGCGTTACATGAAAGCCGTGCAAGCCGTCGACGTCGAACTCGCGCGCCTCTTGGACGCGCTCGAAAGTTCCAAACTACGCGACACGACGGCGATCGTCTTGACCGCCGACCACGGCGGCGGCGCGCCGTTCAAGAGTCACGACCAAAAGCACATGTGGGTCAACTACATCATTCCGTTCATCGTGTGGACCGGCGCGAGCGGCGAGCCGCGCGATCTGTATGAGCTCAATTCGTCGACGCGCGCCGACCCCGGTTTGTCGCGACGGCCGCGCGATTTCGCCGGACTCGCACCGGTGCGCAACGGCGACGCGGGCAACTTGGCGCTGCACTTGCTCGGCCTTTCGCCGGTGCCCGGTTCGACGATCGGCAACGCCCAAGACTTGCGCGTGTTCGATTCGGCGCACTGAAGTGGAGCGTCGGATCGTGCCCTTCGACACTGCACGGCTGGAGCGCGCTGACGCCGCAACGGTGGTGCTGGCGGACTCGAGCGCGACTCCAGAGGACTGCCTATCCGCCGAACCGAGATGGCGCGCGCTTCCCTTGCGCACGACACGCGCTGTGCGCTCGGGCAACTCGATTTTCGTGGGCGGCCTCTCCGAGTTGCACGCCTGGCGATGAATGCACTCTCGAGCTCCCCGCCCGTCGGCCGGCTGGCGCCGAGTCCCACCGGCCACTTGCACCTCGGGCACGCGCGCAGTTTCCTCGTCGCGTGGTGGCACGCACGCTCGCGCGGCGGACGCATCGTTCTGCGCATCGAAGATCTCGACGTCGAACGCGTGAAGTCCGGCATGAGCGACGAGACGCTGCGCGACTTGGAATGGCTAGGTCTCGATTGGGACGGCGCGCCCTGCATCCAAAGCACCGGCGTCGCGTCGATCGAGGCAGCCGCGGACGAACTGGCTGCGCGCGGACTCGCCTACCCGTGCATCTGCACACGCGCCGAGATCGAAGCTGCCGCGAGTGCCCCGCACGGACCGGATGGAGCGGGACGTTATCCCGGAACGTGTCGCGGAAAATTCACCTCGATCGCGGACGCGGAGCGCGCGAGTGGTCGCAAGGCAGCGCTGCGTTTCATGGCTCGCCCCGGAGAAATAGGCATCGAAGACGGCGTGATGGGCGCGCGCTCCTTCGACATCGCGCGCGACGCCGGCGATTTCGTGGTCATGCGCCGCGCCGGTTCGCCAGCGTATCAACTGGCCGTCGTCGTGGACGACGCGCGCCAAGGTGTGAACGAAGTCGTGCGCGGCGCCGATCTCCTCGAGAGTGCGGCGCGTCAGAAACTGCTGCAGGAAGCGCTGTCGATTCGTTCACCGAAGTGGTGGCACGTTCCGCTCGTCGTCGATGCGAGCGGTCGCCGCTTCGCGAAGCGCAGCGACGACATCGCGCTCGCCAAGTTGCGCTCGGCTGGGCTCGATCCGCGGCGGGTGGTCGCGTGGGTCGCGCGACATTCCGGGATCGAACGTGCCGAACCGGCGACGGCGCGCGAGTTCACGAGCCACTTCGACATGCGCCGTCTGCCCCGTAGGGACGTTGTGGTCGACGAGCGCGCGCTCGTGGAGTTCACTTAGGCGCCGCGTGCAGTTCGATCCGGTGCCGACGCAGGATGGCCGTAGTCGATCGACGGTCTGCTCGGAACGAATGGACCGCTCCGACGTGCACCAGTACGCTCCGGTCATGAAGTTCCTCGCTCCCTTCACCGATCAAACTTACGCGTTGCTGCGCATCGTCGCGGGCATCCTCTTCACGTTCCACGGACTGCAGAAGATCTTCGGTCTTCTCGCCGAACACGAATCGCCTGAGGCGGGTTCGCTGTTGTGGATCGGCGGCATCCTCGAACTCGTGTGCGGGGTGGCCATCGCGATCGGCCTGCGCGCGTCGTTCGCTGCCTTCATCGCCAGCGGCATGATGGCCGTGGCGTACTTCAAGTTTCACTGGAAGTTCCAATTCGACGCGAACTTCTTCCCGATCGTGAACAAGGGCGAGCTCGCCGTTCTCTACTGCTTCTTGTTCCTCTTCATCGCCTGTCGTGGGAGCGGACCGTGGAGCGTCGATCATCCGCAAGGTCAGTCGTCACCCGCGTCACTCGGCAGCGCGGTGCGTTCGGGCCGCGCGTGAGGCCGATCGGGCGGGCCTGAATGCTCATCAGAAGTGAGCAACGGCTTGCCGCGGCGCCCCAATCCCGCGTTCACGACGCCTGATCGCAGTCAGCGCTCTTCGTCGTGAACGACGCGCGCTGCATCGAGTTCGAGGAGCTCTGTTTCGATCCGCTGCTCGCGCTCGTTCGAAGAGTCTCCTGCGGACTCCAGCGCAGCGCGGATCATCGCGCGTCGACAGTCATGGTGCAGCGCGGCGAAGCGACGCTCTCTCTCCACATCCTCGTGCGCATTCTCCGCTCTCGTGCCCAGTCCACCGAAGAGGCGACGTACGCCGTCGACGACTCCCCCACCCAACGCTTTGGCGCTGTCGAGCACACCGCCGCCCGCAGCCTCCAGCGCGCCGAGCGGATCGAGGCGGATCATGCCTTCGATCGTGTCGGCCACTCCGCTCACGGCCGATTCACCCGCGCCGACGATGCCCTTCCCGACAGCGGTGGCGGCTCCCAAGGTCGTCGTGATCCCGAGTTCGCCCAAGTGACCGAGCCGCGCAAACGGGAGATCGAAGAGCAGTGCGAGCCGGCTGTCCTGGTCGATGACGAGGTCGGATGTGGTCCCGCCGAAACGCAAGAAGTGGTCGGAGCCTGTCTCGACGACCGTGGCGCCGATCGCACCGTCGACGATGCTTCCGTCGATCGCGCGCATGTTGCCAGCGAGATGCAGCACATCTCCACCCAGGGCCGACCGAGTCGATTTCTTCGCATACTGCGGAAACTGCGCAAGATCGAGCCCTGTGATCGCCGCGTGCAGCGCGAACGTCGGCGGGCTCCTCCAAGATGGCGCCCAAGCCACGAGCGCGATCCGACACGGGGCTCTGGCTTGAACGAGCAGGGCGTCCAGGCGCATGTCGCCGTTTGCGGATGAGCGCGGCTCGCCGGAGATTTGGACGTGTGAGAGGGCGAGCTGAAGGCTCTCGAATCGGAGCGCGAGCGGCCGATCCGGGTCGGTCACATCGTCCGCGAGGAGACAGGTCCCGTCCATGACGTGTGCATTTTCTAGAAAGGTGAACTTGGCGGGTCCACCGGCAGGCTTGCGCTCGGCGAAAATGCGACCGAAATTCGTTCTCTTTTCTGCCTCGACGACGATGTGGAAGACAGGACGGATCACGGTCAGCGCTTCGAAGTCGTAGACACCGCGCAGCATCCCACCGAGCGACGCCGAGATCTGCACTTCATCCGCTTCCAAGAGCGCAGATCCAGCCTCGGTGATGCGGATCCCGCGTATGGTTCCTTTTCCCGAGAGAAGTGACAGCGAGACGGATTCGGCCTCGACCTCTAGACCGTACACCTCGTGCAGAGACGCAACGATGCGGGACCAGACCAGTCGGTTTTTCGAGAAGTGGAGTACCACTGGGATCGCGACCAGCACGGTCAGAAGCACGCCGAGAAAGAGCTTTCGTCGCCGACGCATGAACGAGGCCCTGCAACAAACCGGCCGCAGACGTCGGGTGACTCGCCTGAATAGGGCGAACGGCCTCGACGAGCTCACGCCGAGGGCGATTCGAATCGCAGGCACGACGCTCGACCGCAAAAGCATGGACCCAGTGCCACGCGGCGGACTGCTCGAGGTGCGCTCGACCGAATCGACGGTGGACGTCGAGTTGCCCGCGTGGTGTCGAGTGACGGAGAACGAACTCGTCTCGTGGACGCGCTCGCGCGCGCAGCGCAGTCTTCTTGTGTGCAAGGATCGTTTGGAGGAGCGCAGTCCGCGCGCCATGTGCGCGAGCGAGTTCAGCGCGTCTCGAACGCGAAACGGTAGGCAGAGGAGCCCCTGTCCACGCGCGACCCAGACGCAACGATCGTGCGGCCTGCAAACCTGACTACGAGGATGCATTCCTGCAGCGGTGGCTAACGCGGCGTCACGGCTCCGGGCAACGCGTCGTGCCAATGCCCGTGCTCGGGCGACCACACTTTGCCCTCCGGCACGGGACCGGGCGGTTGTGGTGTGAGTGCGGCGGGCGTCGAACTCAGGCTCGCGCTTCCGTCGGCACCTACCTCGAACGGCGTGGGCGCGTTCGGCGACGCAGCGTTCGGTGCGTCGTGGTAGTGCCCGTGCTCCGGTGACCACACTTTTCCTGCGGGAGTGGGGCCGGGCGGCGGCGGCGTGAGTGTCCCCGTCGCGAGAGGTTGGAACGGCGCAGGCGGCAACACAGCCGGCACAGTCGTGTTCGCGGTGCGCGTGTTCGTCGCGGGCTCCTCCTCGCCGAGGACGCGCAGTGCGACGGCGCCCGCCAGCGCGAGCCCCACGACGACGACGCCGACGACGATGCCGATGGATCGAGACGGGGTCCCCTTCGTTCCTGTGACGACGGCTTCGCGTCGCTCGCAGCAATTCTTGTACTTCTTGCCGCTGCCGCACGGGCAGAGTTCATTTCGTCCGACGCGCACTGTGGAATCCATGCAGACAAGGATACTCGCGCAACGGCAGAAAGTCGGGAGGAAGAGGTCCAACTCTCCGACTGCTCGTTCCAAAGAGCGTTGTACGATCGCCACGATGAATGAGATCGACGCATGCGCCGGCACGCAGATCCTGGAACGCACGCCGATCGTGCTGACCGAATGGCTGCGCGGACTGCCTGATGAATGGCTCGACTGCGACCAAGGGACGGGCACGTGGAGTCCGCGTGCGGTCGTCGGCCACTTGATCGAGGGTGAGCGCAGCGACTGGATGCCGTGCGTGCATCATTTGCTGCTTCATGGTGAAGCGCTCGCATTCGAACCGTTCGATCGTTTCGCGCGTCTGCGCGACGAGCCGCGCTCGATCACCGCCCAACTCGACGAGTTCGCTCGCCTGAGAGCGGTGAGTCTGAGCGACCTTTGCTCGCTCGCGCTTACTCCAGAGGATCTCGAACGTCGCGGCCGGCATCCAGAGTTCGGAGCGGTGAAACTGGGCCGACACCTGGCCACTTGGGTCGCACACGATCTCTCTCACATCGCCCAGATCGCGCGTGTGATGGCGCGAGGGTATGACGCAGCCGTCGGTCCGTGGCGCGCGTACCTTCCGATCATCGGCGAATGGAAGCGCTGACCACGCCTGCGTCAAGTTGGAAGTGCTTCGTGCATGTCGTGCCAGGCACTGCGACACAACGGGACGAGCAGCGACATCACGCCGAGCGCGAGCACGACGTCCACGAGCGTTGCCGCAGTGACCTTGCGCGTGATCGCGAGCTCATAGGCGCGGAGAGATGCGACGACCGCGATGACGGCGATCGAGGTCACGCAAGCGAGTCGCGCGGCACTCGGGGTCGAAACGTTGGCCACGACGAACGCTGCGATCGAGACGAGCACCGCGACCCCCATCGTCATGCGGATCGAGGGCAGCCCCTCGATTCCGAGCACCTCGGCACCGATCGTGGCAATCGCGATGAGCACCACGATCAAGGTGGCTGTCCCACAGACTGGCACGGCTGTTCTTTGCCCCGACTTCATGTGCATCACTTCCTTTTTCGCCCGTGTCGCTGTCGGTGAGGATAGTGCGATGCCCGCACACTGAGTGAAACTCTCCCCCCCCCCACCCGATTTCCGAGATTCGTGCAACGCTCGCGTGTCCGAGGCAGAATCCAATCGACCTGGTCGTCCGTGCCTGTTCCGTGGAGGTTCGCATGAAGTTCGTCACGCAATTGGGTGCCCTCGCACTGTTGTTTTTCACCGCGTCCGCCCGAGCTCAGAACGTCATCTTCAGCGATGACTTCGAGAGCGGTTACGGCAACTGGACGATGGGCGGCCTGTAGAACGATCAGGAGGCTTCGGAGCAGTGCTCGCCCGCGCAACTGCCGTTCCCGAGCGGCTCGCACTGCGTCTGGTACGGCTCCTGGACGAGCACTTGGGGCTGCTCGTTCCAGATGAGTCTCAATACAACGCAGTACATGAGGTGCACTCAACAGATCGCGTTGCCCACGACGACCGGCTCGATCGTGCTCTCGTACCAATCGTGGTCGAATGTCGAAAACTCGTTCGAGTGGGACATGCACGGTGTGCAAGTGCGTGAAGTCGGCGCGCTCGCCTGGACGGAACTCCGCCTGAGCTTCAACTCGAATTTCTGGCGCCTCGACACGCGCGATCTCACTCCTTGGGCCGGGAAGGTGATCGAGATGCGCTTCTTCTTCACCGCTGTGGACGCCTGGGGAAACGACACCGCTGGCGTGTATGTCGACGACGTCCGCATCACCGAAGACGCTGCGAGCACGCTGTCCTACTCCGCATGTGCGGCGGACGGCACTTGGCTCTTCTGGTGTCCATGCCAGCACGTCGGCGGTCCCGGGCGCGGTTGCCCGAGCAGTCTGTCCTCCACGGGGGCGGCGATGACGGGTGACGGCTCGCTGCGCGTTTCTTCGGATACGTTCACGCTTCACATGGACGGCATGTCGCCCGCGGCGGCGACCGTGTTCCAAGCGTCGGGCTTCTCCTACAACAATGCAGCGGTGATTTCAGGTGACGGCATCTCGTGCACCAGTGGTTCGTTCATCCGTTTGACCACGCGCTTCGCACCCGGCGGAGCTCTGGACTTCCCTTCCGCAGGTGATGCGTCGATCTCGCTCCTCGGTCTCGTCGCGCCCGGCCAGACGCGTTACTATGCAGCGCGCTATCGCGATTCCGCGGTGTTCTGCCAGGCGGCGACGTTCAACATGACGAGCACGATCTCGGCATTTTGGCGCCCGTAAAGGTCCTGAGCCGGCGTGGGATACTGGCCCCTTTCGTTGGCGAATTACGCGCGAGGCGCCACCCGCCACTCGAAGAAATTGCTTTTGGTGAAGCGGCGGGCGACGACGCCTGCGAGT
>JAWXBU010000143.1:0-14519 GCA_034440255.1 Planctomycetota bacterium | reverse complement strand
GTGCAGCGGAAACGATGCAGGACACCAAGGACTACACAAGCGTTCTCCTCAACGATGAATCGTGGGAGGTGAGTGGCTGAGTACAGCCATTCACCTCCCACGATTTCTGTCAACAAAAGAGAAGGGGCGTGGCGGCGGAGTGTGCTGAGTTGCTCGGAGGTCGAGGGGAGCGGGGCTGCGAGCCCCGCTCTGTCACCAAGTTCTGCTGCGGCGGAGCCGAGTCGCGTGCCGCTGCGTTGTTGTCCTCGATCTGCTCCCCGCTGACCATCAAGGCCACTTCCGGGCCAATCGATCGCAACCGCCTGCGGGCCGCAAGTCCGCTCCGCCTCCCTACCAACGTGGTGAAAGATCCAGGCTAGAGACTGTAGAAGCGCCAAGTTGCCTTGAACTCGCGCGCGATCTTCTGACCCAAGAGTCGCGCGCGAACCATCTCGATCGGGATGTTGTTGCCTTCGAGGATCGTGTCGTGGAACACGCGGTTCGACATCTTGCCGCTCGCGACCAAGTCGCGATGCAGCGCGCGAATTTGCAGTCCGCCGATCATGTACGCGCATTGGTACAGCGGACCGTAACCGCCTTCGAACGAGCGTCGCACTTCGGCTTCGGCATTCTTGCGCTCGTGTCCGACCGTGTCGACCAGGTAGTCGACGCATTGCGCCGGCGTCATGAGTCCGAGGTGGAACGAGAGCGAGAAGCGGATTCGCGCGCAACGATGCATGCGCCAGAAAAGAGCCCCGATCCGATCCTCCTGCGTGCTGTGAAAATCCAGGTCCCACAAGAGCATCTCCCAATAGAGCGCCCAACCTTCGGTCCAAAAAGGCGTGGAAAACAAGGCCCGATGCGTGTTCCAGCGCGACTCGTAGTACTGCTGCAATCCGTGTCCCGGCACGAGTTCGTGGAACACCGTCGCATGCGCGAAATGTTTGTTGTTGCCGCGCATCGACATGCGTTTTTCGTCGTAGCTCATCGAGTCGGTCGGGAAGGCGACTTGGACTTCTTCGCCGCCCAAGAAGAACGGCGACACGCGTTGCTCGTCGGCCGAGAGCATCGACATGCGCCAACCGTTCTCGACGATCGAGGGCACAGTGACGAGGTCGCGCTCTTTCAGGAACGCAATCGCTTCTTGGGCCAGCGCGCGCACGAGCGCCGGTTGTTCGCCGGGCGCGACGTGATCGGATTTCACGCGTTCGAGCGCGAGCTTCCATTCGTCACCCGTGCCGAGTGCGCGCGACGCTTCGAGCATGCGCTCGGTACACCATTGCATCTCGCGGTCGGCGATCTGGATCAGCTCTTCGGGCGAGTAGGGAATCAGCGCGAATTCCAGATCGGGGAGCAGCGCCTCACGTCCGATCGGATCGCCGAAGATCGTGCCCGCATCGCGCGTCGCCTTGTCGTCACCACCGAGCTTCTCGCGCAAGACACGCGCGTATTCGTCGAAGGCCTTCGCCACCTCTTCGTGCGGTTTCTTCGTCCACCACGTGAAGGTCGGATCGTAGTCGGCACGGAAGCGGAACCACGCGGCTTCGGTGTCCCGCAGAGCTTCGACGCGTTTCGCGGCACGACGAGCGACGACCTGCGCAATCGGTTCGGAACGCTTTTCAGCAGCCGTTCGCGCTGCGTCGACGTCGTGCTTCAGTCGATCGAGCACGCCGGCGGCTTTTTCCGGGTCGCTCGCCGATTGCGCGCGCAGCGCTGCGTGCAGAGCGACGACAGCGTCACCGAACGGCAGGAGCGACGCACACTCGTGCACTCGCGAGACTTCGAAGGCCAGTTTCCTGCGGTCGGATGCGACGCGCATACGCAGGCAGACGGCGTCGACACGCGCTTCGACATTTAACGCATCGAAATCGAGTGCAGCCAGCGCGCGTTCGGTTTCGGCATGCAATCCTTCGAACGCTGTGGAGCGGGCCGCCGTCGCAGGCAAATCGTGGAAACGCGACAGCGTGTCGCGGTCGGCCGCGTAGCGCACGCACAGATCGCGCACATCGACAGTTCGTGCAGAAGTTTCGCCGGCGGACTGCGGACGGATCGATGGCGTCGCACACGACAGACAGAAAGCGAAGAAGAGAGCGGTGAAGTGCATGGCGCGCAGGATAGCCCGCTCGACCCTGTCTCGCGCCTGTCCGAGTCGTGCAGAGCTTGCTAACGTTCGCTCATGATCGAATCACGAGTACGCGCTCTCGCGGTGGTGTCCGCTGTGAGCGCGCTGATCGCAGGCGCTTCGTTCCAATCTCCGCCGCCCGGCACGTCGACGGCGGTCGACGAAGCGGCGCGCAAGCTGTACGTCGCGAATTGCGCGACTTGCCACGGCGAAACCGGTGACGGCAAGGGCGTCACGGTGCTCGAACGACCGGCGCGCAGTTTCAAGGACGGCGGGTTTTCGTACGGCAACACACCCGAAGCGTTGTTGCGCACGATCACGCACGGCATCCCCGGCACGCTGATGCCGAGTTTCGGCGACGCGTTGAAGGATCCCGAGCGCAAGTCGCTCGCGAGCTACGTCCTCACGCTCGGGCCGCCGGTCTTGACCGTCGAGTCGAAGGACACCGTCATGGTCGTTCGCGACCGCGCACTCGTCGCTCGCGGCAAGTTGCCTTCGATCACGGAAGGCGCCGCCGAACGTCCGCGCGGACTCCTGATCGGACTGCCTTCGGGCTTGTCGTTCGAGTATCGCGTCGACGACGTGCGCTTGCTCGCCGTGCGCAGCGGCGAATTCGTCGATCGACGCGATTGGATCGGACGCGGCGGCGATTTCTTGCAACCGCTCGGCAAGATCGTGAGTGTCGTTCAGAGTGAACCGGCACCATTCACGCTCGCTGCGAGTTCGGCCAAGGAATTCGGCACGTCGAGCGCGCGCCTTCTGTCGAGCGTCGTCGACGGACCGGTCGCAACCTTGTCGTACGAACTCGTCACGGCCCACGAGCAAGTGCTCGCGCGCGTGCTCGAAACTCCAGACGCGGTCGCAACGGCACTCGGGCCAGGATGGAAACGATCTTTCGTGCTCGACAAGCGTCGCGAAGTGGCGATTGCATTCCGCGTCTCCAGACCCGAAGCGGTGTGCGGCCGCATCGACGCGAAAACAGCATTCTCGTGCATGCACGCCGGATCAACGGCGGTCTTCGACGTCACCATCGCGCGCTGGAGAACCGGTGACGCCGTCGCTGAAGCTTCGACGTCGTTCGAAGACGGGTTCGTGCTCACGCCCGAACGAGAAACGTCTGCGTGGACGCTCGTCGAGATCCCCGGCGTCACGTTGCCCGAAGACTCGACGCAGCGTATCACAGCGATCGTCCGTGCCGCCGGGAGTCTGAAATGATGCTCGCGACTTTCATGTGCGCTCTGCTCTCGGACGGCGCCGCGGAAACGTACTCCGTCGATCATTTGGCGTTGCCGAGCGGCGCGATCCTCGAAGTCGGCGGCATGGATTGGTTGGACGGCGATCGACTGGTCGTGAGCACGCGCCGCGGGCAAGTGTGGATCGTCGATCATGCACTCGATCCCGATCCGACGGCGGCGCGCTTCCATCTCTTCTGCGAAGGATTGCAAGAGGGCCTCGGCCTCAAGGTGGTGGACGGCAAGATCTACGTGCTGCAGCGCGCCGAGCTTTCGCGCCTGTCGGACTTCGACGGCGATCTCGTGTGCGATGCGGTCGAGACAGTTTCGAATCGCTTCGGCGTGTCGGGCAACTACCACGAGTTCGCGTTCGGATTGCCGACGGATGCGCAAGGCAACTTCTTCGTCGCGCTCAACCTCGGCTTCACCGAGCCGAAGTGGTGGCACGGTCGCTCGCTCAGCGCCTATCGCGGATGGGTTTTGAAGATCGCGCCCGACGGAACGACGACGCCGTTCGCGTCTGGGTTTCGCTCGCCGTGCGGCATCGGAACGAACGCGGTTGGCGATCTGTTCGTCACCGACAACCAAGGCGATTGGATGCCCGCGTGTCCGCTCGAACACGTGAAACCAGGCGCTTTTTACGGTGCTCCCGCGTCGCTCGTGTGGACGGACGCCTACCAGACCACGCGAGCGGAGCCCAGCTTGACCGTGCCCGTCGACGCCGTGCGCACACCGCCCGCGTGTTGGATTCCGTACAAGTGGTCGCGCTCGACCGGCGACATGCGCGCCATTCCGCGCGACGGATCGTTCGGGCCGTTCGAGGATCAACTCGTGCTCGCCGAGCTCACGAACGGAATGATCTTGCGCGCTGATCTCGAGAAAGTGCGCGGCGAATATCAGGGTGCTGTGTGGCCGCTGCGCGAGGACGTCGGCTCGGCGATCCGCGGACTGTTCGCGCGTGACGGGACGCTGTTCCTCGGCCTCACGAATCGCGGCTGGGGCGGACGCGCGCCGGGACATGGCATCGCGCGTGTGAAGTGGAACAAGCTCGCGCCATTCGAGGTCAAGCACGCGCGCCTTCGGCAGGACGGATTCGAACTCGAGTTCACCGAGCCGCTCGCGTCGACCGACATCACGGGGGACGACATCGACGTCTCGCTGTACCACTACGATTGGTGGTGGGAGTACGGTTCGCCCGAGCGCGACGACGGAAAACGCGTGGTGACGAAAGTCGAAGTCGCGAGCGATCGACGCTCGCTCGTGTTCCAGGCACCGCTCGAAGCGGGTCACATGGCGCGCGTGACTCTGAAGAACGTGAAGTCGGCCGGCGGTCGCTCCATCGCACATCCGGAGTTCGCCTACGCGATCAATCAATTGCCCGAGGGCGAGCTGTGCACGACGCCGATCGCGCGCGTCGTCCCGCCGCCGCCTGGACGCGTGACGAAGGAAGAAGGCTGGTTGAGGCTCACTTACGGCGACGCTCTCGACGTGTGGCGCGAGAAAGACGGCTGGAAGCTCGTCGACATCGAACTCGATGCCAAGGACCCGACGCGTTTCGTGACTCGCAAGGGCTATTCGGCGTTGGTCAACACTGCGGAAGGGAAGACGCGTCTCGTTTCTACGCCTGTGTTCGGCGACGGACAGTTTCGTTTCGGCGTGACGCTCGCGAGCCGTGCGTCGGCGACGGTGTACGTCGCCGGTCGCTACGGCATTCGCATCTCGGACGCGAGCGAGTGGAAGAGCGGTGCGATCGTCGGAGCGGAGGGTTCACCCGATCTCGCGCCCAAGGCTGAGTTTCAGGTCGTTCCGGACAACGGACACCAGATCCTCGTCGACTTCCGCGCGCCGAAATTCGACGCGAGCGGCAAGAAGATCGCGAACGCGAAGTTCAACGAGGTGCGCATCGACGGTGTGCTCGTCCAAGAGAACGTCGAGCTCACCAGCCCGAGTCTCGGTGCACTGGGCGCAGAAGTCGCGAGCGGTCCATTGATGCTCGTTGCTGCGCCGCTCAACGTCGCGTTCGCGGACGTACGCGCGAAACCCGCACCACTCGTGCGAACCGGAGTTTGGAAGACACTCTTCGAAGACGATGGGCTCGATGGTTGGCGCAGCACGGGCAGAGAACAGTGGAAGCGCGAAGACGGCGTCCTCGCCTCGCAGTCCGGGCCCACACGCATCGTGAGCGAGCGCGTCGTTCCCGTGAACTTCCGCATGCACGCCAAGGCCAAGATCGGGAGCGGCGGCCTGGCCTGGCTGGTTCTGCGTGCACCGTCGACGCCGGAGGCCGGTGAGGGGATCTCGATCCTGCTGAATGCAGACCATCCGCTGCGGAGTCGAACAGGATCCATGCACTCTGCCACGCGCGCCGAGTTCTTCGGTCTCGATTCAGCGCTTCCGGAACTCGCACCGCGGTTCGTGGGACTCGTCGGTGCGGACACTTGGTTCGACATCGAGGTCGAAGTGCGTGACGCGGCCGACGCAAAATCCGCACAGGTCGACGTGTTCATGAACGGCGTGCTCGTGAATTCTGCGAGCGTGCCTCATTCCGATGCATTCGGAAGCTCCATCGCGATCGAAAATCACCACGCCGGATCCGTGCTCGAGATATCGACCCTCGAGATTCAAGAACTCAGCCCGCTCGAGTCCGATCGATCGTCACCGCTGCCAAAATGATCGCGCCCATGACCATCTTCTGAATCGGGTCGGAGATCTCGACGAAGACGCAGCCCGAGCGCAGCGTCGTCATCATCAACGCACCGGCGAGCGAACCGAGTACCGACGCGCGTCCACCGGTCAGCGAACCGCCGCCGATCACGACCGCGGCGATCACTTCGAGTTCGTAACCATTTCCGGACGTCGGACTTCCCTGACCGCCGAGGTTCGCGAACTCGAAGATGCCCGCGATCGCCGCACACGCGCCGAGCAACGCGTACACACGAATCTTCGTCCAGTGGATCGCGATGCCGCAAAAACGTGCGGCATTCTCGTTCGCGCCGATCGCGATCACGTGACGTCCGAACACGCCGAAACGCATGACGATCGTGAAGAGCAGCCCCGCAGCGAGCACGACCCACACGCCCCAGGCGACGAGCGGCGCTCCGGAAACTTCGGGGTGATCGAGCAAGCTCGTGATCCAGCGCGGCGCCTCGGCGTGAACCGTCGTCTGCGCGGACACTTGCTCGGCCAATCCGCGGTACACGAGCATCGTGCCCAGCGTCACGATGAACGGCGCGAGCCTCAACCACGTGACGAGTCGACCGTTGAGAGCGCCGCCCAGGGTTCCGACCGCGATCGTGACGATCACCGCGAGCGCCGGGTCCAAACCCGCGCGAAGTGCGCAAGCGAGCACGACGGAGCACAACGCGAGCAACGAGCCGACTGCGAGATCGATGCCGCCTGCGGCGATCACGGCCGTCATGCCGATCGCGCCCACGCCGACGATCGCCGTCTGCTTCGCGATCAGCGCGAGGCGCAGTCCGGTCAGGAAATCGTGCTGCGGTTTCGTCGCCGCACCCCAGATCGTGAACAGCGTCACGACGAAGAGCAGTCCGGCGAGCGGTGCCAACGGTCCGCGCACGGAATCGACGACGGTGCGCGATTTCACGCGGCGTCCACGCCGCACGTCGCTGCGCGCAAGAGGTCCGCACGCGACCACTGCTCGGTCGCGCGCATCTCGACGATGCGCCCGCGGCGCATCACCGCGATCGTGTCGCACACGCGCAACAATTCCTCTTCGTCGGAACTCGACACCACGACCGCGTGTCCCGCGTGCGCCAAGCGGCTCAAAGTCGCCTCCAATTCGCGCGTCGAGTTCACGTCCAGTCCGCGCATCGGCTCGTCGAGGAGCATCACGCTTGGCGCTTGATGGACGAGTCGCGCGAGCGCCGCTTTCTGTTGCGTTCCGCCGGAGAGTTCGTCGATCGACCGCCGCGGATCGACGTCGGACCCGACGGAGGCCAGGGCCGCGTGCGCAGCCTCGCGCTCACGTTTCGGACTGGAAAACAGGCCCAAGCATGTCGTCATGGGCTTCCCGATCGTCACCTGATCGCAGACCGAGAGACCGCGGAACACGTTCCAGGCGCGATCCCTCGCGAGCAGTCCGATCCCGGCACGAACTCCCGCGCGCGCACCGCTCGCGAGCGGCGCCGATCCTTGGACGCGTACGGTCCCGCTCGTGCGTTCGTCTGCGCCGAGAATCGTGCTCAACAAAGCGCTGCGGCCCGAACCGCCCAGACCGAAGAGTCCGACGATCTCGCCACGGCGCACGAACAAGTCGACGTCGCGCGGAGCGTCGCGACCGGAGAGGCCGGTCACGGAGAGGACGACATCGCCGTAGTCACGCTCGCTGCGATTCGACAGTGTGGGACTCGGCGACCCGAAGACGCATTCGACGAGGGCGTCGAGCGTGGTGTCGCGAGCGTGGCCCGTGCGCACGACACGGCCCTGCTCGAGCACGGTGAAGGTGTCGGCGACGCGCGCGACTTCGTCCAGGAAATGCGTGACGTACACAACGGCGACGCCGTGGCGCGCGAGTTCACGTACGCACGCGATCACATGTGCGGCTGCTCCTGCGTCGAGCGCGCTCGTCGGCTCGTCCAGCACGACGACGCGGGGTTCTTCGACGAGTGCGCGGGCGATGGCGACGACGTGCTGTTCCGCCAGCGACAGATCCGATCCGCGGCGAGCTAGGTCGATCGTCCCGTGACCCAAGCGTGCCAGAGCAGAGCGCGCGACGGCGTTGTGCTCCCCACGTCGGACGATACCGCACCGCGAGCGCTCGACGCCGAGCAGCAAGTTCTCCGCTACGCTCAGCCCCGAAACGATCGCGGGTTCTTGCGGGACGATGACCACGCCGGATCGCCGCGCTGCGCGAGTCGAATGGGGGGCGAAGTGCGCTCCGTCGAGCGACATCTCGCCTTCGACTGGACACAGCGCGCCAGCCAACACCTTCAAAAGCGTGCTTTTTCCAGCTCCGTTCGCGCCGAGCAGAGCACGCACCTCGCCGGCTGCGAGATTCAACGACACGTCGCTCAAGACTTCGTTCGCGCCGTAGCGCACCGTCACCAGGCGCACCGCGAGTCGCACCGTCATCGAATCTGTTCCGGCGGCTCGAGCAACGCGCGCACTTCTGGATCGAACATCGTCTCGCGCGTCACGAGTGTCTCACCGGTTTCGACGACGCTCTCCGTCTTCTCGCCGCGCAAGTGAGCGCGCATCGTCGACACGGCGGCGTACCCCATCTTGACCGGGTTTTGCACGACCGTCGCAGCAAGCGAGCCCGATTCCAGCGCGTCGACGATACGCTTCGACGTGTCGAAAGCGACGACTTTGATGCGGCCAGCGATTCCGCGCGGATCGCGCGCGAGCGCGGTCAAGAATCCCGACGCCGTCGACTCGTTCGAACAGAAGACGCCGACAATGCGGTCGCCGAGCGACGCGAGCAGGCGTTCCGAGACGGCGACTGCGCTGGATTCGTCGGGACCGGCGTAGACGTCGTCGGTGATCACGCGAATGCCCGGCGTGAGCTTCAAGGCCGCGAGGCATCCTTGCTCGCGCAAATTCGTGCTGTACGATCCCGCCATGTAGCGCAGAACGACGACATCGCCGACGCCGCCGATCCGCCGCGCCAACTCGTGCCCCGCCAATTCGCCGCCCTTCAGATTGTCGGTCGCGACGGTGCTCGTGATCCGGAGATCGCAGTTCTCGAGCGGCGAATCGAAGATCAAAACAGCGACACCGCGGTCGATCGCGTTGCGCACGCCACCGACGAGCCCACGTGTGTCGAGCGGCGCGAGACAGATGCCGTCGTATCCCTCGGCCACGAACGACTCCAGCAGCGCGACTTGCTGGGTCATGTCGTTCTCGCCGAGCGGCGCTTTCCACACGATCTCGATGTCGGCGAAGTCTTGGTCGGCTCGCGCCGCGCCGCAGTGGACCGCGCGCCAGAACGAGTGCGTCGTTCCCTTGGGGATGACCGCGATCCGCTTGACCGTGCCGGTCACGTTCGAATCGCCGCACGAGGTCGAGAGTGCGGCAGCGAGTAGGATCGGAAGAACGCGGAGCATTTGGATCCGGACCATCGTACAGGCCAAATCTGAAGCAGACGACGCTCCCGACCCTCGACAAGGGGAGCGCGGATCGGATACGAAGCGGCTCATGAAACTCGTGCGTTTCGGTTCGGTCGGCGCGGAGCGTCCAGGCGTCTGGCTCGACGGTCGTGCGATCGACTGCTCAGCCTTCGGATCGGACTGGAACGAGGCGTTCTTCGGCGAAAACGGCCTCGAACGTCTCGCGCGCTGGCTCGACGATCCGGCACACCGCGCGCGCTCCATCCCTGAAGACGTGCGTCTCGGCCCTGCAATAGCACGTCCCAGCAAGATCGTGTGCGTCGGTCTCAACTACGCCGATCACGCTCGCGAGACGAATTCGAAACTGCCCACCGAACCGGTGCTGTTCTTCAAAGCGACGAGCGCGATCGTCGGCCCGAACGACGATTTGGTCATGCCGCGCAACGCGACCAAGGTCGATTGGGAAGTCGAACTCGGCGTCGTCATCGGTAAGGTCGCGCGCTACGTCGACGAGCGCGACGCGCTCGCTCACGTGGCCGGTTACGTGCTCCACAACGACTACTCCGAGCGCGCGTTCCAAAAAGAGCGCGGCGGTCAGTGGGTCAAAGGCAAGAGCTGCGACACGTTCGCGCCGATCGGGCCGTTTCTCGCGGTGCGCAAACTCGTGCCGGATCCGCAGCGTCTCGCGCTGCGTCTGGCGGTGAACGGCGTCGTGAAGCAACAGAGCAACACGAGCGAGATGGTGTTCGGCGTTGCAGGACTCGTGTCCTACATCTCGCAGTTCATGACGCTGTTGCCGGGCGACTTGATCAGCACGGGCACGCCGGCCGGCGTCGGCTTGGGTTTCGATCCGCCGCAGTTCTTGCACGTGGGCGACGTCGTGACGCTCGCCATCGAAGGTCTCGGCGAACAGCGACAGCAGGTCGTCGCTTCGCGGTGAACGATGACGCGGCGTGACTCGAAGAGCGCTCAGAGCCGCGCCAATCGCGGATGGCGGCGCAAAATCGTTTCGATCGGGGCGGGAGGAATCGTGCGTGCGGCCCACGTACTGGCGTACGGCGCGGCTGGCTTCGAAATCGTCGGCGTCTTCGACGTGAAGCCGACAGCGAGCGCCAGCGTCGCGCGGAAACTCGGCGTTCGGTGCTTCCCATCGCTCGCTGAAGCGCTCGCCGTGCGCGATGTCGTCTTCGACCTCGCCGTTCCGCCCTCCGAAATTGCTGCGATCTTGCGCGTCGCGCCGTCCGGCTCCGCGCTGCTCGTGCAGAAGCCTTTCGGTCGCGACATCTTCGAAGCGCGCGCGCTCGCTGAAATCGTGCGCCGTCGCCGCTTGGTCGTCGCGGTGAATTTCCAACTGCGCTTCAGTCCGGCCATGCGGCATTTGAGCGAACTCCTCGAGCGCGAGGCGTTGGGCACGATTCGCTCAGTCGACGTGCGCGTCGTCACGTACACCCCGTTCGAGCGCTGGGCGTTCCTCCGCGACGTGCCGCGCCTCGAAATCCTCTACCACTCGATTCACTACCTCGATTGCGCGCGAGCGCTGTTCGGCGAACCGACCGCGGTCGAAGCCTCGGCGCGTGTCGATTCCGCGCACCCGACGCTCTCGGACACAAGCTCGTCGATTCGCGTCGAGTTCGAAGATGGAGTGAAGTTCAGCATCGAGACGCGTCACGGCAGTCGCATCGCTCGCAAGAAACGCGTCTCGGAATTCGTCGTCACGGGCACGCGCGGCTCGGCGCGGATCGTGCTCGGAGTGAACCTCGACTACGCGTCGCCGCCGCCGGACGCACTCGACGTCACGCTCGGAGAACGCACACGTTCCGTGGCACTTTCCGGTTCGTGGTTTCCGGACGCCTTCGCCGGCCCGATGGCGAATGTGCAGCGCTTCGTCGCCGGCCTGGACCGCGTGCTCGCGTCGAATGCCGCCGATGCCGTGCGCACGATGGAACTCGTCGAAGCGTGCTATCGCTCGAGTGAACGCACGCAGAGACTCGTGCCTAAACGTGGGCCGGCGCGCCTCCGATGATCGACGCACACGTACATTTCTGGCGATATTCAGCGCGCGACCACGCGTGGATCGGTCCCGCCGAGAGTGCCTTGCGTCGCGATTTCCTGCCCGACGACTTGGCTCCTTCGCTGCGCTCTTCCGGTGTCAGCGGTTGCGTCGCCGTGCAAGCGGCGCAGTCGCTCCTGGAGACGGAGTTCCTGCTCGATTTGGCCGATCGTCACGCCTTCATCGAGAGCGTCGTCGGTTGGGTCGATCTAACCGCACCCGACTTGCCGCGCGTGCTCGAACGCTTCGCACGGCGGCCGAAGTTTTCTGGCGTGCGCCACTTCGTGCAGGACGAGCCCGATCCCGAATTCCTGCTGCGCGACGACGTCTTGCGCGGCCTTCGCGAACTCGGGCACTTCGATCTCACCTTCGAGTTCCTCGTGCGCCCTGCACAACTGCCCGCGGCCACTCGTGTCGCGCGCATGCTGCCCGAACTGCACTTCGTGCTCGATCATTTGGGCAAACCCGACGTATCGCGACACGCGCGCGAACCATGGACGAGCCTCGTGCGCGAACTGGCGTCGTGTCCGAACGTCACGGCCAAAGTCTCGGGCCTCGTCACGGAAGCGGGCCGCGGATGGAAGCGCGAGGACTTCGCTTACTATGTGGACGAAGCGCTCTCGGCTTTCGGGCGCGAGCGGCTCGTCATCGGTTCCGACTGGCCGGTGTGCACGCTCGTCAGCGACTACGCGGAAGTCCTCGAACTTGCGCGCCGGCTCATGGGTGATTGAGCGTGCGCCGGCGAGGCGACCTCGCCTCGCAGTTCAGCGGCGAATGAGTCCGCCTGGGCCTGGAGCGCGAGGGATCAGATCGCCGGAGACGAGGATCTCGATCACGCTCACGTCTGGGTCGGGTGCAGGGCCTTGGATCGTGAACGTCGTGCGACCGCGCGTGCACACCACGGTGACCGGTCGCTCCCGATCCGCGAGCAATCGCGTCGAGAGGACTTCGTTCACGAACCCTTCGACGACGAAGCGTCCGTCGGCCGGCCAGTCGAAGACGTGCACGAAAAGCTGCGTGTTTCCGTCCTGTCGGCGGCAGGTGATCCGCCCGAAGGCATGTGCGCCGATCGGACTCGCGCTCGTGCCGTGGATCGCACTTCCGTTCACGCGCATCCACCTGCCGACGGCTTCGAGACGCTCGATTTCTTCGCGCGGGATCTCGCCGTCGGCGTTCGGCCCCACGTTCAAGAGCAAGTTCCCGCCCTTCGAGGCGACGTCGACGAGTAACCGCAACAGCGTGCGCGGCGACTTGAAGTTCGTGTCTTTCGCGTTGAAGCCCCAGTTGTCGTTGATCGTCACGCACGATTCCCAATCGACGGCCGTCGGACTCAGTTGCGGAACTTGTTGTTCGGGGGTTCCGAAATCGCCTGAGCCCTCGGAGTTGTTCGAGAAACCGCTCATGCCTGCGCGTCCCGCGCCGACGCGATTGTTGACGATGACGCGCGGCTGCAAACTGCGGCACAGATCGTACAGGCGTTGGCCGCGCGCGCTGGTCCACGTCGACTCCCACTCGCCGTCGAACCACATCACGCCGATCGGGCCGTAGTTCGACAGCAGTTCGGTCACCTGCGCGCTCAAGTAGCGCTCGTAGCGTTCGAAATCGGCCTCGGCGATCGATCGATCCACCTCGAACCCGCGCCGCGGCAGGTAGTCGTCGTGGTGCCAGTCCATGATCGAGTGGTACCAGCACGGCACGATGCCGTTTTTCCGGCACGCATTCGCGACGTCGAGCATCACGTCTCGCCCGTGCGGCGTCGACATCACGTCGAAGGTCGTCTGCTTCGAATCGAAGAGGGCGAAACCGTCGTGGTGTTTCGTCGTCACGACCATGTACCCCATGCCCGCGTCGGCGGCGAGACGCGCCCACCGATCGGCGTCGAACGCTCTCGGCGCGAAGCGTGAGCTCAGCGCTTCGTACTCGTGAATCGGAATTTGCGCATTGGCACGGATCCACTCTCCGTAATCGGTGCGTCCGCCCCATTCGCCTGCGGGAATCGCGTACAGCCCCCAGTGCACGAACATCCCGAAGCGGGCTTCGCGCCACCAATCCATGCGATCGACGGACCGGACTTCGTTCACAGCGACGTGTTCGACTGCACGACATGCCGAGAGGCTGATGGTGAGCGACATTGCGAGTGCGCTTGCGCTCGCTCGGGGCAGGTGAAATCGCACGTAGGATCGTCTCGCGCAGATCGCTCGCGATAGCGATCCCAACGAGATTGAAGCAACTCGCGCCGCGTGGCTATTGCCCGAAAGGGCATAGAGAGGATAGGGTGCTCGGACCGTGACCACAAACCTAAGAGAGCTAGCGTACTCCCACATCCGCGGAAAATTATTGGAGGGGCGTATCGCTCCCGGAACGCGCATCTCTTCGCGCGCGCTCGCCCGAGAGATAGGGATTTCTTTCATCCCCGTGCGCGAAGCGATCGCGCAACTCGCGATCGAGGGACTCGTCGACCACGAGGCCGGTGTCGGCACGTTTGCGACGCGCGTCGAGCGCGAGGATCTGCGCGAGCTGTACGAACTGCGCGAGGCACTCGAAGCGCACGCAATCTTGCTCGCGGCTGTGAAGATCGACGCCGACGGCCTGAACAAGATGCGCGGTTGGAACGAAGAAATGCGCACGATCGCGCGCCGCCGCAGTGCATCCGAACGACGCGTCGACGACGAGGCCGATCTGGCCGCATGGAATCGGGCCGACATGGAATTCCACATGGCGTTGCTCACCGCGGGCGGCAACGCGCGGCTCGTGCGCGCGGTCGGTGACCTGCGCGTTTTGACGCAAGTGTTCCGCGCGCAGCGGGAGTTGCGTCCGGTTCATGACCTCGAGCGTGCGTGCGAACAGCATCAGGCTCTGATCGATCTGCTCGCGCGCGGCGATGGCGAGGGGGCGCGGTCCAGGTTGTGTGAGCACATTCGCTTTGCCTGCGCCAATGCGCTCGATTCGCTGACGCCGAGCCCAAAGTAGGATACTGGCCCCTTTCGTTGGCGAATTACGCGCGAGGCGCCACCCGCCACTCGAAGAAATTGCTTTTGGTGAAGCGGCGGGCGACGACGCCTGCGAGT
>JAWXBU010000142.1:0-17945 GCA_034440255.1 Planctomycetota bacterium | reverse complement strand
GCAACCTGAGCAGTCGGGCCAGGCGCAGGCCGGCGCTCACAGCGCTCTGAGCCTCATTTCGCGCCTAAAAACTGGCGAGGACGACGGGACTCGAACCCGCAACCACCGGCGTGACAGGCCGGTACTCTAACCGATTGAGCTACGTCCCCTTAGTTTTGAGGGCGCGGAGTATACCGAGCGACTTGGGGGTGGGGAAGGCTCGAGCGCGGCGATGCAAACGAGGCCGGCGCTCGATCTGGGGAATGGCCCTCCTCCCGGGCGCAGGAACCGCCCGTTCCCTGCGGCCGCGGTTGGAATTGGGCTGCATCGAGTTCGACTGCCTAGACTTCGGACGGCATGTCCAACGAGGTCGCTGACGCCACGATCCGAGTTCCGAGCGTACTCGTCGCAGAGCACGCCGCCGCATGGTTCGAGACCTGGTCGAGCGTGCGTGACGCGCGGTCGCTGCACGTGATCCTGCCTTCGGATGCGCGCCTCGACCCAGCGGGACAATCCTGGCTGTCGGCCGGGATCGCGGGTCGAGCTGCGCGGGGCAAGCCCACTTCGATGGCCTACGACCCGTCGTCGCCAGCTGCTCGAGAACTCCACGACCTCGACTTTTTCCATGTCTTGGGGGTGGAACTCATGCCGGTGTTCGAGCGCCCGTTCCCCGAGGCGACGGCCGTGAAGCTGCGCCGAATCGAAACCGAGAAGATCGCGACTGAACTCGCGCGAGAGACGGCGGATTGCCTGGCGGATCGATTCGCGAGGTTCCCCTCGAGCCGACGCCGTGCGGCTGCATTCCTATTCGAAGAGCTGGGCGTCAACATCGTTCAGCACTCGGGCGCGCCGCGAACCGGATTCGGCCTTGCTCGTGGGTTCGCGAGCGAGCACCGCCTGCAGCTTTCGTTCTGCGACGCGGGTGTCGGCTTTCTAGCGAGCGCACAGCGACATCCTGAGTTCGCCGGCCGCCTCACGGACGAGGGTGCCGTGCTCTCGCTCGCGCTCGAAAAGGGGGTGAGCTTTTCGAACTCAACAGCGAACTCAGGCTTCGGGCTGAGTCTGTTGCGCAGGCTCTCGGATGAACTCGACGCTCACATCTGGTTGGCATCAGGCAATGCGCTGTTGCATCGCTGGAGCCTCGGCGGGAAGCGGGTCACGGTCGTGACGCAGACCGCGGGCTGGCGTGGTGCGTGGGTCTGTTTGGACGCGACCTTCTGAGCAGCAGTCTTTCGTCAGCACCGCCAAATCCCCTTCGCCGTAGAAACGCAGCTCGGCCAACGGCTTGCACGTCTTGTTCGATCACGGCGCTCTGACCGCCGCCACCGCATCCGTGCGATTCATCCGCAGAATCGGATAGAGGGCGGCCAGCAGGGCGAGCGCGATCGACGCGAGCGGCATCAGCACGAGCCAATTCACGGCGATCACGTCGGGCAAGTCGAGACCAGACAGCGCTTCCAGCGCACGCACGATCACCGGAGCGAGCGCGGCACCGAGAATGGTGCCGAGCAATCCGCCGAGCACGCCGATGACGAGCGCTTCGCACAAGACCATGCCGGCAACCTGCTTGCGCGTGACACCGAGCGCCTTCATCACGCCCAGCTCTTTCGTGCGTTCGAGCGCAGCCAACAGCTGACCGTTCAACACTCCGAGCGCCGCGAGGAGCGCAGTCAAACCCAAGATCAGATCGAACAGTTTGAAGTCACGATTCAAGTCGGCGACGTGTTCGTCGCGCAAATCGCGGCCCATTTCGACGCTCAATCCGGCAGCGTTGGGCCAGTGAGCGCGGATCATCGCGTCCACCGCGGCGAAGTCACCGCCCTTGGGCAATGTGATCGCGCATTCGGTGAAAGTGTCGACCTCGTGGCAGAAGGCGCTGCGCATGAACGCGTCGCTCGTCACGCCGTACATGCGCTCGTCAGGATGCGGGAAGTAGCCGTAGGCGTCGGTGATCGCGACGACCTCGAGATTCTGCACGGCACCGCTCGCATTCGCGACGTGCACTTTGTCGCCCAAGGCGTAGTGCAAGTGTCGCGCGAGACGTTCGGACAAGATCACCGCGTCACCGCGCTCCATCCGCGCTCGCAGTTCAGGATCGGTCGCGAGCGGTCCGTGCTTCGCCAACTCGGCCGGGCGTTGACCGAGCAACAAGAACGGCACGTACGAGCGCGCGCTGCCCGATTCGATTCCGACGAGCGGCGTCACGTCTTTCAGCGTCTCGTACACATCGTCGTAGCGCGTACTCGGCAGGCCGCGCACGTAGACCTTGTCGACGATCGCGCGCTCGGACCAGTGTTCGATCTCACCGCGCAACGACGCCGTCATGCTCTTCAGTCCGACGAATGCGGCCGCCACGAGCGCGATCGCGGCCGACGAAACCGCGATGCGCGCAGGGCTCGATCGAATCGTGGCCGCGGCCACGCGACCCGAGAACGTGAACGCGCGCTGCATCGGGCCGGTCACGAAAAGGCTCATTTTGCCGAGCAAAGCGGGCACGATCAGCGGCAGCGACACGAACAGCGCCAGAAATCCGACCGCCGCTAGCACCGCACCGATCAATTCTTTTTGAGCTTCACCGACGACGGGAACGATCGCGAAGTAGAGCGCGGGCAACAGCAACGCGAGCAACAACGCCGCGAACAGATGGAAGCCGTGTGCGACGCCACTCTTCGTCAGCGATTCTTCACCGCGCAACGCTTCGACGGTGCCTTGGTTTTTTGCACGCAACAACGGATAGACCGAGCCCAGCAGCGCGATACCGACTCCCAGTCCGACCAGCGCCGACACGACGCCCCACGGGATGTCGAAATCCTTGATGATGTGCCCAGTGCCGAGCGTCGTCACGCCGGCGAGCAGCAGGCCGCGCGCCATCGCGAGTCCGCCGGCAAGACCCAACGCTGCGGCGGCGAGCGCGAGCACGACCGCTTCGACGAAGAAGATGCGCGCGATCTGTTTGCGCGTCGCGCCCAACGCATGCAAGGTCGCGACTTCGCGCAAACGTTCGACGAGCGACATCGACAGCGTGTGGAAGATGACGTACAGGCCCAAAACGAGCGCGAAAAGGCCGGCGAAACGCACTCCGTTGCGGAACGCGCGCTCGTCTGCCGCTGCTCCGACGAGCACGTTTTTGTTGAGGTCGTAACTGAATGCCGTGCCGAGACTCGCGCGCAAGCGCTCGAGATCGACCCGCGGATCCTGCTGCACCCAATACACGGCGTCGATGCTGACGCCCTTGTACAGCTCGCGCGCCCAACCCGAATCGGTGACGACGACCGAGCCACCCGCGCGTCTCCCGAGTTTGTCGCGCAACAACACTCCGGCGACCGTGAACGTCTCTTCGATCGGCGCTTGCGCGGCCGGTTCGTCGGCACGTTCGACTTCCTTCACGACGCCGTCGACGCACGCCGAACGCGGCGCGCGTCGCGGACGGGACAACATCAACTTGTCGCCCGGCTGCAACGACATCTGCGCCGCGAGCGTGTCCCCCACCAAGACTTCGCGCTCTTTCGCGAGCGGATCGAGCAAGCGTCCAGCAGCAAGTCGAACAGCGTCGAGCTCCGGCAACGTCTTCGCGTCGAGCGCGAACAACCGCACGCGTGTCGAACCATCGCCGCGCATCGGCATCTTTTCCGGCCGCGGATCGCGCACGACGACGTCGTTCTGGAAGAAGGCCGAGAAACCGGCGACACCGGGCGTGCCGCGAGCGTCGAGCGCGGATCGGCGACACCCTGCGCCGGGCGCGCTTCGATCGCGGGCTTCCAATCGCCGGCGCCCTTCATCGACAACCCGAGCACGGTGTTGTGATCGAGCGTGAACACGCCGACGACGGTCGCGATACCGACCGCGATGCCGAGCACCGAGAACAACGTGCGCGCCGGCCGTTGGAACAGCCGACGAACGACGATCGTGCGCGCGAGCGACATCGTCAGATGTGCAGCGCGCTGAGCGCCGAATGCACGTTTTCGACGGGAATTCCAGGCCCTTTCAACATCGGCTCGCTCGCGAGCTGACCGTCGACGAGGAACAACACACGATCCGCGAACGTCGCGTCACGCGGGTTGTGTGTGACGAGCAGCACGGCGCGTTTCTCGACGTCGACGAGCTTGCGCAGGATCTGCATCACCTCGAGGCCGGCCTTCTGCGACAGGTTGCCCGTCGGTTCGTCGCACAAGAGCAACGGCTGTCCGCCAGCGAGCGCGCGGGCGATCGACGTGCGCTGCATTTCGCCGCCCGACAACTGGTGCGGAAACGACTTGGCCTTCGACGCGATGCCGAGCTTGTCGAGCAAGGCGAGGAGTTCGCCGTGCTTCGATTCGGGTCGCCCACCCGCGATCGCGAGCGGCAACCCGACGTTCTCCATCACGGTCAAGTTCGGAAGCAAGTTGAAGAACTGGAACACGTATCCGATCGACGAACGGCGCTCGAGCGTGCGCGCTTCTTCCGACAATTGCGCCAAGTCCTTGCCGCGCACCTTCACGGTGCCGGCCGACGGCGCGTCGAGCCCCGACAACATGTGCAAGAGCGTCGACTTGCCCGATCCGCTCGGCCCCATGATGCACACGAATTCCACTGCGCCGACTTCGAACGAAACATCGCGCAAGATCGCGGCTTTCTGGCCGTCGCGATCGTGAAACTTGAACAAGCCTTCGGCGTTGACGAGCGCTTCCATGGCATCCACTCTACCGTTCTACTTTGCGTTGTAAAGTAGATGCCTTCGAAACTGGATTCTGCGCTGCCTCGTCGAGAATGCCGCCGGTGGCGACCGGCAAAGTGCAGCCTTCCGACCGGGAGCATGGCCCGCCTCGAACGGAGCTATCGTGCTCATGTATGCGACATCGCTCGAGTGCAGAAGCAGATCACGAGAACCAGTGGAAACCGGTGTCCGCCGAGATCGCGAACGGCTTCCAACCGCCGGGCGGACCCCATTCGCCGTCGCCGCGCAAAATCGGACCTTCACAGTCGGAGAGGATGACGCCGTCGAGGCCGACCGGATCGCTCGCCCACACGAGATTGCGTGCCGGATCGATGCGAAACACTTGCGCTCCCGACGTCACGTAGAGGCGGTCTGCGAGCGGGTGCAGTGCTGCGAAGTAGTTCCCGAAGTCCTCGCCCAATCGATGGGTCACGAGAGAGTGGTCGACGAGCGAGATCAGGTGGACATTCTCTCCGGCGCCGAGCACGACGAGCCCACGCCATTCGATCCATTCGTCGACGAAGGAATACTCGTTCTGATCGCCGTGGTAGTCGATGCGCATGAGCGCTTCGCCGCCTTTGCGAACCACGACGCACATCGTGACCTCGACTGAACCCGTCGGCGGCGTGCCGATACGAACAGCGGGCAGGCTCGTCCACTTCGCGCGCACGATGGGCGCAGTTTCGAACTCGATCAAGTCGCTGATTTGGCGCGCTCCCAGGCTGACATCAGCTCGGCGAGCGAGTGTTCGGCAAGCGGACGTTGCAACGTACTTTCCATCGAGCGAAAGCGGCGCTCGAAACGACGCGAGGCTTCGCGCGTCAGTTTCTCGGCGTCGAGATCGAGATACTTCGCGAGGAACGCGGCCGCGAGGATCACGTCGCCGAGTTCGTGTTCGACCTCGGCGCGTTGTGCTGCGGTTGCCGGCGCTTTCTCGTCGCGGTCGAGCCCACTCGCGCGCAAGACCTCGTCGAGTTCGCTCTGTTCTTCGCGCACCTTCGCGACGGCTCCGGCCACGTTTTCCCATTTGAATCCGGCACTCACGGCTTTGCCGCACAAACGTTGTGCGCGTTGCAATGCGGGCAGCGACACCGGCACTCCGGCCAGCGCGCTCGCGTCTTCCTGCTTGTCTTCGCGCTCCTTCTTCTTGATCGCTTCCCAGTTCACGATCACTTGCTCGGCCGAGTCGACGGTCAGTTCTCCGAACACGTGCGGATGGCGATGGATCAATTTGTCGCTGACCAGATGAGCAGCACGCGCAAGATCGAAACGACCGGCTTCCTCGCCGATGCGACAGATGAGCGCGACCACCATCATCACGTCGCCCGCTTCTTCCGCGATCTTCGCGTCGACATCCCCGTCGATGGCGTCGAGCACCTCATGCGCCTCTTCGACCAAATGCGGTGCCATGCTCTGGATCGTCTGCTTCTTGTCCCACGGACATCCGTCGGGAGCGCGCAACCGATCGACGATGGAGAGCAGTCTCGCGAAAGCGACGGCGCGCGGATCGACCGTCGAAGTGATGTCTGTTTTCATGCGAGGATCATGGAGCAAGTCGCTCTCAGTGAACGACGTACGGGACCGGATCGCGCTCACCCGCTTCAGCGAAGCCCTTCAAGCGCAATTGGCAAGCGTCACACCGTCCACACGCGACCGTCCCCGCGCCGCGCGTGACCGGGTCGTAGCACGTGTGCGTGAGTGCGAAATCGACGTCGAGCGCGCGACCGCGACGGACGATGTCGGCTTTCGACATCTCGAGCAACGGCGCATGAATGCGAAAACCCTCGTGGCGTTCGGCACCGGCGACGGTCGCAACTCGCGCCAGCGCTTCGAACGCGCGCAAAAATTCAGGCCGGCAATCGGGGTAACCCGAATAGTCGAGCGCGTTCACACCGATGAACACGTCCTGCGCCCCGGCGACCTCGGCTAGTCCGAGCGCGATCGACAGAAAAATCGTGTTGCGCGCGGGCACGTACGTCGCCGGCACACCGACACCGATCGCTGCGTGCGAGCGATCTTTCGGCACAGCGATGTCCGCCGTCAGCGACGAACCGCCGACAGCGCGCAGATCGATCACGACGACCTTGTGATCGATCGCACCGAGGGCGCGCGCTACCCGTTCGGCTGCTGCGAGCTCGCGACGATGTCGCTGTCCGTAATCGAACGACAATGCGATGCACGCGAAGCCTTTGGCGCTCGCTTCGGCCAACGCGACGGCGGAATCCATCCCGCCCGAAACGAGGCAGACTGCGCGCGGACGTGAATCGCTCATAGCCGTCATGCTAACGCGTCGACTGCGCTTGCTCCCCTCGCGATCCGCCCTACACTCGTTGCCCCTTCGCGCCCTGCGAACCTCCGCAATCCTGAAGAAGAGCGCTCTCCCTCGAGCGAAACCTGCTGTGCCCGACGTCACGAAAGATCAAATCCTGGATGCCCTGCGCGCCGTGCGCGACCCCGACTTGGGCAAGGACATCGTCACACTCGGCTTCGTCACGCAAGCGACCTACTGCGACGGACTCGTCAAGGCCACGATCAACCTGACGACGCCCGCGTGCCCGGTGAAGGAACAGTTGAAGGCGCAAGCGGAAGCCGTTTTGCTCGCGATCCCCGGCGTGAAAAAAGTGTCGGTCGAGATGACGGCCGTCGTCAAAGCGCAATCGGGTCCCGCGCGCCAGATCGCGCCCGACATCAAACACATCGTCGCCGTGTCGAGCGGCAAAGGCGGCGTCGGCAAGAGCACGGTGTCGGTGAATTTGGCGTGCGCTCTCGCGCGCACCGGCGCGAAAGTCGGCTTGCTCGACTGCGACGTGTACGGCCCCGACATCCCGATGATGATGGGCTTGAAGGGCCAACCCGAGATGCTGCAAGGTCGTTTGATTCCGAAAGAACGACACGGCGTCCAAACGATGTCGATCGGCTACTTGCTCGAGGAAGAGAAGCCGGTCGTGTGGCGCGGACCGATGGTGCACAAGCTCATCGAACAATTCTTGAGCGACGTCGTGTGGGGTCCGCTCGATTATCTACTCGTCGACATGCCGCCGGGCACCGGCGATGCGCAACTGAGCTTGGCGCAGCTCGTGCCTTTGTCGGGTGCGGTGCTCGTGACCACGCCTCAAGCCGTGTCGACGTTCGACGTGGGCAAGGCGATCTCGATGTTCAAGCAGGTCAACGTCGACATCCTCGGCATCGTCGAAAACATGGCCGGCTTCGCCATCGAAGGCACCGTCGATGGAGCCCGCCCTGGCACGCGCGTCTCGATCGAAAGTGGCGGAAAACGCCTGGATGTGGTGACGAATTCAGCGGGACACTTCAGCACGGTCGTCGACATCTTCGGCAGCGGCGGAGCGGAACGATTGGCGCAACGCCACGGCTTTCCGGTGCTCGGCCGCGTGCCGCTCGATCCGATCGTGCGCGTCGGAGGCGATGGTGGCGATCCGATTTCGATCTCGGCGCCCGATTCGGTGCTCGCCAAGTGCTTCCACGACATCGCCGGTCGTGTCGCTCAGCGTCTCGCCATCAAGGCGCACCAAGCGTTGCCGATTTTGCAGTGAGTCGGCCGCTGCGCGCGTCGAGCGATGAAGTTCGACGCACGCTGAACTCGTTGTGCGTTAAGGGAGCCAGTTCGCGGTGACGCCATTGGTCGCGGTGAAGGTCGCGCTCGTGCAGAACGACAGCGCGTCGCGAATGACGACTTGGTAGTGGAGCGCGCTCGGCGACACGATCGAGCCACCTACCGAAATCGTTGGCTGACTCGGTTGAGGCCACAGCGCCGTGCCATGCACGTCCGCGACGACGATCCCGAGTCGCGTGAACGTGCCGCCTACGCACAAGAGTCCATCGCCGTACAGGAGGCCTGATGCGCTCGGCACAGTGCCTTGTGCGAACAGCAACGGTGCGCCCGGCGCGATGCTCGACGCCAGCAATTCGAACGTGTCGTTCGCGATCGATGCTGTTCCACGCGCGATCAACGACGCGCCGACACCGAGTGAATTCACGCAGCCGCGGCCGCTGTTCACGGCTGCGTCGTTCGCGCACGGACACGCTGCACCGCGCGTGTCGCCGGCGCAGTACGTGACCGCCGACGCATCCCCGAGCGCTTGGATCGCCGCCGTGATGTCGGGGCGAGGACCGATCTGCTGCGTCGCGGGGTTCGCGCCGTCCAACTGCGGCGCTCCGGTCGAGCGCAACAGTGCGCGCATCTGTGCCGGAGTCAAAACCGTCCCCGTGCGTGCTTTGTGAACACCCTGCACGACGATCGCCGCACCCGCGACGAGCGGCGTCGCCGACGACGTGCCGCTGAACGTAGCGGTGTAGTACTGGTTGACGCCCTCGGAACTCCAGATTGCGCCGAAGCCGGTCGTGCAGACTTGTTCGCCCCAGCCTTGCAAGTCGACCGTCGAGCCGTAGCACGAGAAACTCAGGCGCGAGCGATCGACGAACGTGCCGAGCGGACTGGCTCCCGCGCCGACGATGATCGCGCCCGAATCGTTCTGCGGGAGGAACGGCCAATGTCCGCCGTTGCCCGTACTGAACGTCGCCGAGTCGAGATTCTGCGAGCCGTTCGCGGCCGCTTCCACGACGACGATGCCGTTGCCGACGGCCGTGACGATGGCGTTGTAGATCGTGACGTCCCACTCGCACGGCACGAGCACGTTGCCCGGACCGAAGGCTTGCTGCTCGAGCACGATCACGTCACCGGCCGTCAGCACCGTCAGCGCCGCCGTGATGCCCGCGCCGACGTTGTAGCCGTTGACGGTGTTCGCGCCGGCGAAGTAGTAGGTCGCTGCGTGCGCAATTCCTGTCACACCGAAACCGTTCGCGACCGCGCCCATCGCGCCGATCACAGCGGTGCCGTGCTGCGGACTGTTGAACGGATCGACGACGGTTGCGCCGATCGTCGTGACCACCGGCAAGTCGGCGTGCGCAGAATTGAAGCTGTACTCGATGTCGCACACGCGAATGCCCGATCCCGTTCCACCCGCGAAATTCCAGGCGTTTTCAGCGCTCACGCCTTTCGGCGAATGACGCAAGTAGTGCTGGCTAGTTTGGAAATCGGGCGCCGGCGGGGGCGGCGGAATCTGCGACGCGTCGGCGAGCTCGACGATTGCGAGTGCATTGAACGCGTCGATCGCGTCTTCGGCGAGGACACCCGGCGGCAGCACGAGCTCGAACTGCAGATTCAGATCAGCGACGCCGCGAGCGAGTGCTGCGCGAGCGCGCGAACGGAACATGTCGAGCTGCGCTTCGTCGACGTGATGTGATCGACGCCATCGTCCGTCGGCGAAACGCTGCAACGTCGCAGTCGCGTCGGTGAGCGCACCGGTGCCGAAATCGGTCAGAACATCGTCGCGCAAACGGATCATCAAGCCGTCGTTGAACTTGACGCGGATCGTGTCGAGCCGATGGAACGCTTCGAGTCGCGTTTGCGACGGTTTTTGCGGCAGCGTGCGCGCAGTTTCGGATGGCCCGCGCGATTGGAACGCGTGAGCGGGCAGGGCGGTGGCGGCGATCAGGAAGGCCGCGAGAGAGCGGGATCTCATGGCGTAGTCGTGAATTCTAACACTGCTTCGAATACGGCGGCGGGCGCGAAGGCACGGAAGAGTTTTCCGCGCCGATTGGTAGCCTTCCAGCATGTCGAAGCAACGCTTTGTGTGCCTGTTTTTCGTACCTCTTGTTCTGATTCCGCCGCTGCGAGCGCACCACGACGAGAATCCGAATCCGCGCTTCAAGACGTCGCGCGCCAATCCGCTCGTGCTGCCGCTGCCGGACGAGAAGGATGCGTTCTTCTTCGTGGTGTTCGGCGATCGCACCAATGGTCCGCCCGAAGGAGTGAAGATCCTCGCGCAAGCTGTCGCCGACGTGAACTTGCTCGCGCCCGATCTCGTGATGACGGTCGGCGATTTGGTGCAGGGCTACAACGACACGCCCGAGTGGCTCGTGGAGGCGACCGAGTACAAAGCGACGATGTCGCAGCTCGCGTGCCCTTGGTTTCCGGTCGTCGGCAATCACGACATCTACTGGCGCGGAAAGGGTGCGGCGCCGAAGGGTCAGCACGAAGCCAACTTCGAGACGCACTTCGGTCCGCTGTGGTACGCGTTCGAGCACAAAAACTCGCTCTTCATCGCGCTCGACAGTGACGAGGGCGATCCCGCGACGGGCAAGTACACGTTCAACGATCCCGCGGGCCAGCGCGTGAGCGAGGAACAATTCGCGTGGCTGACCGAGACGTTGAAGCACGCGAAGGCTGCTGAAAACGTGTTCGTTTTCCTGCATCACCCGCGCTGGCTGCGCGGCAACTACGGCGACGATTGGGATCGTGTGCACAGTGCGTTGGTCGCGCACGGAAAGGTCAAAGCCGTTTTCGCAGGCCACATCCATCGCATGCGTTGGGATGGCGTGAAGGACGGCATCGAGTACTTCACGCTCGCGACGGTGGGCGGAGATCAAAACGGGTTTGCTGCCGCGGGCGGCTACTTGCATCAGTACGACGTCGTGACGGTGCGCGCAGGCAAGATCAACTTGGCTTCGTTTCCGGTCGGTGCTGCGATGGATCCGCGCGCGATCAGCGGTGAGACGAGTGACGAGGTCGCGAAGCTCGCGGAATCTCTCGTCGTGCCGCACATCGAAGGCCTGGTCGCGTTCGAATCCGATCTGAGCGTGCAAGGCGACGTCGAGATCGTGATCGCGAATCCGACGAAGCGCGCGATCGAGATCACGTTGACTCCGGACAGCGCCGATTCACGCTGGACGTTCACGCCCGACCACGCGCACCAAGTCGTGAAGGCGGGCTCGACGGCCAAATTCCCGGTGAAATTGCAGCGTCCCAAGGGATCGGTCGACGCGTTCTATCGCGAAGCGTTGGTCGCGCTCGACGTCGACTATCTCGCCGACGGCTTGCGCGTTCCGTTGCGCGCGCAGGAGTGGCGCATTCCGGTCGACGGTCGCACGCTGCCTCAACCCGATCCGTCGACGGCCGAGCGCGCGCTCGAGCTGGACGGCAAGCGCGATTGCTTGATGCTCGCGAGTTCACTCCTCGGCGCTGCTGACGGGCCGTTGACCGTGGAAGGTTGGTTCAACGCGCGTTCGTTCAAGAAGCGCGTCGGCTTCCTGAACAAGACCGAGAACGCGGAGTTCGGCATGTTCCTGTCCGACGGAGTTCCCGGTTTCACGATCCATCTCGACGGCAAATACGTGAACGTCTCGCGCGAGAAGACGTCCGTGTCGGCGAATGCTTGGCACCATGTCGCAGGAGTCTTCGATGGAGCGGAAGTGCGCCTCTATGTCGATGGCGAGTTGGTCGCGAGCAAAGCCGGCAAGGGCAAGCGCAAGTTGAACGATCTCCCGCTCATGATCGGTGCCGATGTGACGAAGGAAGCGACGCCTGAATCGTTTTTCGACGGCCGGATCGACGAGATCCGCATTTCGAAATCAGCGCGCTACACCGAGAACTTCACGCCGCAACGACGTTTCGATCCCGATGGTGACGCGCTGCTCTTGTTGCACATGGATGCCGAGGTCGGCCCGTGGGCGTACGACGGTAGCGGTCGCGGCCATCATGTGACGCGCATCGGTCAGCCGGTGCTCGTCGACGTGAATTGACGCTGCACCCACGTGATCTCCGAGAAATGAGAGAGGCCGAGCCCGGCGCACCGGACTCGGCCTCGAATCAGATTGGCGAGCAGGAGAAGGCTGACTCGAAGCGAGTCCCCTCCGCTGCTGGTCGCGGCTCATGCGCCGCGACCGTTCTCACGGAATCCAGGTCAAGCTCAACCCCTGCGTCAGGTTGAACGTCGCACTCGTGCAGAACACCGGACTCGCGTCGCGGTACCACACCTGATAGTGGCGCATGTTGCCCGGTGCTGTAGCACCTGCGATGTGAATCGGAGCCGGAGTGAGTCCGCCCGGGTAGGACGACGTGCCACCGAGGTTCGCGAACACGACACCGAGGCGCAGGACCGATCCGCTGAGGCACAACTTGCCGTCGCCGAACGTCATCCCCGCACCAGCGACCGCGCGCGCCGAGCCTTGGAAGTACAGACCCGGACCACCGGCCGGGAACAGCGTGCCCGTCAGCACCAATGTGTCGGTCCCGACGCTCGCGGTTCCACTCGAAGCCAGGTGAGCACCTTGCGGCGACACCGAGCTCGGGCAACCGTTGTTCGGCAAGCCGACATTCGCACACGGGCAAGCCGTGCCCGTGCCGTCTCCGAAGCAGAACGGCGCGCCGCCGCTCGCTTCGCATTCGTCCGGGATCGTGTTGCTGTTCGCGTCCGGGCTGAAGCCCGACGTGATGTCGCACGAATCCTGGATGCCGTTGCCGTTGCAGTCCGGAGCACCGAGCGCGATCTCGCACACGTCTCCGATGGTGTCGCCGTCGCAATCCTGCTGGAGCGGGTTCGCGATGTTCACGCAGTTGTCGCACGCGTTGCCGACACCGTCGTTGTCCGAATCCGCTTGACCGACGTTCGCGACGAAGTCGCAGTTGTCGTTGCAGTTGGCGATCGTGTCGCCGTCCGTGTCGATGTCGGGATTGCCGCAACCGCATTGGCCGGGATTGATCTTCGTCGGATCGTTCACGCAGCCGTCGATGCAGTTCGCCGTGCCGTCACCGTCCGTGTCGGTGTCCGGATTGCCGCAACCGCACACGCCAGGAACGATCTTGAGCGGATCGAGCGGGCAGAGGTCGTTGCAGTTCGCCGTACCGTCGAGGTCGGTGTCGGTGTCAGCGATGCCGCAACCACACTGACCCGGAGCGATCTTGAACGGATCGTTCGGGCAGCCGTCGATGCAGTTCGGAGTACCGTCGAGATCGGTGTCGGTGTCGGCGATGCCGCAACCACACACACCCGGCGCGATCTTCAACGGATCGAGCGGGCAGAGGTCATTGCAGTTCGCAGTACCGTCGTTGTCGGTGTCGGTGTCCGGCACTCCGCAACCACACTGACCCGGCGCGATCTTGAGCGGATCGAGCGGGCACAGATCGTTGCAGTTCGCCGTACCGTCGTTGTCCGTGTCGGTGTCGGCGATGCCGCAACCGCATTGACCCGGCGCGATCTTCAACGGATCGAGCGGGCAACCGTCGATGCAATTCGCCGTGCCGTCGAGGTCCGTGTCGGTGTCGGCGACGCCGCAACCACACACGCCCGGAGCGATCTTCAGCGGATCGAGCGGGCACAGATCGTTGCAATTCGCCGTACCGTCGTTGTCGTTGTCGGTGTCGGCGATGCCGCAACCGCATTGACCAGGCGCCGACTTCAACGGATCGAGCGGGCACAAGTCGGTGCTGTTCGCGACGTAGCCCGCGGGCTGCGTGCACGATTGGACGCTCATCGACGGATCGCCGAAGCCGTCACCATCCGTGTCGAGGTACCAGAGCGGCGCCGCCGGAGCGATGACCAGATTGCCGACCGTGTTCAGGTCGTCCATGTCGAACGAGCACGTCTCTTTCTCCGGGTGCGTCGTCGCGCCCGTGAAGACCGTCGTGCAGTCGGCCGTCGCTCCGCCCGTTCCGAACAGCGCGAACCCGACGTAACCCGCACCTTGGCACGGGAACACCGTGTTGCCGAGCGCGAGCGGTGAAGCACCGAGGTGCTGCAACGTCATGCCCGTCACCGCGAAGCCCGAGAACGCAACCGCCGAACTCGTGAGCCCCGCGAGGTTCACGTTGTTGAGCGAGAGCCCGTTGACGTCAGCGTAGTAGTGCACGTACAGGCCCGAACGATCGGACGTGCCGTTCACGGTCAATCCGTTGATCGCGACGGTGCCCATCGGCTGCCACGCGGTCGAGAAGTTGTCCGTGCCGCGGCCGCGGAACTGCACCGGCACGCGACCGGTCGTGTTGACCGTCACGTTCGTGAGCGTTGCATTGCCGTTGAACAGGAAGAACGAGAGGTCGCCCGAGCCCTGGAACAGGTTGTTGCTCTGGCCGTTGTTTCCGAACGTCGAGTTCGAAACCGAGATGTTGGTCGGCGTCCAGCTGCCGTTCACGTTTTGGCCGGAGACGAACAGACCGTGGAAGGTGTTGTTCTTCACGGTCGAGCCGCTGATGGCGAGACCGCTGAATCCGGCCATGTTGTCGTCGCACGTGATGCCGCGGTAATTCGAGCACACGTTGCACGACACGACTTGCGCGTCGTTGATCGTGCCGTTCGCCGAAGTGAAGGCGATGCCGTGACCGCTGTTGCCGGTCACCGTCAAACCTTCGAAGCGGTAGAACTCGCGTGTCGCCGAGGCCGCAGCCGAGACGCGCACGCCCGAGGTGGTCGTGTCGCTCGCGCCGGAGGCTCCGGTGATGCGCATGTCCTTCAACGTCAACCGATTCGACGTCGAAGCACCGCCCACGTCGACGATCGAGAAGACCGGCGTACCTGCCGTCGCCGACGTGACGATCGTCTGCGTCAGCGGATTGGCTGCGTTGTCGCAGTCACCCGAACCGGCGCCGATGATCTTGACGTTCTTCGTGATCGACACGTTGTCGGAGTAGTTGCCGACCAAGACGAGCACGGTCCCGCCGACAGTCGCGCGGTCGTGACCTTCTTGGATGCGACCCGACGCACTCGTTTGTCCGAGCTGCGCCGTCACCGTCAGCGACGAAGCATCGCCCTGGAATCCGAACGTGCCGAAGCCGGTGCTGACGTTCGTGTCGAGACCCGTGTTGAGCCACGGCGTCACGTCGAAGTTGGCCGAGGCCGGCCCGAGGATGTCGGGCTGACCACCCGGAGGCACCGCAGCGCCGCCGTACGCGACCGGAATCAGCGCGGCGTAACCCGGCTCAGAGCTGTTGGCGGCGCTGATGACCGGCGCATTCGTGCCGTACCAGTTGCCGCTGAAGTTCTTCAGGTTCGTACCCGGAGCCGCGAGCAGTCCGCCGCTCTGACGATCGACGATCTGGCCGTACCAGTTGCCTTGCATCGAGTTGTTGCTGAACGCGCTGTTCGCAGCCGACTGCACCGGCACGTTGGTGCCGACGGAACCGTCGAGGAAGAGCACGCCCACCGTCCAGTTCTGACTGATCGAGTTCTCGACCACGGTCAGGTTGTTGGTGGTGTTGCGCAGGATCATCCCCGTGCGGTTGTCGTCGATGACGTTGTTCCGCACCGTGATCCCGAAGGCGTTGTTGATGTCGATGCCCGTGCGGCATCCGTAGATCGTGCAATCGCGCACCGTGCCGCCGGCGAGGCTTTGGATGGCCACACCCGCGTTGTTGAGAGCGAGATTCCACTGCGCCACGCTGTTGCCCGCGCGCGTGATCGAGAAGCCGGCGAGCGTGATCCCGTTCGCTTGGAACTGGAACGTCGCGCTCGCGCCGCCGATCGGACCGCTCACGATGGACGAGCCTGCGCCCGCACCGAGGATCGAAACGGTCTTCGAAACCGCGACGTCCTCGTTGTAGGTACCGGCCGCCACGATGACCGTGCCGCCCGACGCCACTGCGTTGATGCCGGCTTGGATCGTCGAGAACGAGTCACAACCGATCGCTTGGCCCGGACCCGGCGGATCTTGGCCGCCGATCAGGAAGCTCGGGTCGACGTACGTGATCGTCGGCGTCGCGAAGCCCTCGTCGATCAAGGTGTCGCAGTCGTTGTCGATCAAGTCACCGCAGATCTCGACCGCGCCCGGATTGATAGCCGGGTTCGAGTCGTTGCAGTCGGTGCTGTTGGTCACGTAACCGATGCGGTTCGTGCACGCGAGCACGAAGATCGCCGCGTTGCCGTAGCCGTCGTTGTCACCGTCGTAGTAGTACGTCGTGAGCACGTCGAGATTGCCGCAACCGCACAAGCCCGGAGCGATCTTGAGCGGATCGAGCGGGCAGCCGTCGTTGCAATCGGCCGTGAGGTCGCCGTCCGTGTCGGTCTCGGGATTGCCGCAACCGCACTGACCGGCCGAAGTCGTCTTCAACGGATCGAGCGGGCAGACGTCGCAGGCATCGCCCGCGGCATCGCCGTCCGCATTCTCCTGCCCTGGGTTCGCAACCGTCGGGCAGTTGTCCGTGTTGTTCGGCGCGTAGCCCGCAGGCTGCGTGCACGATTGGACGGCCGGAGTCGGGGTGCCGAAGCCGTCCCCATCCGTGTCCAAGTACCAGGTCGGAGCCGACGGATCGATCACGGCGTCACCGAAGAAGGCGACGTTGTCGTTCGTGTCGAAGATGCACGCTTCCTTCTCGGGGTGCGTGGTCGCACCGACGAAGACCGTGCTGCAATCCGCGGTCGCGCCGCCCGTGTCCTCGATGACGAGGCCGTAGTGACCGCCGCCCGGGCACGGGAACGTCGTGCTGCCCAACGCCACTGGCGAGCCCGTGTGCGTCAGTTGCATGCCGACTCCGAAGCCCGGTAGTCCCGGTGCCGGCGGAGAGTTCGACGTGACCACGCCCGACAGGTCGACGTTGTTGAACGACACACCCGACAGGCTGGAGTAGCGCTGGATGAAGATCGCCGGGCGTCTGATGTTGCCCGAGATGTTCACGTTGTCGAACACGACCGTGCCGAGCGGCAGCCACGTGCCCGAAACTGCGGTGCCCTTACCGCGGAACTGCACGGGCAGCGGGGACGCTCCCGTCATCGTCAAGTTCTGCAGGGTCGCGTTGCCGTTGAAGACGAAGAAGCTCAGGTGGCCCGAGCTCGTGACCGCGAACGTGCCGTTGTTGGCGAACGTCGTTCCGACGAAGCTCAGGTTGTTACCCACGCACGTGACGTTGCCGCTGGGATTGAACCCGAAGCCCGCCGTGGCGTTGCCGCTCATCGAGCCGCCCGTCACGTCCAGGTTCGTGAACGAGGTCATCGCGGACGCCACGCGCAGACCCGTGTTGCTGTTGTTCTGGATGTTGCACGACGTCACCTTGATGTCGTCGCTCGTTCCGGTCGAGTTGAAGGAAATGCCGTTCGAGTTCGAACTCGCGTTCACGCCTTGGAACGTGAAGTGGTCGGCCGGGCTGAACGCGATGCGGATGCCGTCCGAACCGCCCTGCACGCGCAGGTCCTTCACCGTCTGACGCAGGACGGACGTGAGTCCGCCGATCTGCAGGTCGATGACCGGCGAACCGGAGCTAGCCGCCGCGATGATCGTGTCCGTCGCCGGGTTGCCGGACACAGCCGCTCCGCCGCTGCCGACGCCTTGTAGCGTCATGCGCTTCGTGACGACGACGTTCTCCGTGTACGTGCCCGCGAGCACCGTGACCGTCGTGCCCGTCGCCAGGTCGTGTCCTTCTTGAACACGGCCGCTAGCGCCGGTTTGCGCCAGCTGCGACGTGACCGTCAAGAGCGAGAAATTGCCTTGG
>JAWXBU010000141.1:0-25391 GCA_034440255.1 Planctomycetota bacterium | reverse complement strand
CGATCGACGCGCAACAGCAGATTGCGACCGTGAAACGCGCGGCCGCCGACGCGATTGGGGCGCCGACGGCCGACCAAAGAGCTTCACCGTTCGCGAACCGACTGCTGGTCGACTTGACGCGCGAATTGTCGGTCGGCGTCACGACACGACGCGCCTTCGCGTGTTTCGCGTTGCGGCGTTTGGAGCGCGGACGTGCGCTCGGAGAACTCGCCGTGCGCACTGTCCTCGATCCGGCGCTGGGTGTGCGCGACGAAGCGATTTGCGCGCTGCGGGACGCACGCGATCCGGCGGCGTGCGGAGCGGTGGTGCTCGCGCTCGCGGGTCCGAACGGCAAGCTGCGCGCGCGCGCCGCCGAAGCTCTCGGCCGCATGGGCTACCGCGAAGCCGTCGAACCGCTCATCGCCGTTTTGCTCGCGTCGGCGCCGGCACCATCCGCCGGCGGCAGCGGCGGACCGGTGCGCGCGAACCTCTATTCCGGGCTCTCGACCGCATATGTGAAGGACTACGACCTCGAGATCGCGCAGGGCGCGTCGGTCGCAAATCCGATCGTCGAGATGCTCACCACCGGCGTCGTTTTCGACGTCGGCGTCGCGGGCACGAGTTCGATTCCAGTCGCGATCGAGGCGTGGGACGCGGCTCTCGCACTCACGCGTCTGACAGGTCAACGCTTCGGAACGAACGGAAGTGCGTGGCAGAAGTGGTGGCAAGAACACCGCGACGAGTACTTGCCGGCAGCGCGACGCACGCCGAAAACCGGCCGAGATTGAGGCGCGCCGCCGGGTGCGATCACGCCTTCGTCGCCGTCGATTCCTTCGCGGCGCTCGGTGCATTGCCGAAGCTGGCTTCGAGCGCACCTTTGAAACCCTGCAACGCGGTGCGCTGCATGTAGAAATGCAGTCCGCGCTCAGCCCCGAGCTCGTCGCCGCCGCCCGCGCGACCCGGACCGCCGTGGATCATCATCGGCAAGACCATGCCCGGCGGGAGCGCTTGCTCGGCCGATTTGTCGCTGCCGATCCAGATGCGGCCGTGCCAGGGAGCTGCTTCGAGCACGAAACGATCCGTCCAGCTGGAGTCGTTGCCGTAGACGCTGCACACGAGTCCGCCGCCGCCCAGATTCACGATCTGCGCCGCTTCGAGCGCGTCACCGGAGTACGGCAGCACCACAGTGCAGGGACCGAAGACTTCCTCGGCGTGGAAGGCCGGATCGCGCGCGTCGCGAGCGACGATCACGGTCGGCGCGACGAAAAAACCCTTCGCGCTCGAGCGTTGCGCACCGCCGGTCGCGACGGTGCCGTGCTTCGCGAGACGCTCGATGCCCTTCGTCACGTCCTCGAATTGCGAGCGCGACGCGAGCGGTCCCATGCGCACGTCCTTGTCCGACGGATCGCCGACCTTGGTGCGCGACAATTGCGCGACGAGATCGGTGACGACGTCCTTCACGCGCTCCGCCGGCACGAGCACGCGCCTCACCGCCGTGCATTTTTGGCCTGTTTTCTGCGTCATGTCGAGCGCGACATTGGAGAGGAACAGTCCGTACGTCTCCGCACTCGCGTCGACGTCGGGCGCGAGCACCGCCGCATTCAACGAGTCCGCTTCGATGTTCACGCGCACGTTGTGGCGCACCAAATTGGCGTTGCCGCGCAGCTTCGCACCCGTCGCCGAACTGCCAGTGAAGGCGAGCACGTCTTGCGCTCCCATGTGGTCCAACATGTCGCCGAGCGAACCGCACACGAATTGGTACGCGCCTTCGGGCAAGAGGCCTTTCTCGACGACGATCTGCGCGATGCGCCACGCGACGAGCGCCGTTGGCGTGCCTGGTTTCTCGATCACGGGCATGCCGGCGAGGAACGAGCACGCGATCTTCTCCATCATCCCCCACGCCGGGAAATTGAACGCGTTGACGTGCACCGCGACGCCGGGTCGCGTGACGTAAACGTGCTGTCCCCAGAAGCGCGCGGTGCGGCCGAGTTGCATGCCGTCGCCGTCGACGAGGAACGGACGCGTGCCCAGTTTCTCGGCGAGTCCGGCGTAGAACATCAGCGTGCCGGTCGCCCCGTCGATGTCGAACTTGGCATCGCCGCGCGTGTTGCCGCCGTTCTCGAGCGCCAGTTGGATGAGCTCGTCACGCTTCTCGTGGATCGCCGCAGAAAGTCCGGCGAGCAGTTTGCCGCGCTCGGCGAACGTCAGCTTGCGCAATGCAGGGCCGCCCTTGTCGCGGCCGAAAGCCAGCACGCTCTTGGCATCGAAGCCGCCCGAACCGACGGTCGCGAGTGCAGCCTCCGTCGTGGGATTTTCGAGGGTGACGGGCTTGTCGGTGCCTTGGATCCAACGGCCGAGGACGTAGCTCGAGAGGGCTTGCATGAGGGTGCTCGCAGGGACGGTCTGGCTCGCCCACCCGCGCTTCGGGCGGCGATTCGGGCCGAGAGTCTAGCTTGCCTCGAACACGCAGGAGATCAGTGATTTGGCCAGAATGAATGGCCCGCACGCGAGAAGAGGTGCGGCCGTCTTTCCGATTCCCGACCAAGGCCTACCCCCCATGCGCTTTCCGATGTTCGGTTTCGTGCTCCTCGCGTTCCTGCTGCTCGCCGTCGTCCTCGCGGTCGCCGTGTTTTTCGCGTTCAAGAGCGGCGAACAAGGCAAGACCAAGTTGAGCGGTTTCGCCGGCTGCGCGATCGCGCTGGCGCTGCTCGTGATCGCCGGGATCGGAGCGGTCGGGCTGCTCATCGTCGCCGCGATCGCCGCGCCGAACGAGTGGGCGCGCCGCGGTCCGGTCAAGAGCATGGAGTTGCATTGGAACGAAGACTCCGCCGCGCCTGCTCCCGATGCGCCGGATCACCACATGCACAAGCCGGCGTTCAAAGTCCGCGTGGAATTGCGTGGCTCGCAAGACACGCAGGACGTGATGCGCTGGATCCGCAGGGAAACCGACGAGCGCACGACGTTGAGCGTGCACGAGGAGCGCGATTCCAACGGCAACGTGGTGACTGCGATCGAGATCACGCCGCGCCTCGAGGTGCAGGATCGCAAAGAGTTGCGCGAGATCTTCGACGAGCTGAAGCGCGATCTGCCTGACCTGAATCTGCCCGCCGGCGGTCGGGTCGAGTTCCGCGGTCCGAACGATTGAGTCGGCGCGTTCGCCGGGAATCATGAGTGTACGGAGCCAGAGCAATATTTCCCCGATGCGCGGATCGTGTGTACACGATCCGCGCATCGGGGAAATATTGCTCTGGCTCCGTACACTCATGATTCCCGGCGAACGCGTGATTGAGCGCGCTCCCTGCGCGACATAAGCTCGAACGCGCGATGACGATCCCCGAATCTGCGCGATGGTTGCCCGCGAACACATTCGCCGGCCGCGTCGCCGTCGTCACGGGCGGAGGCACGGGGCTCGGGCTGCAGATCAGTCGGGGACTTGCGGCGCTGGGCGCGACGGTCGTGATCGCCTCGCGCACGCGCGAACACCACGAGGCGTTTCTCACCGAAGCTCGCGCCGAGAATTGGAAGGCGGACAGCCTCGTCCTCGACGTGCGCGAAGCGAAGCTCGTGCGTGAGGCCGCGGCCGCGATCGTCGCAAAACACGGGCACGTCGACATCCTCGTCAACAACGCCGCCGGCAATTTCGTGTGCCCGGCCGAACGCCTGTCGTCGAACGCGTGGCGCGCCGTGCTCGGAATCGTGCTCGACGGAACGTTCTACTGCTCGCAACACTTCGGCAAAGCGATGATCGCGCGGCAGAGCGGTCAGATCCTGAACATCGTCGCGACGTACGCGTGGACCGGGATGGCAGGCGTCGTGCACTCGGCCAGCGCGAAAGCCGGCGTTTTGGCGATGACGCGTTCGCTCGCAGTCGAATGGGCGCGCCACAACTTGCGCGTCAACGCGATCGCGCCCGGACCGTTCGAATCCGACGGAGCGCGCGCCAATTTGTGGCCTGATGAAGCAGCGAAAGCCGCGATCGAAGCGCAGATTCCGTTGCGACGTTTCGCGCACGCCGACGAAGTCGCAGCGCAATGCTTGTGGTTGCTCTCGCCCGCGTGCGAATACGTCACGGGCGAATGTCTCGTGATCGACGGAGGCGCATCCGTCGGTGGACGCATGTGGGCACCCGGCCAACGTTTTTCGCGCGCGCGTGAGGGAGAAGCATCGTGAGCGCACGCGATCCGCTCGCTTTCGATCGCAGTCACTTCGATACCGAACGTCCGAATCCGGCCACGCTCGCGCTCGACACGTTGTCGACGGCGGCTGCGTTCGACGCGATCAATGCCGAGGACGCGCACGTCGCTCACGCTGTGGCTGTAGCCAAACACGACATCGTGCGCGCGATCGACTTGGTCGCCGATCGACTCGCGCGCGGCGGTCGCCTGTTTTACGTCGGCGCGGGAACGAGCGGTCGCTTGGGCGTCCTCGACGCGACGGAATGTCCGCCGACGTTCCAAACCGATCCGAAGATGGTGCAAGGCATCATCGCCGGCGGTGAGCGCGCGCTGACGAGTGCCGTCGAAAATGCCGAGGATTCCAGCGACAATGGAACGCATGTGATCCGTGAGCGCAACGTCGGCCCGCTCGACGTCGTGTTCGGAATCGCAGCTGGTGGGACGACGCCGTTCGTGCACGCCGCGATCCGCGAAGCACGCTCACGCGGCGCCGCGACCGTTTTTTTCGCGTGCGTGCCGAAAGATCAAGCCCCCGATGCAGCCGATGTTTCGATCCGCGTGATCACCGGACCCGAAGTCGTCGCGGGCAGTACGCGCATGAAAGCCGGCACGGCGACGAAGCTCGTGCTCAACACGGTGACGACGCTCGCGATGGTGCGCCTCGGCAAAGTGCACGGCAACTTGATGGTCGACGTGAACACGCGCGGCAACGCGAAGCTGTGGCAACGCGGCATCGGATTGGTCGCGAAGCTCGCGCAAGTCGATCGCGCCGAGGCCGAACACTTGCTCGAAGCCGCCGGCGGTGGAGTGAAGATCGCGGTGCTGATGCGCGCTCGCTCGCTGTCGCGGCTCGAAGCCGAAGACAAGCTGCAGCGGTGCAGCGGCGTGCTGCGTCGCGCGCTCGAGTGATCGAGACGGCACTCACCATCGAGCTCCAAAACGCACTTGGCCTGGCTGAGGTTTCGATCGGAGACCCAGAGACCATCCTTCGACGCATTCTTCCCAATGCAGGTGATCCGCGCTTCCGTCGTCTGTGTCGAATCGACTGGCGAAGTGACGCGAAATTCAACTGCATTCGAGCCACCGGTCTCGTTGCGGAGTTCGAACACTTGCGAAATTCGCAGACGGACGAAAAGACGATTTCATTCCTCGATCAGATCATCGCACTCGCAGAACGGGTCCGCGACGAAGTGCGCCTCTCTGAAGTTCATGGGAGACTGATCTGCACACGAACCGCTTCGAGGAACGGTTCCCAATCGAACGCGGGACCGGGATCGATCTTTTCTTCTTGCACGTGATAGTGACCGAGGATGCCGGCGAAACTCCGCCAGCTGTCGTGATCCATCACGCGATCGAGTACGAAGCCGTTCTCGTCGCGCGGAGCCTCCGGACGGATCTGCGGGAACTCGCGACAAAGCGCGGCGGACAGTTTCACGAGCGCTGCGTATTGCTCGGGCGTGAAGTCGTACTGCTGCAGCGTCTCGCCTTGGATGCGACCGATCAGGCGTCGTGGACGCGCGGTGCGACCGACGAAATTCGGTGTGCGAATTCCGGTTTCCTGGATGCGAGCGGGAAACGTCAGTTGCGTGCCGTGCTCGTCCTCTTCGTACCACGCATCCAAGCGCCACGCGTTGTGAGCGGAATAGGCGCCGATCTGCGCGATCTCGATGCCGATCGAGCGCGTGTTCGATTTCGTCGCGTGCCACGTCGTGTCGCGCAGATCGAGCGTCTGATAGAGCGTGCCGTCGACGTCGAGCAGGAAGTGCACGGACAAATTGCGCTCGTCCTGCAGCACGCGAAAACACGTGCGCGAAATGCCGCACACGTCGAAGTGCAGGACGAACTGATCGACGACGTTGCGCAACTTCAGAGGATCCGTCTCGTCCCGGCGTACGAGGATTTCCGCGACGATCGACTCTTCGCGTTGTTCGATGGTTCGCGTGTCCGGCTCGCCACCAGTGGGAGCTCCGACGAACTCGGGATTCGGCTGCTTGCGCACGCGACCAGGTTGGTAGCGCAATTTCGGCGGTCTCGACGGATCGGGCTTCGCGAAACGCGGCTCGGTTTTCGACGCGTCGTAGAAGGGCGGCTCGGTCCACAGCACGACCTCTGTTCCGATCGCGACACGGCGGCCACAGATCACGATGTCTTCGGTTCTGGCGCGACGATCGAGCTGGATGTCGGGCGCCACGATCGTCTCGGATTCTTTCACGAGCGCTCGATTCAACGGCGGTAGTTCGGAGAGCGGAATTTTCTGCGGATCGCGCGGCGTGTGACAACCGACGGCAAGAATCAGGCTGAAAACAAGGCCTTTTCGCGCGACTTCCTGGACGACGTCGACCGTCGAACGCGCACGTCGCTCCCACGCAGCCGTTCGTTCTTGATTCGTCATGTCGTCTGTCCTCCGCACGAACTTCCGGCGCCCGCCGTACAACCGAAGCAGTGTCGATTCGTCACGATGCGCCTGCCTTCGAGCGACGCGAGATCGAAATCGCGCAAGTGGCGCGGCGCACCGTCGCCGACTTCGAGCTCGAGCATCTGATTGAAGTCGCAGTCGTAGAGCCGCCCGTCCCAACCGACGCTCAACGTGTTGCGACACATCACACCTTGCGCCGCAATCGGATTGAACGCCGTGACGAGGCGCTGCAGGTAGCTCTCGAGGTTGCCCGTGCGCTCGAGCCATTCGAGGAAGCGACTGATCGGCATGTTCGTGATCGTGTAGAGATCGTCGAACTCGATTCCGTGTGTTCGACGCAACGCGTCCTTCCATTCGCGCAACGCGGCGTCGTGACTCGAACTCGGCAAGATCGCGCCGACGGGATTCGTGACGAGCACGAGCCGCAAGCCTGTCCCCTGCCCGTAGCCGACCGCGTTCAACATCTTCAGCGCTTCGATCGAGCGCGCGTACACACCCTCGCCGCGCTGCTTGTCGGTGGAGAGCTCGCGATAGTGCGGCAGCGAACAAACGACTTCCACCCGATTTCGAGCAAGGAATTGAGGCAAATCCGCTCCGCGTGCCGTCGTGAGAATCGTCAGATTGCAGCGATCCACCACGTGTCGGCCCAAGCGCCGCGACTCTTCGACCAGGTAGCGGAAGTTCGCGTTCAACTCGGGCGCACCGCCCGTGATGTCAACGGTCGGAATCGAGGTCGTGGCGAGCACGCGCATCGCGAGTTCGGCCGTATCGCGCGTCATCGCTTCCGTGCGTGTCGGCCCCGCGTCGACGTGGCAGTGCGCGCACGTCTGATTGCACAGCTTGCCCACATTGATCTGGAACACGTCGATCTTCGAGGCGCGCAGCTCGCGCAGGCTCGTCGACGCGATGTGCGCATCGAAACTGGCGCCGTGGCGATCGACGATCGGAAGGCGCTCCAACACGCGCAACTGCGCTGCGCCGGACGCGAGCGGCGACCCGCTTTGGACAAGCGTCTCGAGCAACTTTGCTCCGTCAGGCGGCGGCGTCACTCGCTCACATTCCCTGTTTCTTCGCGACTGATCGCATCTGCACGCCGTGCACGAGCACCGCTCCGCCCGTGATCGCCGCTGCGACGTGCACGGCTTCGGTCTGTTGATCGAGGTCGCAGCCTTTCGAAAGCGTGTCCTGCGTGTACGCGTCGATGCAGTACGGACATTTCACGGCGTGCGCGACGGCGAGCGCGATCAGCGATTTCTCGCGCGCGGTCAACGCACCGTCGGCGAAGACCTTGCCGTACCAGGCGAAAAACGACTGCGCGAGTTCGGGCGCGTTCTCGCCCATCTCGGGAAAACGGGCCAGATCAGTGGGCTTGTAGTAAGTGTCCATCGGGGGATTCCTGTGCTTTCTAGGAGACGCGAGCATCGCCGAGCTTCCGCGCCCGAGCAAGCGCCGTTCGAGCGCGACTCACGGTTCGTGACCGAAAAATCGCAGGCGGACCGCAACCGATTCGCAGGACGCCAGTCTGTACGAGTGTGAAGACAGTGCGCTCCCTCGGTGCGTCGCTCCTCGGGGCGAGCGCGGAACTCGTGACGGTCGAGGCACGCTTCGACGCGCTCGACCGCGAACGCACCGAAATCGTCTTGACCGGCCTGCCCGACAACGTCCTGCGCGAAAGCAAGGGGCGCCTCGAGTGCGCGCTGACCGAAACCGGACTGTCTCTTCCGCAAGGTCGACTGTTCATCAACTTGGTGCCCGCCGCGCGCCGCAAGTCGGGTGAAATCCTCGATCTGCCGGTCGCGCTCGCCGCCGCAGCTGCGGCCGGACACTTCGAGGCCAAGGCACTGAAAAACACCATCTTCCTCGGCGAATTGGGCATCGACGGACGCTTGCACGCGGTCGCCGGCGGTTTGGCAGCAGCCATGGCGGCGCGTGATCGGGGCGTGAAGCGACTGTTCGCTCCACCGGCGACCGCAGCCGAAGCGGCGGCCGTCGAAAGCCTCGAAGTCTTCGGCGCGCGCAACTTGGGCGAAGTGGTTGGACACATCCTTGGCGTCGGCCCGCCGTTGCAGCGTCTGACCGTCCCCGATGCGCTCGATACCGTCGTCGAGAGCGGGCCCTCGCTGGACGACGTGCGCGGTCTCGGCGATGCGAAACTGGCGCTCGCGGTCGCTGCCGCGGGCGCGCACGGAATGCTCTTCATCGGACCGCCGGGCGCGGGCAAGACGATGCTCGCGCGAAGGCTCGTGCGCTTGTTGCCGGCACCTCTGTTCGAAGAGCGACTCGACATCACGCGCGTGCTGTCGGCTGCCGGACGTTGGCCGGGTGGGCTCGCGCGTGAGCGACCGTTCCGTGCGCCTCACCACACGACCAGTTACGCCGGGCTCGTCGGTGGAGGATCCCACGTCAGCCCAGGCGAGATTTCGCTCGCGCACGGCGGCGTTCTGTTCCTGGACGAACTGCCCGAATTCCGGCGCGAAGTGTTGGAAGCCCTGCGTCAACCGCTCGAGTCGGGCGTCATCACCATCAGTCGCGCAGCGCGCCGCGTCGAACTGCCGGCGCGCTTCCAATTGGTCGCAGCGATGAATCCGTGCCCGTGCGGCTATCGAGGCCATCCGCGCGTGCCGTGCACCTGTGCGCCGACGTTCGTCACGCGCTATCGGCAGCGCATCTCGGGACCGCTGCTCGATCGGATCGACCTCGTAGTCGAGGTCACGCCGCCGACGCTGGACGAATTGGCGCCGGACACGGACGCGGTGCGAGAGAGCGTTTCGAAGACTTCGTTCGCGGAGCACCGGCTGCGCAGTCAAGTCGTGCGCGCTCGCTCACGCGCGATCGAACGCGGGCAAGCTGGGCCGAATTTCGCGCTGGACGCGAAGACGCTCGATCTCGTCGCGCCGCTCGATGCGCCAGGCCGCACGCTGCTGCAAGCCGCCGTGAAAAAACGCGGACTATCCGCGCGCGCGATCCAATCGTTGCGCCGCGTCGCGCGGACATGCGCCGATCTCGAGGACGAGGCGCTCGTACGGCCACAGCACCTCGCGCAAGCGTTAGCGTTGCGTGCGCCGCTCGCGTGACTTGCTCACGAGTCCGCAGTTCCATGCATGGTTGCGCGGATCGGAATCAGTTAGGCTTCGATCTCGTCTCGAGCGACACACGTCGAGGCGCAATCGTGCAGACACCTTCACGCACATTGGGCTACGCAGTCGTTGTCCTCGGCATAGCTCTGGGCGTCTTCGTGGGAGTCTCTGCTCACACGTTCGTCGTCGCGAAGGGAACGAGCTATCTCTCCGACGATCCGACAGCCTGCGTCAACTGTCACGTGATGCGCGAGCAGTACGACGGCTGGCAGAAAGCGGCGCACCACGCTCACGCGAACTGCAACGACTGCCACACGCCGCACGATTTCGTGCGCAAGTACCTGACGAAGGTCGACCACGGTTGGCGGCACTCGAAGGGATTCACGCTGAACGACTTCCACGAACCGATCCGCATCACGGCCAAGGATCTCCTCGACGTGCGCGAGAACTGCATCCGCTGCCACACGGACCTCGTGTCGCACATCGCGTCGCCGCGTGCCGATTCCGACTTCGAAGACACGCCCAACTGCGTGCAATGTCACGCCGACGTCGGTCACGGCCCCGCGCGCTGACCGGACCTGAACCTGCGCTCTTCTCCAGATCGAACGACCGAAACGACCCGATGAAAACAATAACCCTATTCGCGCTCGTCGCCGTTGTCGCTCTCGCCACCGTGGGCGTCATGCTGCTCTTGGAGAACATCCACGAGCGCAAGAACGAGGCCCGCGAGCAGGTCCTGCGCATCGTCGACATCGACGAGACCACCGTGGATCCGGCCGTCTGGGGTCAGAACTTCCCGCGGCAGTTCGATTCGTACAAGCGCACGGTCGACATCTCGCACACACGCTTCGGCGGCTCGGAGGCGATTCAGAAGCTCGACTCGGATCCGCGCCTTCGCGATCTGTTCGACGGTTACTCGTTCTCGATCGACTACCGCGAAGAGCGCGGGCACGCGTACATGCTCTCCGATCAACGCGAGACCGAGCGCGTGACGAAGGCCAAGCAGCCCGGCTCGTGCATGCACTGTCATGCATCGAACACGGTTGCGTACCGCACGGCCGGATTGAAGGCAGGCGCTGCGGGCACGCTCGCGGATGCGCTCACGTCCGTGAACGGCAAAGCGCAACTCTTCGCGGGTTTCGCCGAGATCTGCGCCATGCCCTTCGACGAAGCGACGAAGCTCGTTTCGCATCCGGTCTCTTGCATCGACTGCCACGACCCAGAATCCATGCGCTTGCGCGTCACCAAGCCCGCGTTCATGGAAGGCATCGCGTCTCTGGCGCGGTCGCCGCAAGCTCTCCCGCACTTCCCGAGCATCGAGCGCTGGCGCGCCGGCTCTCGCAAGGCGGACTACGATCCGAATGCGGAAGCGAGCCGGCAGGAGATGCGTTCGCTCGTGTGCGGCCAGTGCCACGTCGAGTACTACTTCGCACCGCCGAAGAAACGTGTGACCTACCCGTGGGCGAACGGATTGGGCATGGACGCGGCCGAGGCGTACTACGACGAAGTCGGGTGGACAGATTGGAAACACGCTCAGTCGGGTGCTCCGGCGCTGAAGGCACAACACCCGGAGTTCGAGATGTGGAGCCAGGGCATCCACGCGCGCAGCGGCGTCGCGTGCGCCGACTGTCACATGCCGTACGTGCGCGAGGGCGCCGTGAAAGTCTCCGACCATCACGTGCAGAGCCCGCTCTTGAACGTCTCTCGTTCTTGCGAGGTCTGTCACCGCTACCCCGAGGAGGAGATCCTCGCGCGCGTCGACACGATTCAGAAGCGCACGAGCAAGCTCTTGGAGAGTGCCGAAAAGGCGACGGTCAGTCTGATCCGTGCGATCGCGAAGGCCAGTGAAGCCGGCGCGACCGACGAGGCGCTGAAGATTCCGCGCGACCTGCAGCGCAAGGCACAGTGGCGGATGGACTACGTCGCCGCCGAGAACTCGATGGGCTTCCACGCACCGCAAGAGACGGCGCGCATCCTCGCCGAGGCCATCGACTACGCACGTCAGGGTGAAATCGCCGTTCTGCGCAATCCCTGAGCGGCGTGTCGAGCGCGCATCACTCGTGCCGCAACGCTTCGACCGGATCCATGTTGGCCGCCCGCCACGCGGGGTAGAGCCCGAACACGATTCCGATCAGCGCCGAGATGCCGAACGCGAGGATCGGATCCGCAGCTTTGATGATCGCGGGCAAGTCGTGGTTCTTCTCGACGTAGAGCGGGATCAGCAATCCGAGTCCGACGCCCAATAATCCGCCGCCGACGGACAGGATCACGCACTCGACCAAGAACTGCGTCGTGATGTGGCGCTTCTTCGCACCGAGTGCGCGACGGATGCCGATCTCGCGCGTGCGCTCCGTGACGGTCGCGAGCATGACGTTCATGATGCCGATGCCGCCGACGAGAAGCGAAATCCCGGCGATGGCGCCCAAGACGATCGTCCACGTGCGCGCCGTTTCTTCGGCCTGGCGCATCAGCTCGAGCGGCACGACGACTTCGTAGTCCTTCTGCTTGTGCTGGCTCCCGAGCATGTACCGCGCCGCAGCAGCGACCAGCAGCACGTTCGCGGGATCGTCGACCTCGACGATCACCTCGTGCAGTTGCACTTCTTCCATGTCGCGCGAGCCGCTGCGGATCTTGACCTGCACGTCGCCGAACCACTTGCGTCCCGTCTCGAGCGGCAGGAACACCTCGCCGGTCACGTCGGCACCGGGTTGAGGTTGGTCACTGCCGAGCGGCACACGCGGCAGGAGCACGCCGACGCACGTGAAGTAGTCGGCGCCGATTTTGATCTCTTGACCGACCGACGATTCGAACGGCGACAGAAAGCGCGCCACTTCGTAACCGAGCACGCACACGTTGCTGACGCGACGCTCGTCCTCGTCGGACAAGAAGCGCCCCTCGGCGAGCGGCCTTCCTGTGACCTGTATGTACTGCGGGATCGTGGCCAAGACGCGCGGATTGAGAGCGCGCGCTCCGAGTCGCACTTCCTGCTGCAGTTGGCGCACTGGGATCGCGCGCTTGACGCCGGGAAAGGTCGTGCGCGCGCGCAACAGGTCCAGATCGAGCAGGCCGTAGCTCGAAATGCGCGTCGTCTCGCGCCCCGACACCACGTCGTCGGGCGGTTTGACGCTGCGCATGATCACGTTCTGGCTGCCGAGCGCGCGGATCTGGTCCTGCGCTTTCTTGGCCGCGCCTTCGCCGATCGCGAGCATCGCGATGACCGACGACACGCCGAACATGACGCCGAGCGTGGTCAGCACGCTGCGCAACTTGTGCAGCAGCAAACTGTGCACACCCAGGCGTACCGTGCGTGAGAAAGTGCCGTTCACGGATGCGCTCCGCCGCGGTTGTCGAGCACTTCGTCGATCTTGCCGTCGCGCAGTCGCAAGGTTCTCTCGGCACGCCGACCGACGCTCGCTTCGTGCGTCACGAGCAGGATGGTCTTGCCCTCCGCGTGTAGTTCGTCGAACAAGTCCAAGATCTCGAGCGCCGTCTTGCTGTCGAGATTTCCCGTCGCTTCGTCAGCCAACACGATCGCCGGATCGTTGACGAGCGCGCGCGCGATCGCGACGCGTTGTTGTTGTCCGCCCGACAACTCCATCGGTCGGTGGTCGAGCCTGGACCCGAGCCCGACGCGCTCGGCCAAGCGAATCGCGCGCTCTTCCCCATCCGGCGGCGGGTCGTCCTGATAGAAGAGCGGCACGAGGATGTTCTCGAGCACGTTCAACTGCGGGATCAGGTTGTAGCTCTGGAACACGAACCCTATGTGGCGGCTGCGCAAGTCCGACAGATCGTCGTCGTCGAGCGTCGCGACTTCTTCCGCACGCACTTTGTACGAGCCCGACGTCGGTCGATCGATGCAGCCCAAAATGTTGAGCAACGTCGACTTGCCCGAACCCGACGAGCCCATGATCGACCAGTACTCGCCCTTCTTGAACACGAACGAGAACGCGTCGAGTGCGCGCACTTGATTCGTGCCCATCTGGTAGAGGCGCGTCACTGCGTTCAGTTCGGCGACCGGAGGCGCTTCGATTCGCTCAGTCACGCTTGCCGCCCGGAGTCGCAGCGCCGCCGCCCTCTGCCTCTTTTTCAGGTGTGCCGCCGCCGCTTTGAAGCTTGTCTTTGTCGAGCCTGCTGCCGCCGGTCGCGGATCCTGGCGCTTGCGCGTCGCCGTTCGGCGCCGAGGCGCTGCCGTTCGGCGCCGTGGCGCTGCCGTTCGGCGCCGTGGCGCTGCCGACAGGAGCGCTGCCGTCCGACGGCGGTCGACGCCGACGGCTCTGCCCATCGCCGCCTGGGCGCGTGGAGCGTTGTGTGCCGTCGCCCGCAGCACTCGGCGTCGCACTGTCGGCGCCGGTGGCGGCCTCGCCACGCGCGGAGGGCGGTGCGCCCATTCCAGTCGGACCGCCCATCCCGGCCGGGACGTTTTGCCCGCCGCTCGCACCGGCCGCACCCGCGCGCAAGCCAGCTGCATCGGACGCAGCCTTTTGCGTTTCATCGGCGCTGGTCGGCGTGAATCCAGGCGGCGGCGCGAGCAGCACTTCCTCGCCTTCGACGAGGCCTGCGAGCACTTCGACCTTCGCGTCGTTGCTGCGGCCGACCTTCACGTCGCGCTGTTCGTGACCAGTGCCCTTGACGACGAACGCGGTGGTCTTGCCCTTGTCGAGCACGATCGCCTGCAGCGGGATCGACAGGCAGTCCGCGACCGAGTCGGACAGGATGTCGATGCTGACCGACATGCCCGGTCGCATCTCGACGTCGGGCTCGACGACTTGGATCTCGGTGCGGTACAGGCGTTGATTCGGATTCGCCCACCACGAGTTTTTGTCCGCAAGCAACGCGACGAACTGCACGATGCCTTCGAACTCACGCTCGGGGATGGAGTCCGCGCGGATCTTGCAGCGATTGCCGACCGCGACGCGCTTCAACACCGACTCGTGGATAGAAGCTTCGACGATGAGTCCGTTCGTGCGCGGGATCGTCAGGATCTCTTGGCGCTCGCGCACCTGCGTGCCCTCTTGGATCGGATCGCCGCCGCCCATGCGACCGCCCTCGGTGCGCGCGTACACGACCATCCCGGAATCCTTGGCGCGGATCTTCGCCTTCGAAAGCTGGTCGATGTACTTCTGCAACTTCTCCTTCTCGAGATCGAGCTTCGACTTGCTCGTCGCGAGCGCCGATTGGTAGTCGATCAGGCGCGACGCCGCTTGCAGTTCGGCGCGCTCGAGTCCGCGCTCGGCTTCGCGAAGGTTCGCGTCCAACTCCGCGCGTCGGCGCACATCGTCGTATTTCGTGAGCAGCTCGCGCGCGCGGATCGCCTGCTCGAGGGTGATCTCCGAGCGCTGAAAGTCGAGTTCGTCGCGATCGAGCTCGGACTTGGTCAAGAAGCCGCGCTCCGAGAGTTTTTTCGACCAGGTGATGGTGTCCTTCGACTTCGCGCGCTCCGCTTCGGCCAGAATGATCTTCTCGTTCGCCGCCTTTTTGAGTTGCTCGAAATCGCCCTCGAGGTACTTGTTGCGATCGATCTTCGCGAACGTGAGCTTGCGGTCGGCTGATTCGATGTCGCTCTTGTTCTGACTCTCTTGGATGTCGAAGCTGGCCTTCGCCTTCGCGAACGAAGCCTCGGCGTTCTGCAACGAGATGTCCTGTGCCACTTTCTTCTCGAGCAAGTCGCTCGAGTCGAGTTCGACCAACAGATCGCCCGGCTTGACGAACGTACCCTCTTTGATGAGCGCGAGGATCGTCGACTGACCTTCGATCTCGCTCTTGATGCTGACCGCGTCCTTGGCCGCCAAATTTCCGCGCTGGAGCACGCTGATCGTGAGCGAACCGCGTTCGACTCTCGCACCCTTGATCGCCACCTTTGCTTCAGCCTTGAACCATCCTCCGAAGTAACCGAACAGGCCGACCGCGACCACAGCGAGCCCGCCTATCCAATAGAGCTTGGCGCTGCTTTGATTCTTGTTTTTCATGGACGTTCCTCGGGCGCGACGTCTCTGCCGGCGAGCGCGTCGTCTGAGAGTTGAATTCCGCTCGTGTCGATCGTGAACAGTTCCATGTCGAGGAACAGATTCAACCTGGCCAGAGTGTATTCGATCAGGGCGCTGGTCACTGCGTTCTGCGCTTGGAGCAACGAATCTTGAGCCTCCAAGAGATCGCGCGTGTCCGCTCGACCGGCGTCGAGCTTCAGGCGCGTGCTTTCGATGCGCGCTTCGGCCAATGCAACGGCGTTGGCTTGGATGACGTAGCCCTCGCGACGCGCCAGTGCGGAGCGCAGATCGCCGCGCAGATCGGTGCGAATCTGGTCTTCGCTCTCGACGCGCACGCGCAGAGCTTCCTCGCGCGCGATCAACGCACTGCGGTACGCGTTGCGCTGCGGCAGACGCTCGAAGGGCAGCTGCATCTCCGCGCCGACCGACCACTGCGTGTCGTCCAGATCGAACTTCAGCGGCTTGCCGTCCTCGCTCACGAGTCGCGCATCGCCGTTGAGCGTCAGGATCGCGCGCAGATTGTCCTCGGCGACCTCGACTCGACGGCTCGCATCGTCGACGCGATCGAGCGCCGTCTGGTGATCGAGCCGGTGCTCGAGCGCAAAACGGGTCGCGATCTCTTCGTCGTAGTCGATGCGCGCGTCCTTCCCCAGTTCGAGTTCGGCCAGCGCAGTCGGATCGAGCGGCAAGTTCACTTGGATAGGCAGTCCGAGGAAAAATTTCAGCGAGTCGCGGCTGTCGTCGAGCCGCTGCCGCGCGTTCAAGAGATCGTTGCGCGAGCGCAGTTCGTTCTGACGCGCCTGGCCGAGTTCGATGTCCGACAATCGGCCCGCTTCGGCGAGCGCTTTGTTGCGCGCCGACAAGGTCTCGAGGTTCGCGACGTTGTTCTCTTGGTTCGCGACCGTATCCTCGATCTGCAACAGTCGATAGAAACGGCTCGCGACGTCGAACGCGAACGTGCGCCGAAAGCGCTCGAAGGCGCGCACTTGGTAGACGAGATCGCGCTCGGCCTGCGTCAGCGGCTCTTTGACGATGCGCGCGCCGAAACCGGCGAGCAACGGCTGGCTGATCGACACGCCGAGGTCGCTCGTCGGATGCCAACCATCCGAGCCGATCAAGCTGCGCGTCAGGTTCAAACCCAAGCTGCCGATCACGGTCGCGCCGGTGCCGAGCAGGCGCGCGAGCGAGAAACTCGCGTCGCCGGTCGCTTGTTCCGCCGTGTCGCCGCTGCCTTCGACGAGCGCGTTCAGCGTGCCGCCCTTTTGAATCGCGAAGCGCCAACGCTCGAGCGTCAAGTCGAGCGCGGCGAGGAAGAGGCGCTCTTTTTGCCGCTGATAATCCCGGCTGTTCCCCGAGGCGATCTGCAGCACTTCGACCAGCGCCAAGGGCTCGACCAATTCGGCTCGGCCGTCGAGCAGACGCGCGCGCAACGAATCCGCGGCCGGTTCGATCGTGAATTCACCCGTGTCGAGGCTCAACTTCGAGCGTCGCGACTGCACGAGCGCGTAGGCTTCTCGGTCGGCTTCCTCGCGCCAGTCGCTCGTCGAGCGGCAACCCGCGAACGGGATCGCGAGAGCAGTGAGTAGAGCGGCAGTGCGGAGGTGCATCGGATCGATCCGCGTACGCAGACGCGAGCCCTAGAGCGTACCCAGCGCGCCCCGATCGAACCACCGCTCTGGACCCAGGGCGCGGCGAATTCAGCGCGTTTGCGTCGATTTCACGAGCGGTTCGGCATGTTGCGACAACAAGCTCTCGAACTGTGCGGCGTCGACGATGCGCGCGAATGTCGCGCCCTCCTGCCATTGGAACGCGACCAAGCTGCGCCCGCGGAAACGATATCTCCCTGCGAGCGAACCGTCCTGCCGCACGAGCTCGACGGTGCGCAATGCCGCGAGCGAGGCTGTGTCGACGTCCGGGTCTTCGCCGATCGCCTCCGAATCGTCGAGCCAAACCGTTTTCACGAACAGCGGCTCCAGTGTGAGTGCGAGCGGATCGAAGACGACGATGCTGCCGGACGTGAGTTGTCCCGCGCGCAACAATTCGACGAGCGAGAGCGGCATCGAAGCGCCGCTCGAAACGATCAATGTGCCTGTGCGCTTCGGACCCGCGCTCCACTCGGAGATCTCGAGCGAGTTGCCGTCGCGCGACCACTCGGCTTCGACCGAACGACCTGTGCCGGGACCGATCTCGCGCCACATGCAACGTGGACCGCGGTCGGTCGGACTCTCGACGTGCAGAACGCGCTGTACCGAGCGACGTGCGTCGGTGCCGAGGGAACCGACGAGAAAGCGCGAGTCGCATTCGAGTTGAACGCCGGTGCGACCGTCGCGCCGCCGCATCTCGACGAAACCGACGACGTCGACGGTGGGTGCGCGACCGGTTTCGACGCGCTTCGTGTAGACGACGAAGTGCTCGACGCGCAGATCGGGATCGATCCAACTCGCCGGCTCGTCCACGGGCGCAGTCGGTTGCTGGAAGAGCAACGCCAGAGGCAGGATGCAGCGCAACCACATGCTGCTCTGGATCGGAAAGTTATTCCGAAAGCTTGAGTGTCCGGCGAGGTCGTTGCGCCCCACAGTCCCTCAGCGTGGACTGCAGCTGCCCCGATCCATGAACGCGACGGTCAGTGTCGCGGGGGCGCAGAACGCTCCGCAGCTGCTGCGAGGCGGCGCACGACGTCGGGATGTGCGCCTGACACGTCCTCGCGCTCGGCGGGATCGTGCGCGGGTTCGAACAGGCGCAGGCTTCTCCCGTCCACCGATTTTTCGACGACGAGGTGCCAGCGTTCGTCGCGCACGCTGACGGCTGTCTCGTCGATGCGCGAGACGGTCGGGCGCCGTTCGAACGGGCGTTCGACGTACGAGTCGAGCAGCGCGAGCAACGAGCGACCTTCGACATGCGCCGGTGTCGCGAGGTCGAACCACTCGACGAACGTCGGCAGCAAGTCGGCGAGTTCGACGACGGCGTCGGACACGCGCTCACCCGTCAAACTGTCGGGATGGCGCAACACGAGCGGCACGCGCAGCATCCCGTCGTGACAACGCTCGACGTGCCCGATTGCGCCGTCTTCGCCGAGAGCCATGCCGTTCGGTGCGGTGAACGCGAACACCGTGCGCGCCCAGACTTCGCTCGCTTCGGCGCCGGGGCGCGTGTAGTCGAACGATTCCTGCAACAGGCGCGCGAGTGCGAGCGTCGTCCGCGCGATCTCTTTGCCGTAGCGATCGGCGAAACGGCGCACCTGCGTTTCGTCGAATGCGTTCGGATCGGTCACGCCGGCTCCGATTTCGGCGTCGCTAGCCACGTCTCCGAAGTCCTTGCGCGCGAGCAATTCCTCGACGTCGATCGTGTGTGCGCCGCGATCGAACGGGAGCGTAGCGCCGGCCAGATGCACCCACGTGAAGCGTCGCGATCCGTCGCCGGGATCATCCGTTAACCACGCCAGAGCGACGGCGACGGTCATGGAGTCGTCAGCGCACGTGGTGAACTCGTCGAAGCCGCGCGCGAGGCTCGCTTGGATGTCGCCGGATGGGCTGCGCGTCACGAAAGCGCCGGTTCGAAAGCCGGAGTCGACGAAGAGTTCCGCCAGCGTCGGCACGTCGGCCGGCACGCGTTCGTCGTTCGTTTCGACTCGCGCGGAACGCGGAGAAACACCAGTGAAAAGGCTCGCGAGCGCCGGCACCGTGCGCGGTGACGGCGACGTGCACGTGCGAAAGACGACTCCCGACGCGGCCAGGTGATCGAGCCCCATCGCGCGGTTTTCGCGACGCTCGGTTTCGGTCGCAGGCAGAGACGTCGTCGGCTTCAGCGAGAGATACGCGCTCGTGTGATCGGCGCGCATCGTCTCGCACGTGACGAGCAGCAAATGGCGCGGCGGAATTCCCGGGCGCGGCTTCGTGCAGGCGCACGCGAGGAGCACGCCGACGAGTGCGATGAATCTCATCGCGTCTCTCCCGCGAGCCACGCCTGGTAGCGAGGCGCGACGTGTTCAGGCTCGAGCACGACGAATTCCGGCGTGTCGTACGGATGCAGCTCCTGCAAAGCGTCCTCGAGCGCCTCGACGCGATCACGCGTGGTCTTCGCGATCAAGAGGACTTCGCGCGTTTCCTGGACGGCGCCCTCCCAGCGGTAGAGGCTCGTCGCGCCGGGCAGAATGTTGACGCAGGCCACGAGGCGTCGCTCGAGCAGTGCGAGCGCAATTCGTTTCGCGACCGCTTCGTCCGGAGCGGTCGAGAGCACGACGAGAGGCCGCTCCGCGCTGGAATTCCCCTCGTTCTCGCTTCTCGCCACGCCCGCATCCTACCGGCCGAATCCATGGCTACGAGGGCCTTCTTCGCACGCTTCGCGCCGCTACACTGCTGCGCCAGAAACCGCTCTGACAGCGGACCTACGCGATGTCGGTGATCCACAAAGTCGTCCTCGGCACACTCCCCTTCGTTCCGCGGCCGTTGATGCGCCGCTTGGCCGCGCGCTACATCGCCGGTGAGGAATTGAGCGACGCGATCGCGCGGTTGAAGTCGCTCGCGGGGCGCGGCTTCCCGGGCATCATCGACGTCCTCGGAGAGGGCATCGCGAACGAAGCCGAAGCACGAGCCGTCGTCGCGCACTACGAGGAAGCGGCGAGCGCGATCGCGAGAGAGAAACTCGACTGCTACGTGTCGGTCAAGCCGACGCACGTCGGTCTCTCGATTCGCGAGGACTTGTGTTTCGAGCTGTACGCGCGTCTCGCCGAACACACGGCGAAATTGGGGCTCTTCCTGCGCGTCGAGATGGAGGATGCGCCGACCACCGACGGAACGCTGCGTGTCTTCGAAAGACTGCGCGGGCACCATTCGAACGTCGGCATCGTGCTGCAAGCGCGGCTGTTCCGCACGCTCGCCGACATCGACGCTCTGCAACCGGGTCCGCTGGACGTGCGGATGGTGAAAGGCATCTACCTGGAGCCGGCCGCGATCGCGCACACGGAACCGAAGCCGATCAGCGACGCGTACATCGCGTGCGTCGAAAAACTGTGCGCGCGAGGAGCGCGGCTGTCGCTCGCGACGCACGACGAACACTTGGCTGCGCGCTGCATCGCTGTTTTGAAACGCCACGGCCGCGCCACCTCGACGTACGAATTCCAAGTGCTGCTCGGCGTGCGCGAGGAATTGTGGGCCGCGTGGAAAACACAAGGTCACCGTGTGCGCGTCTACGTCCCCTTCGGCCCCGATTGGCGCGCCTACAGTCAGCGCCGCATGCGCAAGAATCCGCAGATCCTGCGCGCCGTGATGCGCAACATGGTCGGATTGAAGTAGCTCGTTCGAGTTCGAAAGAGCTACTTGCCGATCGCGAGCCGACGCGCCAACACGTCCGACAGGACGCCCGTGTCGAGGATCTTCCTCTGCGTCACTCGGTAGTCGTACGCGATCCGGTGCCACGTCACTTGCGTGTCCTCGAGCACCGCGTAGCACGCGCGCGGATCGCCGTCGCGCGGCTGGCCGGTCGAGCCGACGTTGACGAAGTACTTGCGCCCCTCCTCGAAGCGAAACGTGCGCGTTTCACGTTTTTCGAGATCGTGAAAGTTCATCTGATCGTCGTGGACGCCCGGATGATGCGTGTGTCCGCCGACGGCGATGCCAGAGAACGAATCGAAGACGGCGCTCAATTTCTCCGGATTCAAGATGCCGTCCGTCGACAGCACGTACTCGCGCACAGGATCGCGCGGACTGCCGTGCACGAACGTGAAGCGGCCCTCTTGATGCACGAGCTGCAGGTTCCTGAGCCACTCCCAGCGCGCCTTCTTCTCGCCGGCGCTGTACCACTTCGGCTGCATGCGCGCGCGCGTGTACTCGATCGCCATCCGCGCGTGTGGATTGAAATCGGACGCGTCGTTCAAGAGCGCGTCGTCGTGGTTGCCCATCAAGCACAACTTGGCGTGACCGCGCACGAGGTCGACGCAGAACTCGGGCTCGGGCCCGTAACCGACGACGTCGCCGAGGCAGTAGAGCGTGTCCACGTTCGAAGCGCGGATGTGCGCGAACACGGCCTCGAGTGCCTCGCGATTGCTGTGCAGGTCGGAGATGATCGCGACCTTCATCGGTGGGTCTGACCTTCAGGTGATTCGAAATCGGTGATCGCGGACGCGACCACGCTCTTGCGCACGTCGTCCAGAGATCCTGCGACCGTCGCGCCCGACGCTTTCTTGTGGCCGCCTCCGCCAAAGCGTCGCATCAGCGCGTTCACGTCGAAATCGCTCTTGGAACGGGCCGAAATCTTGACGCCGCCGCCCTTCAGTTCGCGCATGAAGAGCACGACTTCGATCGATTTCACGGAGCGCAAGATGTCGAGCACCTCGTCGGAGTCGACCAGGTTCGGATCGGTCGCATCGAGAAGCGTCTGTTGGATCACCGCGAGCCGATTGTCCGCGTGGTACTCGAGCGTCGAGAGCAAGCGCCCGACGTACGCCGGGTGCACATGACTGCGACTCTGGTAGATCGCGCGGTACATGTCGCTCGGCACGACTCCGGCTGCGATCAATTCACTCGTCACTCGAAACGTCTCCGTATCAGTGTTGCTGTACTTGAACCAACCCGTGTCCGTAACGAGCGACGTGAACACGCCGCGCGCTGCCGTCGCGTCGAGCGGAACGTCCAGCGCTTTCGCGATGCGCGCGACGAGCAATCCCGTCGCAGCCGCAGTCACGTCGACGAAGCACGCGTCCCACCATACGCCGCCGTGGTGGATGTGGTGATCGACGACGAGCTTTTTCGAAGGCGCGCGCATCAACGCCGCTTCCATCTCGCCGGTGCGCGACGGCTCGGAGAAATCGAGCAAGACGCTGACGTCGTGCAGCGGGAGTTCACCGCTCGTGTACGTGCCGTAGTTCACTTCGCGCGACAGGTACTCGTACCGACCTTCGGGCGGATCGGGATTGATGATCCAGACGTCCTTGCCGAGCGCCTGCAACACGCGACACATGGCCGCCTGAGCGCCGACCACGTCGCCGTCGGGCTTCATGTGTCCGACGAGGACGAAACGCTGCGCGCCTTTCAGCAGCGCGAGTGCCGCGAGTTTCTCGCGGTCGAGCACGGGTTCTTCGTGGATCGGCATCCGATTCAGGCGGGCGGGCGCGGGTCGCAGGTTGTATCACAGACGCACGAGACAGCCGCTCGCGTAGGTCTCGTGAAGCCGTGCGGCACCGCGGACGAGCGTTTCGAGGGCGTCTTTCCCGCGCGCGCGCCCGACGTCGAACGTGTTGAAATCGGCCTGGGCTCCGATGCGGATTTCGCCGTATTTTCCGGCCAGTCCGAGGAGTGCAGCGCCGCTGGAGGTCGCCGCGGCGAACGATTGCTCCGGCGCGATCGTCGGATGGGACGCGGCGAAGAGCGCCAACTCGCGGCCCATGTCCAAGTCGTCGTTGCTCGCGAGAGAATCGGTGCCGAGCGCGAGCGGGACACCCAGCCGCAGCCACGCCTCGGCATCGAACGGTTCGCGCCCGAAGAACTGATGCGTGCCGGGACAGTGGACGACGCCAGCGCCGCTCGCGCGGATCCGCTCGCGCTCGGCCGGTGTGGCGTGATTCCCGTGCACGAGCACTGTGCGCGGATTCAAGAGCCCCGCGCGCTCGATGGCATCGAGTCCGCTCGTGCGCGGCGAATGCGCGAGGATCGAACTCAACGGACCGCGCGCGTGTTCGAGCCACTCGCCTTCTTCGCGCGTTTCGGCGAAGTGGATCGCGACGGGCCATTCGCGTTCGCGCGCGACATCTCCGAGCGCACGCCACAGTTCCGCGCTGACCGTGTACGGCGCGTGCGGCGAGAGACCTTCGCAGAAGCGCTCGCGCTCGACGTCCGCTGTACGGACACGATTCACGACGGATGCAGTGCGCGCCGTGTCGCCGGCATCGAGCGCTTCGCGAAACCGGCGCACACAGAGCGGCGTTCCGCGCGAGGCCAGGGCGATGGCCCCCGACGAGTCGATGTCACCGACCAACGTCGTACCTGTCGCGAGCAGACGTCGGACTCCGTGCCGCGTGTCGTCTTCGATCTCGCTCGCGGTGCGCTCGGAACGGGCTCGGATGACCTTGCGTATCCAGTCGTCGAACGAGGCGCCGGCGGGGACTCGACCGCGCATCCCCGACAACTCGAGATGTGCATGAGCGTCGACGAAGGCCGGCGCGAGCAACACTTCGCCGAGGTCGATGTGCTCGACGTCAGGCGAGCCCGAAACAGCAGCGCGCGAAGTCGAGACCTCGCGCACCACACCATCCACGACGAGGACCGCAACGTCCTCGCGCACGCGACCACCGACGCAAGCCAGCGGCGCGTGGAAGCGTCGAGCCCAGGACTTCAGTCCGGTTGCGCCGCGATCTTCAGGTTCGTGACGCCCTTGATGAACGACGGAATAGAGTTCGGGAACAGCGCCAGCGAGGTGTCGAACACGACGCAGAAACGCACCATGTTCGGACGCGGGCTGAAGTCGTTCAGATCGCTCGGGTGGCGGACCCACGGCGTGAGCGAGTTGGCGAGCACTTGGCCGTCGACCGGATCGAGGGACACGCTGCACGGCTGGCTCAAATTGCCGACCGCTTGCGCGCCCTGGAAACGCACGGCCAGGTACGAACCCTGGTTGAACGGGATGCCGTAGTTGAGCGTGTTGCCGAGGAAGGCCTCGAAGTCAGGCGTCCCCCCGGTCGGCGTGAACGGCAGGTTCGCGTCCGGACCGCGGAACTTGATGTTCTGCTCGCCCGAGCCCGAGTCGTAGCGGATGTCCATGTTCCAGGCGTAGCGCTGTGTCGGATCGACATTGAGCAGGTCGTCTTCCTTGAACACCACTTGGAAGAAGTTCCCCGCCGGCTTGATCCAGCACGAGACGGCGCCCGTGAAGGATTCCGGACGGCGGCGGGGCTGAGGCCACGTGCCGACCGACAGGATGTTGATCGCCTCGGGACCGACCGTGAGCAGGTCCGAGGGATTGATGTGCGGGGCTTCGCTGGCGCCGCTGAGCACCTCGACGCTGGCTTCCATGCGGATCAGGCCCAGACCGCCCGCTCCACCGCGGCAGTTGATGTAGTTCGAGCCACCGAGGCCGCCCGCGACGTCGATGCGCACTTGCGTCGTGCCGGTCAGGTCGATGACCTGCGCGATCGCGCGCACGGCACCGCCAGCGCCGCCGCCGCCCGGAGAAGCACCGCGTTGGCGGGTTTCCGGCGGGATGATCGTGAGGGGCGGAGCACCGCTGCCGCCGTCGCCACCCGAAGCGTCGAGCAGACCCGAGATCGTGAGCGTGCGACCGGATTCGATCTCGATCGCGCCGCCACCACCGCCCCCGCCGGCGGCCGAGTGATCGCGGAAGTTCAAAAGGTTCACGCTCGGCCCCATGCACATCGGCGGGAAGCCACCCGCGTCGGTCCCAAACATCGAACGTCCGCCACCGCCACCGCCAGCGCCGCCGCGGAGCAGGCCGAGTTCGGGGACGAGGCTACGCACCACCGGGGGCGCGCCCGGAGGCTCGATTCCTAGAGCCCCTGTCGCTCCACCTGCCGCGAAGACCGCGGGGAAGTTCGAGAGGCTGCCCGTGGACGGATCCGTAGTAGGCGTCGGCGTCGCCGGGATAGCTGCTCCGCCATCCGTGGAGTAAGCACCGCCGCCACCCGGCGAGGAAACTTGTTGTGAAGTGCAGGCACCGGCCGGCACGCTGATCAACAGGTCGCCCACGGTCGGAGGAGCCGTCACAGTCCCGGTCGGCATGACGTTCGGATTCGGGATACCGCCGGCGCCGGCGG
>JAWXBU010000140.1:0-12812 GCA_034440255.1 Planctomycetota bacterium | reverse complement strand
TTCGTCGCCGTGTCTTTTTCGTCGCCGTGTCTACTTCGTCGCCGTGTCTTTTTCGTCGCCGTGTCTACTTCGTCGCCGTGTCTTTTTTGTCGCCGTGTTTTTTATCGCCGCCGGACTTGTCCGCTTCGTCGTCGCCGGTCTTGTCCGCCGGCTCGTCCTCCAAGTACGGCCGCGTGGGATGCACTGCCTTGGCCGGCGGCACAGCCTTCACGATCGCGATGAAGGCGATGATCGCTCCGAGAAAGACGCCAGTGACTAGCAGCCACGGCGTCGTGCTCCACTTTCCGTCGAGCCACCAACCGAGCCCGCCGAAGAGGGCCAGAGTGACGACGAATTGCAGTCCGAGACCGGCGTAGCGGCCGAAATCCGCGCTGTCGCTCGCGACGTTCTTCTTCGAAGGGGTCGGGAGCATAAGAGCAACGATTTCGAGCCTGTTTCGCGCCGGCTTGGTCGAGCGCGCATCGAGAAAATTGGACGAGAACGGGGGGACTCCGACCTGCGTCGCCGAGCCCGTTGCAGGGCCCGAAACGCGTTCGGAGGGCAAACAATCTAGGGATCGCAAATGGCGCGTCAACCCTCACCTTCGAAGATTTGGATCGGCCGCAGGACGGTGGTCTGGCGCTGGGTCGGTCGCTACTCTGCTGCGCTTTTTTCGAGCCCCCACTGCGCACGTTGCGCGGGCCCTCGTTCACCGGACTCGAAGCGGTCCCCTCTTCTCTCACTCGAATGCCATGCTCGAACGCACCCTCGTCCTCCTGAAGCCTGACTGCATCCAACGTTTCCTCGGCGGCGAGGTCATCGCGCGCTTCGAGAAGAAGGGCCTGAAGATCGTCGGCATGAAAATGCGCCAGTTCGATCGCGCCCTCCTCGAGAAGCACTACGCAGCGCACAAAGAGCGCCCCTTCTTCGCAGGCCTCGTCAAATTCATGGGCTCGGGTCCGGCGGTGGCGATCGCGATCGAAGGCAAGGACGCGATCGAAGTCGTGCGCAAGTTGATGGGCAAGACCAACTCGCGCCAAGCTGAACCGGGCACGATCCGCGGCGATCTCGCCATGAGCTTCTCGACGAACCTCGTGCACGGCTCGGACAGTCCCGAAGCGGCCGCGCAAGAGCTCCAGCTGTTCTTCCCCGACAAGGGTGAGTTGATCGACTGGACGCCGTCCAATTTGGCGTGGTCGTACAGCATCGAGGAAGAGCTCAAATAGGCGCGACGCTGCACTTGAGCGCCGAGCACGTCGGGGAGTTGGTGCGCGAGATTGCGCCGCTCCTCGCCGGGCTCACGTTGCGCGAAGTCGTGGCGCGACCGCCGCGCGATCTGCTGTTGAACTTCGCCGATCCCGGGGACGAGCTCGGTCCGCCCGCGTGGCGCGTGCTCGTGTCCGGCGATCAGGATGCGCCGCGCTTGCACGTGCAACGTGGACGCTTCGAACGTCACGAGGGGCCGCTCGGACCGTTCTTCATGCGCATGCAGAAGGAGCTCACGGGCACGACGTTTCGCTCCCTCACGCAGATCTCGGGCGACCGCATCGTCGCCTTCGAATTGCGCGGCGACGAAACGCGCACGCTCGTCGCCGAGCTGGTCGGCCGACATTCGAATTTGGTGCTGTTGGGACCGGGCGAGCGGGTGATCGACGTGCTCGTCGCGGCACCCAGCACACAGGATAATCCGCGTCTTGCGGCCGGAAAACCGTACGCACCCCCGCCGGGCCGCGCGCTCAAGAACACGAGCACCGAGAGCACGATCGCCGTCGCATTTCCTGCGCCGAGTGCGGAGCCGACGCTGCGCAGACACGAGACTGCGAATCCGGCGCCAGCGTCGTGGATCGTCGAAAACGCGCTCGGGGACCAGGCCGAAGAAGCACGGATCGCGCGCGAACGGCGCGAGATCGTCGAGCGACTCGAACGCAAAGCCAAGAACGCGCGCTCGCTCGTCCACGGATTGTCGGCGCGCTTGACGGCCAGCCGCGATGTCGAACGCTTGCAGCAAGACGGCGAGTTGGTGAAAGCGAACTTGTCGCGCATCCCGCGCGGCGCGAAGTCGATCGAGGTCGACGATTTCTTCGACGCAGAAACGAAGCCGCGCAAGATCGTGCTCGATCCGAAATTGTCGCCGCACGAAAACCTCGAGCGCATCTTCGAGCGCGCCAAGAAGCTCGAACGCTCCGGTGCGATGGTCGAGGAAGAACTCGCACTCGCTCGCGCGAAGCTGGCGCGGCTCGAGGACTTCATCGCGCGCGCCAATACGGACGGTGCCGATTTCGAAGCGCTCGGCCTCGAGGCCGCGAACACCGGCGTGCTCGAAGAAAAACAGATCGCGGAACCGAAGCGTCGTGAGGCGCAAAGTCCGCGAGTCCCCTACAAGACCTTCCACGGCGTCGACGGTTCGGAGATCCGCGTCGGTCGCAATGCGCGCGACAACGACGATCTCACCTTCCGTCACGCGAGCGGCAACGACTTGTGGTTTCACACCGCCGACACGCCGGGGAGTCACGTTATCCTGCGCTTGAAAACGCACGAACCGCACCCCGAAGCAGTGCTCGACGCAGCGCATCTCGCCGTTCAATTCTCGCCGCTCGCAGGTGCGCGCGCGGCCAAAGTCCACTTCGCGCGCCGCAAGGAAGTGCACAAGCCGCGTGGCGCGAAACCGGGGCTCGTGACGCTCTCGGGCGGCAAAATCCTCGACGTGCGCATGCAACCGGAACGCTTGACGCGGTTATTGGGCACCCATCGACCGCCGCAGCCCGGTTCGTGAAAGCGCCCCGCCATCTGGGAAGCCGGCTCGAGCGCCCGGGCGCTATCCTCTTCGTCACCTAGAACGCCTCCCACTCGGATCGTCGCCATGCACAAGCTCTCGCTCGTCCCGCTCCTCCTCGTCGTCGCTTGTCAGTCGAGCGGCATCACCTCAGAACAAAAGGTCAAGCTCGTCGAGAGCTACCAGGAAACCGCGCAGCAGTACTACACGATGGGCGACCTGGATCGCGCCAACTCGCAGTGCATCAAGGGTCTCGCGATCGAGCCTTCGAATGAACGCTTGCGCTTGATCCAAGCCTGGACGCTACAGCGGCGTGGCACTCCGAAGGACATCGCGCAGGCCGAGTCGATGTTCCGCGCGTTGCAGAAAGGCGGCGACTTTCGCGCGATCCTCGGCCTCGCTGAATCGCTCGAACGCAAAGGCGTGTTGTACAGCGAATCGGCCGCCAATTTGAGATCAGGCAAGCGCGTCAGTGAAGCGGCGGATCCGTCGAAGCGTGTCGAAGACTTCGAAGCCCAGGCGCTGAAGTCGTGGGACGAATCGATCAAGCAGTACGAGAAAGCGCTCGCAAAACAGAAAGAGGACGCCGACTGTTTCAGCGGGCTCGCGCGCGTCGAAGCCTTGCGCGGCAATCCAGCGGCAGCATTCGGTTGGGCGCAAAAACTCGTCGGCGTGACGAAGACGAACCGTCAGTTCTGGAGCGAACGTCTGACGCGCGCCGACATGACGACGACCGACGAAGATCGGATCCAAGAGACCGTTCGCCAACTGACGCGCATGGAGATCGCGGCGCATCTGACAGCAGCCGATCTGGCGTTGGCACTCGACAAACTCGAGGACGCTCTGACGCATCTCGACGAATCCATTGCGCTCGATCCCAAGCGAGCCGAGAGCTTCAGCCGACGCGCGCAAGTGAACCACGGGCTGGGCCGCTTCGCCCTGGCGATCAAGGACATCGAGAAGTTCGTCGCGCTGTCCGATCGCGATCCGAATCACCCCGACATCGAGCGCGCCTTCAAATTGCGCAAGGAATGCCAAGCGAAGCTGGACGCTGGGCGCTGAGGCGCGTCCGTTGCCGCTGTCCCTGATCGTGTGAGTACGGAGCCAGAGCCATTTTTCCCCGATGCGGTGCGAGCAACGCGCTGGATGCGCGTTGCTCGCACCGCATCGGGGAAAAATGGCTCTGGCTCCGTACTCACACGATCAGGGACAGCGGCAACGGACGCGCTGGATGCGACGCCATGCTGGCCACCATCATCGGCGCTCGAAGTGAGGGTTTAGAACACACGCTCGCTCCCCAACGGTTTCGCACTCGGCGCTCGCCAGGTGAGCGCGCGCTTCTTCCCCTCGCCGTCGACGACGGTCACGCTGACGTCTTGATCCGGCTTGCGCTGCGCCAATGTCTCGAGCACATCCGGCGCGCCCTTCACCACGCGGCCGTTGATCTCCACGATCACGTCACCGGGTTCGATCCCGATTTTCTCGGCGATCGAATGGTCCTCGATGCTCGCGACCTTCAAGCCCACGCCCGCATCGAGCGCACCGTTTTGGCGATCCTGCTCGGTCATCTCGCCGATGCGCACGCCGAGTCGATTCGTCGCGACTCCGCCCTGCAACGGCAGCGGCTGAATCGGACGGAGACCACCACCGGCGCGCGGAGTGCCCAGAAAGAAACTCTGCCCGTCGTCCTGCCAGGAACCGCCCGGCACTGAGCGCATTTCGACGCGAGCACCAACCTTGCCCTTCAGCTCCGGATGCGCGTCGTAGAGCTCCTCGAGCGTCTTCGCCTCGTACGTCTTCTTCTCGATCTTGCCGTCGATGTTCTCTTCGACTTCGACCTTCAGACCGTCCGGCGTGACTTGCATCGAGTAGGACTGTTGCTGCTGCTGCCTGCTCCCGCCCGGCGCAGAGAACGTGCGCGGCATCAATCCGCCTCCGGAACCTTGCTGGTCCAGACGCTTCTGGAAGTCGTCGAACAGGCGGTCGAGGTCGCCGAATTGACGCTGCATGTCGTCGAGTTGCGAGCGCATGTCGCTCGGCCCGAAGCCCCGTCCTGCGAAGGGCGTGCGCCGCGAGAGCGAGTTCGAAGTGTCGCGCGAAACACGCAGCGCGAGACGTGTCGTCCACGCGAGTTCCGTGTCCGCGCCCGCGCGCCAACCCTCCGCGGCACGGCGTAAGTCCGGATCGCGAACGAGCGCCTCGACGAAAGCGCCGTAGGCCTCTTCGCGTTGGTCCAGATCGCGAGCGGTCAAGCGCTCTTTCCACGCCTGGATGTCCTGAGCCGGCACAGCTTGGATGGGTGTGAGCCCCGACGGAGTCGTGTTCGCGCCGTTGTCGACGAAGAAGAGCGGCGCTACGAGTGCCAGCGCGAACGCCCACGGAAAGAGAGTCCATTTCATGGTGTTGAGTCCTCGATCCAGTGTTGATGGAGAAGTCGATGCGTGTCGATCGTCGACGCGCAAAAAATACGGATGACGAGTGCGGAGCGTGAGCGCAAGACCGCCGCTCGTGCGCGGTGGTTGCTAGATACGACGAGCCTGCTGCGCGACGTGTCCGCCGCGCGACGATACTGCGGCCCGACGAGTCAGCGCCTCAAAACCACCGGCGTCGACGTGCGCTCGCCGATCGTGGCCAGCCCCTGATCGAGCGGCAGATCGCTGTAGATCTCGGCGCCTTCGCGCAGTCGGCGTTCGCCCTTGCCGACGCGATGCAGTGCGTCCGTGTTCACCGCCAGCGGATTCTGCGTCACAGGCACGACCACTGGTTGCGCTTCGATCACACGCGGCGGAAGGTTCTCGACGATGTTCTCGTTCGACCCAGGTCCTGTGCCCGATCCGAACGGCGCGCCCGAATCGAACGCGTCGCGGGCGAACCAGAAGCCCATGACGAGAGCGGCAGCAGCCGCAGCGTAGTGCCACGGGCGCACGCGTTTTTCAGGGCGCGCCTCTGATGAGAAGGGCGATGCGAACGGCGATGCGAACGGAGCGGCGGACGGCGCGAAAGTTCCTGTGCGCGTGCCCTGTTTCGCGAGCGGTGCCGACGGTTCGAAGTGCGGCTGCAAGACCCCCTCACGCACCAAGCCCGCTCGCACGCCGGGCCACAAATCAGGACCTTTTCGTTCCGCAGAGACGAGTGCGGACACCAACACGTCGCGCGCGGCACGCGCACTCCGCTCACGCTCGGCGCACGCCGAGCAACGCTCGATGTGACTCGCGACCTCGCCCGCGGCCAGCGCTTCGAGGTCACCGCCCACGAAGAGCGGCAGACTGTTCTCGATCTCGGCGCAATTGTCGTCGTATTGCTTCATGATTTTTCTCCGCTCTCGAGACGATCGCCGCCCAACTCGCGCAATCGCGCGCGGCGCTCCCATTCTTCTTGAAACAGTTTGCGACCGCGGTGCAGGCGCCAGCGCACGGTGACGTGCGTCGCGCCCACGATCTTCGCGATCTCGTTGCACGGCAGGCCTTCCATCTCGCGCAAGATCAGCACGGATTGGAAGTGCGGCGCCAGGCCAGCCAGTGTCGCGTGCACTTCGCCGGCGAGTTCGCTCGTCTCGAGCGCTTGACTCGGACCCGCGATGCGCGTGTCGACGATGTCGAAGCCGGCCTCGTCGTCCTCGCCCGCGGTCGTGCTCGTCACCGGGCGTCGGCGGCGCAAGTGATCGATCGCGAGGTTCGTGACGATGCGGTACAGCCAGGTCGTGAACGCGTGATCGAAATCGAAGGACGCGATGCTCTTGAAGACGCGCACGAACGCTTCTTGCGCCAAGTCCTGAGCGTCCTCGTCCGTCGGGACGAGGTTGCGCGCGACGCGCCATGCGCGCTGTTGATGACGCGTGACCAGGTCCGAGAACGCGTGTTCGTCGCCGGTCTGCGCGCGGCGGATCAGCGCGTGGTCGAGCGCGATCTCGCGCGCCTCGAGTGCCGGATCCGCGGCCGGAGCGCCATCCTTGACGCGGGGAGCAGGCCGTCTACGCCCGCGGCCGTCGTGGTTTTCGCTCATCGCGGGGGCTCCGCGCCCGGGTCGGCTCGTCTCTGTGTGCTTGCGGATCGAGTACATGGGCGGCGTCTGTGCGACTCCCCCTCTACGCACACCTTCGCGCAAACGTTGGCAGGGATCCGTCGACTGAACCGGCCCGTGGAAGCCAGAGGAACGAACTTCCCGCCGGCGCCGACCCTTCCGCTCGCAGCGGCCGTCGCGGGGGCGTTTGAGCTCGTCACTGCTGCCCTGTTCAAGTGATGATCGGAAAACGCCCCGGGATCTCGCCGGCGCGACGGAACTTCTGGCGGCGCTCGTGGAGGAGCCGCTCGATCGGAATCGCTTCGAGTTCGCGCAGGGCCGTTTGGATCGTCTTCTTGACTTGCGCCATCGCCGTGAGCGGGGCGCGGTGCGCGCCTCCCTGCGGTTCCTGGATGACGCCGTCGATCAAGCCCAACTTCACGAGATCCGGCGCGGTGAGCTTCAAAGCCTCGGCTGCGTCGGGCGTGCGCTCGCCATCCTTCCACAGGATCGCCGCGCAACCCTCGGGACTGATCACGGAGTAGTAGCTGTGTTCCATCATGAACACGCGATCGCCGATGCCGATGCCGAGCGCGCCGCCCGATCCGCCTTCACCGATCACGATCACGACGATGGGCACTTTGATCGAGAACATCTGCAGGATGTTCTCGGCGATCGCGGTGGCTTGACCGCGCTCTTCGGCGCCGATGCCGGGATACGCGCCGGGCGTGTTGATGAGCGTCACGATCGGCAGGTGCAGCTTCTCGGCGAGGCGCATTTTTCGCAGCGCTTTGCGGTAGCCCTCGGGATGCGCGCACCCGAAGTTGTAGGCCACGCGCTCCTTCGTCGTGCGGCCTTTCCTGTGCGCGATCATCATGAAGCGTTGGTCTTCGATGCGCGCGAGCCCGGTGACGATGGCCTTGTCGTCGGCGAACACTTTGTCGCCGTGCAGTTCGATGAACTCGTCGAGGATCTTTTCGACGTAATCGCTCGCGACCGGGCGATCGGTGTGGCGCGCGACGTTGACGCGCTCCCAGGGAGTCAAGTCGGCGTACGTCGTGTCGATCGCCTCCGAGAGGCGCCTGCGCAGCGCTTCGAGCTCGGACGAGATGTCGAGGTTCGTGCGCTGGCTGATCGCTTCGAGCTCACTCAGCTGCGACTCGATCTCTTTGATCGGGCGCTCGAAAGCCATTCCGGCGGCGGTCGTGTCGTTGCGGCGGGTGCTCATCGAAAGAGTTCGTCTCCGATCTAGGTGGTCGGCGGGAGGTCCGTTCAGGATCCCCGAAGAAGCACTCTACCCGGTGGCGCCCGCTATGCGAACCTTCGTGCTTCTCCGGCGCGATTCAGGCACTAGAATCCGGCCTTTTCGCTGCACCGCGCGCCTTTTTTCTTTCGTCTCGAGGACGCATGACGACCACACGATCGGCCCCTTCGCACTCGACACAACGCACCCTGCCCGATGCGTGGCGCGTCGAAGTCTTTCGCGTCGACGACGGCTTCGACCCGGAAGCGAAAGACGTCTTGTCGGCCGCGCGCGAGCTCGGCGTCGTCGGCATCGAACGTGTGCGCACCGGCCGCGGATTCATGTTGCCCGCGCGTGTTTCGCGTTCGGCCGTCGAAGCGGCGGTGAAGGAATTGTTCGCGGATCCGGTGCTCGATCGAGCGACGATCTACGCGCCGCGCGAGAAACCGAATGCGGCGAGCGGCGTGCAGCGCATCCTCGTCGCGCGCAAGAGCGGCGTCATGGATCCGGTCGCATTGACGGTGCAAAAAGCCCTCGTCACGGCGGGCATCGTGCGCGATGCGAACGCGGACGATTTTTTCGCGACGACGTTCAAGATCGTCGAGTGCACGGGTAAGAGCGGCGCGCAGCTCGATTCGCAGCGCTTGCAGCACCTGGCGTCGAAGAGCTTCGCCAACGAAACGATCGAAGACGTGTTGGTCGACGACGAGCGTTTGAGCTTCGCACGGCCGAAGCAGTCGACGAGTCACGGCGTCGTCCATGTACCGCTCACGAAGGCTTCCGACGAGACGCTCGCGAAGATCAGCAAGGACGGCGCGTTGAGTTTGAACCTCGTCGAAATGCGCGCGATTCAGGCACATTTCGCTGCGCTGAAGCGCGATCCGACGATCTGCGAGCTCGAGACGCTCGCGCAGACGTGGAGCGAGCACTGCAAGCACAAGACCTTCACCGGCACGGTCGATTTCGACGGCGTCGTCATCGACAACCTGCTGAAGAAGACGATCAAGGCGGCGACCGTCGAGCTCGCGAAACCGTGGTGCGTCAGCGTCTTCCACGACAACGCCGGCATCATCGCCTTCGACCAAGGCTTCGACGTGTGCATCAAGGTCGAGACGCACAACCACCCGAGCGCGATCGATCCGTACGGCGGCGCCGGCACCGGTGTCGGCGGCGTCGTGCGCGACATTCTCGGCGTCGGACTCGGCGCGCGACCGATCGCGAACACGGATGCGTTCTTCGTCGGGCCGCTCGACCTACCCGACGATGCTGTTCCGAAAGGTTCGATGCACCCGCGTCGCATCCTGCGCGGCGTCGTCGCCGGCGTGCGCGACTACGGCAATCGCATGGGCATTCCGACGGTATCGGGCGGCGTGTGGGTGCACGAGGGCTACATCGGCAACCCGCTCGTGTACGCGGGCACGATCGGAATCATGCCTAGATGGGCCGCGACGAAATCCGTCGAGCCGGGCGACGCCATCGTCGTCGTCGGCGGTCGCACGGGTCGCGACGGCATCCACGGCGCGACCTTCAGCTCAGTCGAGTTGTCCGAGGAGAGCGAGATGGTCTCGAGCGCAGCCGTGCAGATCGGCGACGCGATCACCGAGAAGCGCGTGCTCGACGGACTCCTGCAAGCGCGCGATCGGCGCTTGTACCGCGCGATCACCGACTGCGGTGCGGGCGGATTGTCGTCGGCCGTCGGCGAGATGTCGGCCGAGTGCGGCGCGGAAGTGCACTTGGAACTCGTGCCGCTCAAGTATCCCGGTCTCGTGCCGGAGGAAATTTGGATCAGCGAAGCGCAGGAGCGCATGGTCCTCGCCGTGCCGCCCGCGCAACTCGCGGAACTGCTTTCGGTGTTCGCGTCGGAAGACGTCGAAGCGGTAGCGATCGGCCGCTTCACCGACACGAAACGCCTAATTTTGAAGCATTCCGGCGTCGTGCAAGCCGACATGGACCTCGAGTTCTTGCACGAGGGCACGCCGCGGCCGTCGCGCAAGGCGACGTGGAAAGCGCCGCAGTTTCCGCTCGTGCACGCGCCGCACGAAAGCGATCACGGCGCCGTTTTGCTAGCGCTGCTCGCACGTCCCGACATCGCCAGCAAGGAATGGATCGTGCGCCAGTACGACCACGAGGTGCAGGGCTTGTCGGTGTTGAAGCCGATGGTCGGTGCACGGATGGATGCGCCCGGAAATGCGTCGGTGTTGAAGCCGCTCGCGAACTCCAAGAAGGGCATCGCGATCGGTTGCGGCGCGAGTCCGCACTACGGTGTGCTCGATCCCGGTGCGATGGCCGAAGCGGTGATCGACGAAGCCTTGCGCAACGTCGTCGCCGTCGGCGGCGATCCGGATCACACGGCGATCCTCGACAATTTCTCGTGGGGCAACTGCGACAAGCCCGATCGACTCGGTGCACTCGTGCTCGCGTCGCAAGGGTGCTATCGAGCCGCGGTCGCCTACGGAACGCCGTTCGTGTCGGGCAAGGACTCGCTCAACAACGAGTACAAGGTCGGCAACGAGACGCTCGCGATTCCGCCGACGTTGCTCGTGACGGCGCTGTCGATCGTGCCAGACGTCGCACGCGTCGTGTCGATGGATGCGAAGCGCGCGGGCTCGAAGTTGTACGTCGTCGGATTGACGAAAGCGGAATTCGGCGGCTCGCAATGGTTCGCGCATCGCCGCATCGCCGGTGGAGCGGTGCCGCGTCCCGACCTCGTGGTCGCGCCGAAATTGTTCCGCGCACTGCATCGCGCGATCCAGAACGCGCACCTGTTGTCCGTGCACGACTTGTCCGAAGGTGGCCTCGCCGTCGCTGCCGCCGAAATGGCGTTCGGAGGCGATTTGGGCCTGGATTTGGCCCTTTCCAAAGTTCCGGTGAGCGGCGTCGACGTCGCGCACGATGCCGACAGCACGCGGCTCTACTCCGAATCGACGTCGCGTTTCTTGTGCGAGGTCGCGAACGAATCCGCGGCCGCGTTCGAGCGCGAACTCGCCGGATTCTCCTGCGCACTCGTCGGCGAAGTCACGACACGCGGGAAGTTGCGCATCAGCGGTGTCGCAGGCTCGACGTCGTGCGACGTGCCGATCCAAGACTTGCGTCGCGCGTTCCAAGGAGGATTCCAAGGATGAGCACCACCACACGATCCGACGTGACCAAGAGACAACCGATGCAATCGAATTCGAAACGCGCGCTCGTCCTGCGCACGGCCGGCATCAACTGTGACGGTGAAACCGTGCGCGCGCTCGAGACGGCCGGGGCAGACGTCGACCTCGTGCACTTGGATCTCGTGTCGAAGGAGCCGCAGCGTTTCGACGACACGAATCTGATCGTGATCCCCGGCGGTTTCAGCTTCGGCGACGACGTGTCCGCCGGTCGCGTGTTCGGCCTCGAGCTGCGTCACGCCTTGTCGGAGAATTTGTGCGCGTTCGTCGATCGCGGTGGATTCGTGCTCGGCGTGTGCAACGGATTCCAAGTGCTCGTCGAGTCCGGCTTGTTCGAGCGCGAAGTCGGCGCGAAGGCGATCCCCGAACGCTCGATCGCGCTGACCTCGAACCAGAGTGCCCATTTCGAGTGCCGCTGGACGTCGATGAAGGCAGAGAACTCTGCGTGCGCGTGGCTCGCCGGTTTCGGTGTGACGCCCGTTCCGGTCGCACACGGCGAAGGCCGCTTCGTCGTCCGCGACGCGCGCGTGCTCGAACGCTTGAAAGCGAAGCGACAAGTGGCGCTGCGCTACGTGTCGGCCGACGGTACGAGCGCGCAGGGCTACCCCGAAAATCCGAACGGTTCGGTGGACGACATCGCGGGGATCTGTGATCCGTCGGGTCGCGTGCTCGGTCTGATGCCGCACCCCGAACGCAATTTGACCCCGTGGAATCACCCGCATTGGACGCGGTTGAATGCGACTTCGAAGAGCACGCGGACGGTCGGGGAGGGCGTCGAGTTCTACCGGCGCTTGGTCGAGGCGGCGGCGGGCGTTCGCGCTTGAACGGGTTGAAGAAAAAGGGCAAATCCAACGAGCGTAGGTCCACAACTCGTCCTCATCACCGCCCCTCCCCGCACTCGAAATTGCCATGCGTACTTCGCTGACCCCGCTCGCCCTCGTCCTCGCCACAGCTCCCCTCTTCCAAAGCTGCATCGTCGCCGCTGCTGCAGGCGCGGGAGCCGTCGCGGGCACGGCGATGATGGAGGACAACACCTTCGTCAGCCATCTGAACACCGATTCGCAACGCACGTGGGTGCAGACGAAAGCGACGCTCAGCCGCAAGAGCTCGAAGCCGATCGAGGTCGACGAGAATCGCCGCACGGCGACGGCGGACTTCGAGGGCACGGTCGTGACCGTGTCGGTCGAGACCTACGACTTAAACGTGAGCATCCTGAAGGTGTCCGCGAAGAAGTACGGTTTCCCCGACAACGACATCGCGAAGATCATGCTCGATCGGATCACGGAAGACTTGAACAAGAATGCGTCGCGCTGAGATCGATCGCTGATTCACCGCCCGATCCGGCACCCGGAATTATTCTTCCCGATTCGCCGGTGGACGACTACGCAACGTGCGCAGTCGTCCACCTGCGCATCGGGAAGCGCACTTCCGTGTACCGCGTCGGGCGGCGCATCGAGAAGAGCAGTTCCGGGTACCGGATCGGTCGGCGAATCGAGAAGAACAGTTCCGGGTACCGGGTCGGGCGGCGAATCGAGAAGAACAGTTTCGTGTGCCGGATCGGTCGGCGAATCGAGAAGAACAGTTTCGTGTGCCGGATCGGTCGGCAAATCGGGAAGAACAGTTCCGTGTACCGGATCGGTCGGCAAATCGGGAAGAACAGTTC
>JAWXBU010000139.1:0-3844 GCA_034440255.1 Planctomycetota bacterium | reverse complement strand
ACCGGAACAACCGGAACAACCGGACGACGAGACGACGAGACGACGAGACGACGAGACGACGAGACGACGAGACGACGAGACGACGAGACGAAGAGACGACGAGACGAAGAGACGAAGAGACGACGAGACGAAGAGACGAAGAGACGACGAGACGACGAGACGAAGAGACGAAGAGACACAGACGAAACTAGACACTTGGAGGAGGGAATCCTCGTGGTCGCCGCGTGGGCCGTTCGTTCGAAAGTGCGAACGACGCCCGATGTCAGAGAGACCAGCCCTCCCATCGAACGCCTGAAATTCGGCAATCAACCCGCGCATCTCGAACTGAACCACAAGCAAAGCGATCGGCGTCGAACGTCTTCGTCACTCCTCGTTCCACCCACTGCATTTCGCCCGAGCCCCTCACAGGGGTGACAGGTCGGGCGAAATGCAGTCGAGGCCTTGCTCGGAACAACTCCGATCAAGGCCTCGACCCAACTAGCAGCTGAAAAAAACGTCAACGGGAGTCGACAGGTCCATCCATGTCAGGGCACCCAATTCATCGTCACCCCGCTCGACGTGTTGAACGTACTCGCCGTGCAGAACACCACCGCATCCCGATACCAGCACTGGTAGTGCAACGGCGTACCTGCGGTCGCGCCGAACGAGCTGATCGGAGCGGGCGTGAGACCGCCGGGGTACGTGGCCGTGCTGCCAGCGGGGAACACGACGCCCATGCGGACGATCCCGACCGCTGCGCACAGTTGACCGTCGCCGAACGCCACCGGGCTCACCGCGAGTCCGGTCGCCTGGAAGAAGAGGCCCGGGCCGGTGACGTTCAGCGCGGTCAGGACGAGCGTGTCCGCCCCGACGCTCGCCGTACCCGAGGCGGCCAGACGCGCGCCGACGACACCTGAATGGAGGCAGCCCTCGCCCGCGAAGGGCAGCGAGTTGTTGCCGCACGGGCAGGCCGGACCGCTGCCGTCGCCGACGCAGAACGCGTTGCCGCCAGAGCCGCCCGTCAAAGTGATGCAACCTGAATTGCTCACGCGCGTGTTACCCGGCCAGTCGCGGAAGCGCAGTTCGTAACACAGTTGGATGCCCGCGCCTCCGGCCGTGTCGTTCATGCGGAAGCGGTACATCTGCCCGCCCATGTGCAGCGGAAGCGCGGCGTTCGAAGTGCCCGTCACCGTGATCTGTCCGGCGAGCGCACCCAGATTGCTGTTGAAGAAGTACGTCCCCGGCTTCACGAACGTGCGCGTGTACGAACCGCCGTTCGCGATCGCGCCGGAAGCGTACGTGTACGGCGTCGTCGTGCTCGTGACGTCTTGCGGCACACCCGAAACGTTTTGGAACGTGACCGTCGTGCCGGCCGTGACGACCAAGCTCGGGGGCGAGAACGCTCCGGCCGTGATCTGCACGGCGGCGGCCGACGGCGCGGTGAGGATCACGTAGTCGGCACTCGCCGTGACGTAATTGACACCGTCGTCGAGCACTTGATCGCGGATCTTCGCCTTCACCACGACGTTGGTGCCCGAAACCGCCGTGGTCGGCGCGTTGGTCGAAGTGATGACCGGCGCCAGCGTGTCGGCCGTGCCCGTGTTGCGGTAGAAGCGGTTGATGAAGCTGCCTGACTCGCCGTTGGCCGAGAGGATGTCGTACTTGCCGTCGTTGTTCAGGTCGGCCGTGGTGCAGTCGAGCGTCGAATCATTGACGACTTGGATCGTGCCCGCAACGAGCACGAACGTCATGTTGCCGTCGTTTCGGTACATGCGTTCCGCCGCGCCGAGCGCGCCGATCAAGATGTCGTAGTCGCCGTCGTTGTCGTAGTCGATGAACGCGATCTCGTTGTCGTCCGTCGCTCCGAGCGGCCCTTGGTTGGTGAACGTGAATGAGCCGAGCCCGATCAAGTTGTTGCGCACCGCGCCCTCGGCGAAGCCCGAGAGCGAGACGAAGAACATGTCGACGTCGTTGTCACCGTCCAGGTCGGCGACGTCGGCTTCGTAGGTCGCGCCCGACGACGGAGCGATCAGATTCGAGCTGTCGCTGAACGTGCCTGCACCGTTGTTCAAGAGCAGGATGTGCGAACCATTCGCGACCGACATCTTCGTGAAACCGAGGACGTCGATGTCCCAGTCGTTGTCCATGTCGGCCGTCTGCACGTCCATCTGCACGGTGCGATTCGGCGAATTCAGCGCCGCAGCGTTCTCGGTGAACACACCTGCGCCGTTGTTGATGAAGAGATGCAGTTTCTTCGTCGGCGAGGTGTTGAACGCGTCGTTGATGACGACGTCGAGGTCGCCGTCGTCGTCGAGGTCCGCGAACGAGGCTCCACCGGAGAAGAACGGGACGGTGAATCCGCGGGTGGCGCTCTCCAGCGTGAAGAAGCCCGGATTCGCAGCACCTTGATTGATGTAGAGCGAGGGCACGCCGCCTCCCGCTCCGACGGAACCCGTGTTCGAGAAGAGCACGTCGACCCAACCATCACCGTTCACGTCACCGGTCGTAACGTTCTTCGCGCACGAGAACGTCGTGCCGAAGCGCGCCGCGCTCTCGTCGACGATCAAGTATGGCGTGCCGGTCTCGATGAACTTGTTGACGTACAGCTTGTTCTGCCGCGCCGTGCCCGACACGAAACCGTCGCCGTCCGCGACGATCACGTCGAGGTCGCCGTCCTTGTCGACGTCGGCGCATTCGATGCCTTCGGAGTAACTGCCCGATCCGTCGGGGAAGTTGGTCGCGCCTTGAAACTGCTGCGCGCTTGAGTGCGCTGCGAGTGCGGTGGCAACACTGATTGCAGCGACGAATTGAGAGAGGTTTCGCATCGAGGTGAGAGGCCTGAAGTTGTGGACCAAGAAGTGCGACCGCGACCCAGAGAGGTTGGGAGCACGGATGGCACAGGGAACCGAGAGAGAGTCTTCCAGCTAGAAGTTACCCGGACCCCGGCGAACGGTCACGGTGCGGGCAGGTGGAAATCGTGCATCCGCGCTCTATTCGCTCGCTTCGAGCCCGTTCCCTGGCAAACAATTCCGATTCGTCACCTATGTGTCCCGATTCCGACCAGATCCGCGAGCGGCTCGAGCGCTCGCATTTGATGCTCCTGTTCACGCCAGAGCTCTGTTTGGAGCGCGATCCACTGTCTGTTCTCGACGCAGTCTTGTCCGAGGTCGACATCGTCCAAGTCCGACCGAAAGCGGCGGGCGCGAAGACGCCGTGCGAGGCGCGCGCGACCTTCGATTGGGCGGAACAAATTCTCGCACTCGTCGCGTCTCGTCGCTTGGACACGCTGGTCCTCGTCGACGATCGCGTCGATGTCGCGCGTGCGCTGTGGGACCGCGGCTGCGCTGGCGTGCACGTCGGAGCGGACGACATGCCGATCGACGAGGCGCGCACGTTCCTCGGCCCGGGTCCCTTGATCGGTCTCTCGACACACTCGCTCGCGGACGTGATCGATGCCGAAGAAGCCCGCGTCGACTACTTGGGATTCGGACCGATTCGCGCGACGACGACGAAAGGCTACGTGCGCGGCATCGGCATCGAAGAAGCGTGGGTCGCAGCGTCGGCGTCCGCGCGTCCGTTGTTCGCGATCGGCGGCATCGATCACGACACTGCCGCAGATCTCGCACGCGTCGGTCGAGCAGCGGTGGCGTCGGCGATCCTGTCGGCGAGCGATCCGGCGCGAGTCGCTCGCGAACTGCGCGCTCTGCTCACGAGCGACGCGGATTGAGAGTGCGTGAACGGAGCCCGATCCGTTTTTCTGCGCTGGTCGGTGATCGTGTGTGTACCGAGCCAGAGCAATTTATCCCCGATGCGCTGCGAGCAACTCGCCTCGAGCGAGTTGCTCGCAGCGCATCGGGGATAAATT
>JAWXBU010000138.1:0-45750 GCA_034440255.1 Planctomycetota bacterium | reverse complement strand
GAGAAGGCCGCGGAAGCGCTGAAGCGCGCTGGCGAACAGCAGAAAGCCGCGTCGGAGAACGCCAAGCAAGCCAACTCGAAAGACGCGGCGCGCGCCGCGCTCGAGGCCAAGTCCGAATTGCAGAAGGCCCAGGCAGCCCTAGAGGAATTGGCCTCGAGCGCGGCGGCGGAGCGGGCTCAGTCGGCCGAGCAAAAGGCGCTCGAACAGGCGCAGAGTTCCTTGGCGCAACAAGCAGGCGCGCTGAAGCAGCAAGCGTCGCAGAGCGGTATGCCGCAGGAACAGCAGAGCGCGACCGAGAAGGCGCTCGCCGGTGCCGAACAGTCGATGAAGGAAGCAGCGGCGAAGTTGCAGGAAGGCAAGAACGCCGAAGCGTCGAGCGCACAACAAGACGCGCTGAAGAAGCTCGACGAAGCGAAGCAGTCCGCAGCGAAGAGTTCGGCGAAGGCCAGGCCCGAAGACCAAGCGCGCGCTCAGGAATTGGCGGACGAGCAAAAGCGCATCCGCCAGGAATTGTTGAAGCTCGCCGAGCGCAATCAGAAACGTAGCGCCGCGCAGCCCTCGCCAGCGCTCGAGCGCGCGCCGCAGAGCGCGAAAAAGGCCGAGGAGAATCTCGAAGAAGGCGACCTCGAGAACGCCGAGCAGAACGAAGAAAAGACCGAGCGCGACATGAAGAAGGCGCTCGAGGATCTCGGTCAGGAAGAAGAGCAGTACCAGAAACTTCGTCAGGAAGAGTTGCTCTTCAAGATCGCCGAGCAGGTCCGCGGGATCCTCGACGAACACCGCGTCGCGATGAAGGACACGTCTGAGATCGACGCCGCGCGCAAGACCGGTGAACGTGCGACGCACACGCAAAAATTGCGGCTGCGCAAGATCGCCAAGGCCGAGGAAGCACTCGGGAAGCGCTCGGCCGAGATTTCGAAGGCGATCCTCGCCGAGGGCAGCGCCGTCTTCGCCGAGTTGCTCGACTCCGCCGAGAAAGATCTCGTGCGGATCGCACGCGACATGGGCGACAGCGGCGAATTCCAATCGGGCGAGCGCGTGCAGACGCTGCAACAAGACGTCGAACAGTCGCTGAATTGGCTGCAGGAAGCGCTCGCGCAGGAGAAGGAGCGGCGCCGCCAAGAGGAGCAAGAGAAGCAACAGAGCGGCGGTGGACAGAAACCACCCGGCGGTCAGAACAAGCTCGTGCCGGACGTGGCCGAGTTGAAGCTCTTGCGACGGATGGAAGTCGACATCCTCGACGGGATCGATCAGATGCGCCTGCTCCACCCCGAGATCGCCGAGGGCAAAGTGCCCGACGCGCTCATCTACGAAGACATCGCGCGCCTCGCGGTGCGCCATCAAAAGACGACCGAACTGTTCTCGCAGTTCAGGAAGCGCCTCGGCATCCCGGATCCGGAAGGGAAGAAGGACGACCAATGAAAATCATCTGCTGCGCACTCTTCGCACTCGCGAGCAGCCCGGCGTTCGCCCAGGAGAAACCCGAGTCGGCGCTGCCGCCCGCAGGTGATCCGCAATCCGAGATGGTGCGGCTCTTCAACCAAGTCGAAACGCGCTTGCGCGAGATCGATCGCTTGTTGTCCGACGCTGGCGCGGGCGACACGCGCGCGCTCGAATCCGTCGGACCTGCGGGCATCGACGAGCTCTTGAAGAGAGGCCGCTCGAGCGGCGAACAAGCCGTGAAGGACATCGATCGCATCCTCGAGATCGCCAAACAAATGGGGCAGCAGTCGTCGGGTTCCGGCAGCGGCCAGGGACAGCCTCAGCCGGGCGGTGAAGGTCAGAACGGCAAGGACCCGCTCGGCGGCCAAGAAGGCAATTCGACCGAGCGCGAGAACACGCCCAGCGGACCCGAGAAGGGCGGCGCACAACCGCAGGGCGAAAAACCTGGCGAGCAGCAAGGCGGAGGTCAGCCAAAAAATCAAAGCGGCGAAAAGCCCGGCCAAGAAAAGGGGCCGAAGCCTGGCGAAAAAGGCGATCCGAAGGATCCGCGCGCCAACCGCGGCGATCCGAAGAATCAAGCCGGTGGCCCGCCGCCGGTCGGCGGCAAGGACAGTCCGTCGACGCCGAACGCAGCGCGCGATCGCTGGGGCGATCTGCCCGTTCACGCGCGCGACGTGTTCCGCAACGAGGGCGGTCGCGACATGCCGGTCGAGTACCGCGACTGGATCGACGAGTACTACCGGCGGCTCAACAAACAGAGCCCGTGATCTCCGCGCTCGCCCGGACGGCTGTGCTCGCTGCGAGTGCTGCGTGCGCTTTCGAGTTCGCGCCGACGCGTGAGGAAGGGCGCGTGCGCGAAACGTCGGTGAAAGACCGCGCGCTGCCAGGCGACAAGTCGACGCACTCCTCGATCGACGGTCACGTCGCCATCCACGACGAACGCGCGCGCGCGGCTCTCGCTCGCGGCATCGCGTGGCTCGCGCTCGAACAAGGTCCCGACGGTTCTTGGCCTGCGATCGGATTGCGAGCGCGTGCTGTCGGTGCGGCGCCGATGGGTGACGGTTCGGGCACTTTCGCGCCGGTCGCCGTGACCTCGCTCGCGACGCTCGCCCTGCTCGCTGCGGGCAACGAGCCCGAGCGCGGCACGTTCGGACGCGAGACGGGGCGCGCCGTCGATTGGATCCTCGAGCGCACCAACATGGACGCGCGCTCGGATCGCGCCGGTTACATCGCGCAAGGCGGTGACGGGTTGTCGCGCATGCACGGTCACGGCTACGCGACGCAGGCGCTCGCACAAGCCTTCGCGATGTCGCCGAAGACCGAACGCGGAGCCAAGATCGAGCGCGCGCTCGCGCTCGCCGTCACCTGTATCCAACGCTCGCAGGGCATCGATGGCGGTTGGTGGTACGAACCGAAGCCGAGCTCGAGCCACGAGAATTCGATCACGATCTGCGCCGTGCAAGCGTTGCGCGCGGCGCATACGTCGGGTGCTGCGGTCGATTCGACTGCGATCGTACGCGCGATCGACTACGTGTCGCGCACGCAGAAACCCGACGGTTCGTTTCGCTACGCGCTCGGCGATCCCAAGTCGTCCGTGGCGTTGACGGCGGCGGCGATCGCGACACTGAACGCGAGCGGCAAGTACGACGGCAAAGTGATCCAAGAAGGCTACGACTGGATCTTCCGCCGCCTCGCTGCGCGCGACGGTCGCGCGACGATCGCAGGCGGTGAAGACGACTTCGTGATCTGTCCTTTCTACGAACGCGTGTGTCTCGCTCAAGCACTTTGGCAACACGCGGAGCCACGCGTGTTCGACGACTGGTGGAGCGCCGAAGTGGCCCGCGTGCTGACCCACCAACGCCTCGACGGCTCGTTCGCCGACGAGCGCTACGGCGACGTGTACGCGACGGCGATGAACTGCCTCCTCTTGGCCTTGCCCGAGGGGCTGTTGCCGATTTTCCAGCGCTGACAGCGCGCAGCATCCGCCCCTCCCCCGCCCAAGATGCGCGGGCCGGGCCCTTTCCAGGACGCCGTTTGGAAGCCGCGAAAGGTGCCCCGCGACGGCGTGTTACCATTACTCTAATGAGGGTCGTGAGCACGATTCAGCGCAGCAAAGGGGTCCTTTTCGGCCTCGTTGTGGCCGTTTCGAGCGCGTCTTCTCAAGAGGCCCGCGCCCAGTGCGAAAGCTTTGGTCCGCTCGGCCCAGGCTTCCGTTCCTCGGGGACACAGCTGTACGACCAGGTCTGGTCGCAGATCGCGCGGACGGGCGCCGGTTACGTCGCCGTGTGGAGCGAAGGCCAGAACGTCGTCTTGCGTCGGTACGACTCGAACCTCGTCGCTTCTTCGACCGACACACTCGTGAACTCGACTTTGTTCCTGGACGTCCAGGACGAGCCGGCGGTCGCCGTGGCCACGGGCGGCAACCAGTTGATCGCATGGTCTGAGCGCCACGGGTACGACGGCGAGCAGATGGGTATCTACGGCCGCATCTACAACGCGGCCGGAGCCCCTCTCGCGGCGGAGTTCCGCATCAATCAAATCACGGCGGCCTCGCAGTGGCGACCGCTGATCGCGCCGACGCCTGCGGGCGGATTCGTCGTCGCTTGGTCGGGCGATTGGGACGGCGACGCGATCATGCGCATCTTTTCGAGCAGTGGAGCTGCGCTTTCGAACGACGTGCGCATCAATCAGTTCGACACCGACGCGCAAGTCGACCCCGCCGTCGCAGTGGCGTCGAATGGACGCATCTTCGCGGTGTTCGTCGATTTTTCATCGGGGACCTCGGTCGACGGACTCGATCTCTTCGGCCGTTTGTTCGACGCGAACGGCGTCGCGCTCACGAACGAGTTCTTGCTCACGACGCCCGCGTTCACGACGGCCCATCAAGCCCTGCCGCGCATCGCCGTCGACGGCCTGAATCGCTTCGTCGTCGTGTGGCAGAGCGAAGTCGGCGACGGATCGAACACAGCGATCGTGGGTCGGCGCTTCGACGTCGACGCGAACCCGATCGGATCGGAGTTCGTCGTGAACGGCACGGCGTTCGGAACGCAGATCGAAGCTCGCGTCGCGGCCGAGGCGGACGGCGACTTCATCGTCACATGGGAGGACTACGCGACCGGCACCGCGCGCGCGATGTACCGCCGCTTCGACGGCGCGTTGGTTCCAAAGGGCCCCGATGCCGAGATCGATTCGACGTTGACGTCGACCTACCGACCCGAAGTCATCGTGGATGCCGCGGGAAATGACGTGGTTTTCGCGTTCGAGCACTGGGGCGGTGCGGACGGCGACGTGTACTTGCGCCGCTTCCAAGCCTCGTCGGGCGTGCAGACTTTCTGCACCGGCAAAGTGAACAGCGTCGGTTGCGTCTCGCAAATCGCCACGATCGGTGTGCCTTCGGCGACCAGCTCCAACGCGTTCACGATCCTCGCCGGCAACGTCGTCAATCAGGGCGCGGGCCAACTCTTCTACGGATTCAGTTCGGCCTTTCTCCCCTTCCAAGGCGGCACGCTGTGCTTGAACGGACCGGTGCGCATGCCGGTGCAATTCAGCAATGGGAGCGCGAGCGGTATCAACTGCTCCGGCAGTTTGAGCTACGACTTCAACGCGCGCATCCGCAGTGGAATCGATCCGAACCTCGTGCCGGGTGCGAGCATCACCGGCCAGTTCTACTACCGCGACGGGCTCGATCCGTTCGGTTCGGGGCTGTCGAACGCGGTGCGGTTCACGATCTGCCCCTGAAGGCGACGCGGGCGCCGACTCGCCGCCGCTGGCAGGCATGAAATCGCCGCCCTGGGGTGTATCTTCACGTCGACGCCGCTGCACGGTCGCGCGTCAGCGATGGGAACCGAGTTCACTCCAGCGACGAGAGCGACGACAGGGCTGAAGATGCGCCGCATGAAACGCGCCGTGGGCGTGCTCGCGAGTCTGATCTTCCTGCTCGTGCTCGCCGAGATCGCGTGTCGCATCGACGCCTTGTTCCCGCTGGCGCCGTTCGACAGCACGCAAGCACACCTCCATTTCGTGGTTCGTCAGAATTCCGGCGCGGATCAAACGCTTGCGCTCTACAGCGCGCCGGATCCACAGGGTGAGGCGACTTCCGTTCGACCGGTCCCCCATCCGTTCTTCGGTTGGACGAGCGAACGCGACGTCCACGTCGTCGACGAACAGCTGCGCTGGTTCTCGTCGAAAGAAAGCGAGACCTGCTTCGACGTGATCGTGCTGGGCGGATCGGTCGCCGCCGAGTTCACCAACATGTCGGGTCCGACGCTCGCGGCGGCGCTCGCACTCGAGCCGAAGCTCGATGGCCGAACCGTGCGCGTTTGGAACGACGCGCACGCGGCCTTCAAAGCGCCGCAGACAGGCAATGAACTGGCCTACTTGCTCGCCCTCGGATTGCAGCCGGATGCGGTGCTCTTGATCGACGGCTTCAACGAGGTCGCGATCGGCATGACGAATGCGCTCGCCGGCTCGAATCCGGCCTTGCCTTCGTTCGAAGTCTGGAGCGGACTCGCGCGCGGCAAAGCGGTCGACGCGCACGCACTCGACTTGCTCGTGACCTTGCATTCGGCGCAGCGCGCAGAACAAGCCGTCGCGCGCACTGCGGTGAAAGGGCATTTCGCGAAGAGCGCGCTCCTGACGCGCATCACGCTCGCTCGACTCGCGGCGAAGCATGCGACTTTTCGCGACGCGCTCGAGAGCTACCTCGATTACACGAAGCCGCGCGCCGACGATCCGGCCGTGAGCGGTACGCACTTCGATGCGACACCCGAAGCCGTCGGCGCACTCGCGACGCGCGTGTGGAGCGAGAACGCGCGTCTCGTCGAAGCTCTGTGCCGCGCTCGCGACATTCCGCTCGTGCACGTCTTGCAGCCGACGCTGTACGACCCCGGCGCGAAAGTGATGACGCCCGAGGAGACTCGCGCTGCGACGGCGGCTTCCGCGTGGATGGTCGGAGTGCACGCCGGCTATCCCAAGCTGCGCGCCGCAGGCAGTGCGCTCCAACGCGACGGATTCTCGTTCCGCGATCTGTCGCGCGTCTTCGCGACACAGGACGAGCGCTTGTTCGTCGACGTGTGTCACATGAACGCGCGCGGTTACACGCTGTTCGCAGCGGAAATCGCCGCGGAATTCGCACGCGTGTCGAAGCCGTGATCGGCGTTCACGTCGGTCAGGGCTTCTCAAGAAGGATGTACGCCGTTCCACCGCGCTGCAGCCAGACGACGTCGAGGTCGCTGCGTGCGTACACGACCTTCGCGAGCGCGGGATCGGAGACCGCCGGATCGTTCACGTGCACGTTGCCGTGGATGTCGAAGCCGGTGATGACGATCAAATGACCGGCCGTCTTTGCGTAAGGCGCGCCGCGCAGTTGGCCCTCCTTCACGGCGATGCTCGCGATGATCGGCTGGCGAGCGCGGATCAGCGCCTCGGCCTCGGCCCAACTCGCGATGCGCGTCACATACCCGGGCACGCCGTAGCTGAACGCCGCTTGCACGTTGCGCGGCCAATTGCCGTAGATGTCGTTCGACGAGTCGAACGCGGTCTTCGCGATGTCGATCGTCGGATGGCTCGCGCCGCGGTAGGCGAGCACCATCGCGAGCGACGTCGGCGAGCAGATGCGGCCGGCGATCGCGGCGTCCTCGACCTTCTGACTGCGCGGCGGAACCGGTAGACGGCCCGCGATCGGACCACCGGGAATGTGCGGCGCATCGACGCGCGCTTCTCGGTCGGAAAAACACAGCGTCAGGCGTTCGAGCGTGAGTTCGAAGTCTTTCGCGTTGCCCGTGCTCCACGCGCGCACGCGCACTTGAGCTCGATCGAACGTCGTCGTGCCGCTCACGAAATCCGTGGCGACCTTGGCGCCGTCGGTCTCGAGCGTCTTGGGCAATTCCGGCAGGCGCCCCCAATCGCCGACGAAGAGCCACTCGGAAAAATCACCGCCCGCGCGAGCGACGCGCACTTCCACGCGAAAACCGGCGTGCTGCGGCGTCGTCACGTTCCACGACGGCAGCAAGTCGCGAAAGGGATGGGCTGCCTGCATCGGCAAAGACGTGAAGGTGGCTTCGTCGCTGGCGCGAGGGCCGGTCGGCGAGAGCACGATTTTCCCAACGGAAACACGCGCGCGCGGCGATTCGGCAGTCGAGGGAAGCGCGAGATCGACCGTGCGCGTCTCGACGAACGGGATCTGCGTTTCGAGCTCGAGTCCTGCTTTTTCGACGCCGCCGGGCCACGCATCGGCGCCGTACCGGAGTGCAGGGCTGTCGGCCGCGAGACGTAAATCGAGAGCAGCCACGTCCTCGAATCGCGGATCTCCGATGCACACGCCGTCCTTTTCCTGTGTCGGCAGAGACGGCGCTTTCCGATCCGCGTCGTCGAGACAGCACCAAGCGTTGCGCGCGAACGTGAACGAGTCTGGCTCGGTGCCCGAACCGACGTTCACCGCCGTCGTGAGTTCCGTCGACGTGTACGCCACGAGGTTGTCCGCGAAGACGCCCGCTCGGCACGGGACGAAACCTTCCGCGCGCGTCTCCTGCAGAATGCGAACGAGCCATTTTTGCGGAGAGTAGAACGTGTTCCAGCGCACGCTCGCGCCGTCGACGCCCACGAACGCGATCGGCGCCTGCGAGCCGATGAAGACCGATCCTTCGACGGAAACGTCGCGTGCTTCGAATCCCTCGGGGCGCGGACGGAAGTAATCGAGTCCGGTCGAGCCGCCCAGATTCACGGCGCGTTGTCCGGCATGCACGAAACGACAGCGCGTGATCCGCACCGCGCGCGTTCCACCCTTCATCTGCACGCCGCTCGCGGCTGGGTCGTCCGCGCGATCTTGGAACGTACACGCATCCACGCTGCCGCGGTGACAACCCACCATGTCGATCGCGGATCCGCCTCTGCCCCAACGCTCGACCGTACAGCGCTCGATCCGAAAATCGTCGACACCCGAGAGCTTGATCCCGTCGTCGTTCCCGCGCCCACCGCTGTCGCGAACGGTCACATCGTGGATGAACACGTGCCGCGAGGGCGTGTCGAGTTTTCCGCCGTCGTCGATGTTGATCCCGTTGCCGCTCGCTCCGATCACAGAGAGATGCGCGAGCTCGACCCAACCGACGCTGGACAACTGCAACCCGCCGCGCAGTCGCGGCGGCGCGCGCGGATCGGCGCCGCAGATCACGATGGGTGCGTTTTCGTCACCGCGCACGTTGGACGCATGGATCGCGTCGTAGTCGCCTACCTCGAGCACGATGCGCGTCCCACTCGTCGCGGCGGCGAGCGCTGCGTGCACTTCCGCAGTCGTCGCGACGCTCACATCGGTGGCGCACAGCAGGGCAAACGTGAACGCGAAGGGCAACATGAGACGGATCGGAGGGTACTGCTTCAGAGGCCATCTTTGCAGCACGAAGCCTGGCTGTGTGCATTCGTGCACGGGTGCGGAACCGACTGCGCGCGAAACGCACGGCAGCTCGTGCGGTATCACCCGTTCACCGAGCCTGCGGCGTCGGGCCAGCGTCGGCACGAGAACTGCCCTGAGCTAGTGTCCCAGTTCGTCGGTGCTTATCCTCAATCCCGGCCCGATTGCGCCTTGCTCGAGAGATTCAGCGTCATGATCAGAAAAGCTCCGCTCTGTTTCCTATTTGCTCTCGTCGCATCGGCACCGCTCGCGGCGACAGCGAGCGCGGCTCGCGCGTGTGAGGAACGCACCGTCGACGATTCGAGCGAAATGCGCCGCGTGCTCGTGCTCGCGAGCGGTCAGAGGATCCGCGTCGTGTCGCGCGCGGTCGACGGGCGTTGGGAGTACAAGTCGAAGAACGATTGGAAGGCGCTCGAGCAAGGCGCTGTCGTCGCGGCGACGCTCGAATCCGAACTGCTCCTGACTTGGAACGAGAAACGCGCGACGTTGGATTCGAAGAACCAGACGCAGCGCGCGCAGCTGGCCGATTGGGCGGCCGGCGTCGGTCTCGCGACGGAAGCGTTGAACGAACTCGAGGCGGTTTTGACACTCGATCCCGACTCGATCGCTGCGCGCGAAGTGCTGCACAAGCAGTGGTTTTTCACCGTGCCGTCGATCCGTGTCGACAGTGCAGAGGAGATCCTACCCGCTGCGCTCGCTGTCGCCGAAGAAGCGCTGTTCCGCTTCGGCGCGGCGCAGACACTCTGTGGCCGCGAGCTCGCGACGAACGAGTTCACTCTGCATCCGGATCGCGACGCGTTGCAGACTCGGCTCGTGCGCGAACTGGCATCCCCCATCGTCGTGCGTCGCTCGTTTGCAGCTCTCGCGCTGCGGCGCATTTTTCCAGGGGTTGAGGTCAAGGCCCTGATGATGCGTTCCGTGTTCGACGCCTCCGCCGACGTGCGCCGCGGCTGTGCGCTCGGCCTGAAAGCTGCGAACGATCCGGCCGTGTGCGTGCCGATCGTGCGTGCGTTGAACTCGAAGCTCCCGATCGTGCGCTCGAACGCGGCCGAAGCGTTGGGCTCGATGGGTTACGCGGCTGCGGTCGAACCGCTCGTCATGGCACTCGCAGCTCCGCAAGGCGGCGGCGCCTTTCAGCGTATCCCACACTCGAACATCTTCATCGGTCGGCAGTTCGCGTACGTGCAGGATTTCGACGTCGAAGTCGCTCAATTCCAAGCGGTCGCCGATCCCGTCGTCAACGTCGTGCTCGAAGGTTCTGCGCTCGACACCGCCGTGACCGCTGAGCTCGTGTACTCCTTCGCGAGCGATTCGGTCGTCATCCAGAATTCGCTCGCGAAGCTCACCGGCGAGATGCCGGGGCGCAGCGCGAAGGCCTGGCTCGCGTGGTGGGAAGCGAAGGGGTCGAAGTGGCGCTCGGACGAGCGTTCGCGACCGAAGACGGGCTGATCGCACGCGTGTCCCGTCGCAGATCGCCGGCGACGGATCAGTGTCCGCCGAAGATCACCAGTACGATCTCGAACGCGATCAGGAAGATGACGATCCCCTCGAGCACTTCCATGCGCGTTCCCGAAGAGTCGTCGTGCACCTTCTGGTAGATGCCTTCGATCGTGTCGAGCTTGCGCAGGATCCCCGTGTTCCATTCGCTCATGCGATAGCGATTGGAGACTTGCCGGTAGACCCGCGCCAAGTATTGATCGCCCAACATTTTGATCGCGTTGGTCACGCGCTCGAACATGATCGCGCTCTCGACTTTACGCTGGGCGACCAGGCGCAGTTCCTTGCGCGTTGGACCCGACAGCCGCAAGTTCAACCAGTGCCGAGGTGCGTTCGAGGCTTCGTACGCACGGTCGAGCGCTTGGTCCAATTTCGCGTCGAGAAAGCGCATCTCGAGCAACTGCAAGTTCGCGAACTCGAGCACCGCGAGCACGTCGTCCGGCTCGTCGTCGACCAAGAGTGCCGCGCTCCAGTCGACGAGTGCGACGTCGCGGATCCCGAACGAAACCAAACCGCCGAGCGCATCCGAGATCTCCTGCTCGCTGAGCGGATCGCGCTCGGACCGCAGCAATCGCGCGACTTCGGCCCGATGCACCGTGTGCAAATCGTCGAGCGGTACCTCGCTTTCGAAACGGTCGATCTGGAAGACGAGGTAATCCTCTTCGAGGTCCGCGACGTTCGGTTTCAAGACAGCTTCTCGCAGAAGTGCGAGGATGTTCTCGACGCAGAGCCGCGAGTCCACGCGAAACGCGTCGGTCGTCGCGAGCAAGCTCGAGAGTTCGATCAGTTCCTCGAACGATCCGCTGAAATCGAGCGTGTACGCCACTGAAACGCCGCCGAAATCGAACAGCGTGATCTCGACCTGTCTCGCGCTCGACCAAACTCCGACGCGGACCGGTCCGCTGTCTTGTACGACGTGCAACGGCGACGGATCGAACTGAAAGTAGTCTGGCGCGTGCCCCTTGTGCTTGATGCGCTCGTCGGCCGTGAGGCCCTCGACGTGACGCGAACACTGCTCGAGCTGGATCGAGAGTCCGATGTCGTACGCGAAGAGCACGCGGACAGTGGCTCGTTGGACGCGGGGTAGCGACATCGTCGGAGCAAGGTAACAAGCGTGAGGACGGACTCCTCGGTTGATCTCGTGACCGGGAGTGACACTCGATATCGAGAAGTAGGCGACGCGGCGCGCAATCCGCGCAGACGCGAGCATCGTTGCGCACGCAGCGGGGCTGCGCTGCGTGACCACGGTCGTCGCCGTCGCAGCGAGATATCGAGCTCTTGGTCACGCAAGTTTCAGCTGCGCCGTTGTCGAGCCGCACGCGGGCGCCGTGATGCCGGACGTGAGGTCGCCGAAATCGATCTCTTCGACCTGCGCTCTCGTCGTGCGCCCGCCCCTTCTGCGATTGCGAGCGAGATGTCTTGGCCCTGCCGCTGCGCGCCGTGAGAATCAGCGGGCCGATGCACAGCTTCCAACACTTGCTCGACCAGCACTCGCCCACCGTTCGGGACCGCGGTCGCTCCTATCAGATCTCGGGCCGTGTTCACGAACTCGCAGTCGAAGCTGAATGGGTCACTGCCACCGTGCGTGGTACCGAGGACTACCTCGTCGAACTGCGGCTCACGCGCGGTCAGTGGGTCGACTCCTGCACGTGCCCGGCGTTCGAAGATCGCTCCGCCTGCAAGCACGTTTGTGCCGTCCTTTACGAGCTGATGTCGGGTGCACCCGGTGGAAGCGCAGCGGCTCGTGCGGCCACGACTCGGCCCGGTGTTCGGAGCGCGGACGAAGCGAGTCTGCGCGCCGAAGCGCGGGCGGCAGCGATCTCTCGCGGAGCGCGCGAACTCAAGCGACTCGAGTCGCTGCCCTCGCTCGCGCGAGAAGCTCAGCTGATGCGCGAGACCCTGCGGAAGCTCGGCTTCGATGCTCCTGTGCCGGTCGAGTCGGAGTCGCGTCGCGCCGAACGCTTGCTCACCGCGCTCTCCAAGAGCGATCACTCCCAGCCACCCGAACGACGCCAAACGCATCTGCGCTACATGCTCTCGCGCTCGAGCGAAGACGCATCCGTCGTGCGCGTCGAAATCGAAGCAGCGCGAGAGAGCACGCGGGGTGAGCTCGGCGTCTACCGCTCGGTGCGCAACGGCTTCGATGTCGAAACACTCGATGCGACGGACCGACTCGCGCACTCGGTGATTTCGTCCGCGCCGCTGGATTTCGAGCACGCCTTCGGTGCGAACGCGAACCAGTGGCTGCTCGACGCGACGCTGCAGGACCTGATCTTGCCGCAACTCGCGCGCGCGGGGCGGCTGCTGTTCAAACGCGAGGAAACAGCCTCGGCGCGCGCGCTCGTGGCCGATAGGCCTGAGCCTTTCATGTTCGGACTCGCCGTGAAACGCGACATCAGAGGCTTCGAAATCGAGGGCTTCCTCACGCGCGGCGCAGAGCGCGTCCTGCTCCACAAGGTCGACCTCGCGCTCGCCGGCGGCTTCGCGATCCTGGGTGATCGATTCGTGTCCGCGCAGTGGAGAGGCGCCTCCGAATGGGCGGCTGCACTGTGCCGCGAGGCTCCGTTTCGAATCGGGGCCGCGCGCTCGTCGGACCTCGCGCGCATCCTGGCCGAGGCTCCCGCTGGCTTGAACTTGCACGCCGAGGGGATGGTCGAAACCGTCGGTGGAACGCCGACACCGGTTCTGGAACTGCGCCTCGCAGACGATTCGGCGCAACGCATCCTCGCGTGCATTCGCTTCGAGTACGGCACGATTCGCTTGCGGCTGGACGAACCGTCCGTGTCGATGAAGGGCGAGCGCGTCGTGCGCGTCGAGCGTGATTCCGCCGCTGAATCCGCGGCCGTTGCACAGTTCGAAGCCGCCGGTGGGCGCCTGCGCGCACTGCGTCGCGAAGAGTTCGACGGCGATTTCGCGCGTGAAGCATTGAGCTCGGTCGTGCAGAGCCTGGCGGCACTCGGTTGGATCGTCGAGGGCGACGGCGTCAAGCTCCGCTCCGAATCGAAGTTCGATATCGGCGTGACGTCGGGCCTCGATTGGTTCGACGTGCACGCAGAAGTCACGTTCGACGGCGAGCACGTCGGTCTGCCCGCACTGCTCGAAGCGCTCGCGAAGAAGCGTCCGCTGGTGCGGCTTGCGGACGGCAGTCTAGGCATCGTGCCGAAGTCGATCACCGATCGGTGGCAAGCGCTCGCGCTGCTCGGACGCGTCGACGGCGATCACGTGCACGTCAAACGTTCGAATGGCTTCTTGCTCGACGTGATGCTGGACGAGCGCATGAACGCGCGCGCGGATGTGGGATTCACCGAGCTGCGCCGCAAGCTCGCTGGAGCACACGCTGTAGCGCCGCGCCTCGAAACAGCTGGTTTTCACGGAGAACTGCGCCCCTATCAGCGCGACGGACTGGGCTGGCTCTCGTTTCTCGGCGAAACCGGCTTGGGCGGCGTGCTCGCCGACGACATGGGGCTCGGAAAGACCGTCCAAGTGCTCGCGTGGATTCTCTGCCGAATCAAGTCTCCACGTGGACGGACGCTCGTCGTCGCGCCGAACTCGTTGATCTTCAATTGGCGGCGCGAGGCCGAACGCTTCGCGCCGAGCCTTTCCGTGCACGTGCACCACGGTCCGTCGCGAGCACGATCGAAAGCTCAACTCGAGGACGCCGATCTCGTGCTGACGACGTACGGCACGATGCGACAAGACGTCAAATGGCTCAGCTCGATCCGTTTCGATCTCGTCGTGGCCGACGAAGCGCAAGCGCTCAAGAATCCGAAGAGTCAAGTGGCCAAGGCAGCGCGTCTGCTCGAAGCCGATCAACGCATCGCCCTGACGGGAACGCCGATCGAGAATCGCGTCGGCGACGTGCTGTCGATTTTCGAATTCTTGAACCCGGGTCTGCTCGAAGGGAGTCGCGCGTTGCGTCACTTGCTCGACGGTGCGGACGAGATCGAGACGGCGCGGCTCGCCGCGCGCGCGTTGGGTCCGTTCATGTTGCGCCGCAAGAAGGAAGACGTGTTGAAGGATCTGCCGGAAAAAACCGAGCAGATCGTGATGTGCGAGCTCGAAGGCACTCAGCGCCGCGAGTACGACGTACTGCGCGATCACTACCGGCGCGCACTCTTGAACGAAGTCGACGAAGTCGGGATCGATGCTGCGCGCATGAACGTGTTGACCGCGTTGTTGCGCTTGAGACAAGCCGCATGTCACTTGGCCTTGATCCATGCAGATCACGAAAAGACGCCGTCGGCCAAGCTGGTGACACTGCTGGACATGCTGGACGAGCTGCGCGCGTCAGGTCACAAGGCGCTGGTGTTCTCCCAGTTCACGAGCTTCTTGGCCCTCGTGAAAACGGCGCTCGACGCGCGCTCCGTCCCGTATTCGTACCTCGACGGCAAGACGACGAAGCGCGAAGGTGTGGTCGAGAAATTCCAATCGGACTCGGCTACCAGCGTGTTCTTGATCAGCTTGAAGGCCGGCGGCGTCGGACTGAATCTGACTGCGGCCGACTACGTGTTCCTGCTCGATCCGTGGTGGAACCCGGCGGTCGAGAGACAAGCGATCGATCGCACGCACCGCATCGGCCAGACACGCGCTGTGACCGCGTACCGTCTGGTGGCGCGCGACACGGTCGAGGAAAAGGTGCTCGAACTGCAAGAGCGCAAGAAGGCGCTGGCCGAAGCTCTCTTCGAAGGCGCCGGCACGTCTCTGGCTCAGCTGACACGCGATGACTTGGTGAACATCTTGAGCTGACGCGGCGATCCGTGGGCGCGCAGCGGCCCAAGTCGAGCCACTCACAAACTAGGCAATGTCCGCCGAATCAAGTTTGGGAATCGCGCGCACGAGACTCTCGCAGCATAGAGGTCAGGAAGAACTGCAGGCGGTTGACGGCGTGCGCTCGGTCAAGCGTTCGTCGCACGGGACACCTTCGGACTCGAACTTCAACACGGCTCGGCCCGTCTCGTCATTGAGCTCGCGAACAAGACCGCCGTCGTCACTCGGCCAATAGAGGCCCGCCGGCACGTGCGCGACTGGGCGCTCGTCGAGATCGACGACTTCGAACTCCAACGTGCGCGAGTCCGACGAAGACAGAGCGACCCGCGTCATCTTGATTCGGCGGACATTGAGCGCTTCGCGGCCGGAACGGTCGCTCGTCAGCGCGACGAGAAGCCCCCCTACCGAGCTATTTCGGCGGCGATCCTCCACCGACCGCTGCGCGCACCTGCTCGACGAACTGCGCGTACTCGGGCGGCAGATCGTGCAAGGCCTCGGCTCGTTCCAATGCCGTCAAAGCGCGTTCCCTGTCGCCCAACGACCAGCGCGCGGCCCCCAGCACCCACCACGCGTTCCAGTCGTTGCGCTCGCGCTCGGTCCACTCCAGCGCTTGTCGTTCCGCGTCCGCAAAGCGTTCGTCGCTGAGCGCTTGATACGCGTCGAGTTGGAGCTCCATCTCCACCCTGTCCGCGGAGGCGAGGCGAGTCCGCAGCACAGTAGATGAGGCGCCGATGGCCAGAAACACCAGCAAAAGAGGCACGAAACGCGCCACGAACGACGTCGCTCGGCCAGCGACCGACCAACCCAGCGCAGCCCCTGTCACCAAACCGCCGGCGTGCGCGATGTTCGCGATCGGCATGATGTCCCCGATCGACATCACGATGCACACGAAGAACCACACGATGAACATCGTCGTCGTGTGACTGTCGATCATGCCGCGGTGGCGCGGGTCGAAGCGCGAGAGCGCCCACGTGAACCCGAACAGACCGTAGCCGATGCCCGACAATCCGATGCCCGGGCCCGCGATCGCGACTTGCGGCGCCGACGACGCGCAGGCGAGCAACACGAACAGTCCGGTTGTCTTCACGAGCCCGAACGAGGACTCGATCGCCATCCCGAACACGGCCGTCCAGTACAGGTTGAAGACGAGGTGCAGCACACCCCCGTGCAAAAGCGTCGTCGTGAAGAGTCGCCACGGTTCGGTACGCCACGTCAGTGGATCGGCGACGAGCATCGAGAGATCGGAGCCGCCGAAGCGCAGCAGACTGAGCGTGGCCGCGAGCACGATCAACGTGGTCGTCGCGCGACACGTGAACAGGCGCTGAAAGTCGAGACCCATGGTGGAAGCTGCGCGCTCTAGAGGCGGCGAATCTTGACGTTTCGGAATGCGACACGATCGCCGTGATCTTGCAGACAGATGCGCCCCTTACGAGCGAGACCGTAGTCCTTCATCGAGGCGAATTTCGAACGTGCGACGGCAGCCTTCCACTCGTCCGACCACAGCTCGTACTCACACGCTTTCGATCCGTTCAACCACTGCTCGACCTGCGCTCCCTTGACGACGAGGCGCGCTTGATTCCACATGCCGACGGGACGCGTGTAGTCGTGCTCGGGCGCGTGCAGCGCGTAGTTCGAACCCGCCGACGTCAGCGGACTGCCGCCGTCGGGATGCTTCTCGCCGTCGAGAATCTGCATTTCAGGGCCTGTTTCCCAGGGATATTCGTGCGCCTCGTCGACGTGGAAGAAGACGCCGCTGTTGCCGCCCGTAGCGATCTTCCACTCGAGCATGAGCTCGAAGTCTTGGTATTCGGCCTCCGTGACGATGTCGCCGCCGCCGTTCGTGCGCGTCAATGCACCGTCGACGATCTCCCAACCCTGAGGCATCTTCTTCGACTTGTAGCCGCGCCAGCTCCGTGTCGTCGTGCCGTCGAAGAGCAGTTCGAAACCGGCGGCGCGTTCGCTAGGCGAGAGCACGTTCTGCGACGTCGGCGCGGGTGCGCTCGTTTCGAACACAGGCTTGTCGCGCGGGATCCGATTGAGCGTGTACCAACTCTGCGTCGCCCACAAAGCGGCGCCTGTTTCGTCCGCGATCGGACCGACGACGTGCAGCGCGACGACGTGATCGGGACGGCAGCCTTCGATCGTGAGCCCGACACGCTTGCGGTCGCTGGAGATCGCAACCGTACGCACGACGAGCGTCTCGGTGTCGATCTTCGCACCGCCGTACTCCGCGGTCGGAACGTAGCGCCACTGCTCGACGACCCAATTCTCCGGTTCAAAACCGACGCCCGCCGCGAGCGGTCGCGTGAACTCGAGCTCGAACCCATTCGAGCGTGCACTCATGGACAGAATTTCGAACGGCACCCGACTGTTGAACTGCGCGCGCTGCAATCCGTAGCCGTGCTTGCCCTCCTGTCCCCAGTTCCCGCTCGAGCCGATGCCGCCGACGTACATGGCACCGTCGGGTCCGAACGAAGTGCGATTGACGCCGCCCTCGAAGCCTTGACTCCAATCGATCACGCAGCCTTGCCAGACACCGTCGACGACTTCGAGTACATCGCGCTTGATGCCGCCGTGCGTCACGTCGCCGTGACACAACTGACCTGCGTACGGTCCGAAACTCGCTGGAATTGCCGTCGGATTCGAAGGACTGTTGCCGATCTCGTTCTGCGGCAGCCACACGACCGGCGGCGTGACGGCGAGATCCTTCGCTCCGGCTTCCAACACCGCGCGCGAGCCGAAGAAGGCACCCGTCTCGAGGTGCAACAACTTCGAGCTCGGCAACCAATCGCCTTGATTGTCCGTGATGAAAATGTCGCCGTTCGCACCTCGGCCGATGCCGTTTGGCGTGCGCAGACCGTGCGCTACGGTTTCGGTCGCACCCGTTTCGATGTTCACGCGCAAGGTCGAGCCGCGACCGGCGACTTGCGGTCGCGTGCTCTTGCCACCCGGGTCGATCGCGATCGCCAAGTTGAAGTACAGCCAACCGTCCTTCTCGACAAGGCCGAACGCGAACTCGTGGAAGTTGGGCGACACGTTCCAATCCTGGCTGACGCAGCGGTAGCGATCGCACACGCCGTCGTGATCCGTGTCCATGAGCTCGGTCAGCTCCTGCTTCTGCAGCACGAAGATCCGCTCATCGACGACGGCGAGGCCGAGCGGCTCCGCGAGGCCGGCTGCGAAACGCGTGAGCTTCACCTTCGCGGCGTCGCCGCTCTGCGCACCGTCGACAAACCACACTGCACCGATCTCGTCCCACGTCGTGATCGCCATTCGACCGTCGGCGAGCCACGCGATCCCGCCGACGCGCGGATGGAAAGCGTCGGGACGGATCGTCGTGATGTCGAAGCTCGGATGCGCGTCGGCGAGCGGTTGACCGTCGCCGGGCCTTCCCTTCGTGAGCGGTTTCAATATGCGCTTCGGTCCCGGCGCCGTGACGCGCACTTCGCCGGCGTGGCACGAGAGCGCGCTCTTGGGAACGATTTCGAAGCCGTTTTTCCCAGGTTTTTGCCACTCGAGCTTCAGCGACCAACCGCCGTAGCACTGGAAGTACCACAAGCTCAACGGATGCAGGCCGGGAGCGAGCTCGACTTCCGCCGCGCGCGGAACCGCGCTGTGTAAGCCGTCGTGATCGATCAACGTCTTGCCGTCGAGCTTCAAGATCGAGCCGTCGTCGCTCGTCAATCGGAACGTGTAACTACCGGCGACCGTCGTCTCGACGTAGCCTTCGACATGCGCATAGAACGTGTCGTCGAAGCCGCCGATCGACTCGTCTTTCATGTCGAGCGTCTCTTGGATGCGCGACACGTTCGGCGTCTGACCCGGAACGAGCGGCAGGATCCGGTCGATCGGTTCGCCGACGTAGTAGAAGCGCGCCGACAAGCCCGGTTCGCGCGGGCCGACTTCGTCTTGCATGAGCGCGATCAGTGCGAGGAGTGCGATCATTTCGGCACGCCCGCTTTCGCGAGTGCAATCGGCGCGAACACGAGGACGATCGAGTTGTGCGGAGCCTTCGCGGTCATCGGCAGTTGCGACCAGACGCGCGTGGCGGACACGACACCCTGCGCATCTTCGACATCCTCGAAGCGCTCACGCTCGAGCGACTGCGCGATCTTCTGTCGCGTACCGTCCGTGCGAATCACGACGTTCACTTGCTCGCCCGCCTTCAAACCGGTCGCTTCGAAATCGCGGCGTAATGCGGGCGCGTCCGGAAGCCCGAGTTCGGCGTCGGCGATCTGATCCGGACTGAACAGCTGATTGGGCCGCGTGAACTCGGGACGTTCGCGCACGCTGACTTCGCGATTTGCTCCGAACGTGAGCTTCCATTCGAGCGTGACGCGCCCTGCTTCGAGCGTGTATCCGACGTACGCAGCACTCGTCGCCACGGCCTTGCCGTCGACGTACGCAATCCACGGATTCGCATCCGCCCCGCTCGTGTAGTCGCTGCCGCGCGTCGTCGGCTGCGGCCCGTGCACCGTCGTGTACACAGCTCCGTCGAATGCGACGCCTCCCTTCCACGCTTTGACGAACGCGCCGTTCGTCGTGTCCCACGCTGCCCACATGTCCTCGTCGAGTGCCGCGACGAGCATGCGCGCACGCTTGTCGAGTACGCAGCGAAATACGAACGGATCACGCGGGCGAACGGGCTGCGCCGTCGCCGGTGTTGCCTGTTGCGCCAATGCCAAGACGATTGCTGCGAGGATCATGCGGCGATGCGGACAGTGTTGGGTTTGGAGCGGTAGAACACGAGCACGAGCACGTAACACGCGAGCGCAGCCCACATCGGCACTTCGAACAGATCGTGCGTCATCGTGCGATCGGCATAGTCGAGGCGCTCGGCGCCGTGTTGCGCCCAGTCGGCGATCATCACCGACAGTTTGCTTCCGACGATGATCCCGATGCCGATGATGACCAGGTTGTAGAGGCTCTGCGCACTGGCGCGCACGTCGGCGCTCGTCTCCTCGTCGACGATCATGAACGCGAGGAAGATGAAGCAACCGAAGCACACGCCGTGCAGACCGACGCCGAACATCAACATCGGGATGGTGGGCAGATCCCAGCGCTCGACGTACGCGAACAGCGCCATGCGCAGCGCGTATGCCGCGCAACCGACGAGCAGGATCGACTTGCGCGACACGCGTTTGGCCACGAGAGGAATGAGCGCGAGCACGACGATCTCCGACATCTGCCCGATCGTCATCAAGCCTCCGCCGCCCACGCCGAAGATCTCGTTGATCGTGCCGGCCGCCTGCGACTGGAACGAAGACAGGAAGCCGGAAGTGTGCACGAAGTAGAACTGGTGGATGCACGCGATCGGGATCGAGATCAGGAACAGCGCGAGCAACGGCTGGTGTCTGATCTCGCCGAGTGCTTCGAAAGTCGCGTTTTTCTGCGCACCGCGCGCGGGCGGCGTGTTCGGCAACGTGAACGAGTACACACCCATCACGAGGCCGAGGATGGCGCTCAAGCGGAACGCATCGGCGCGCCCTGCGGCTTGCACTGCAGCGATGACGCTGTCCGTCTCACCTACGGGAGTGTGATGGCGCAAGAGCCACTGACCCATCGCGAGACCGACGACGATCCATCCGATCGTCCCCCACAAACGCACGCGTCCGAAGTCGCGATCGCGATCGGGCAAGTGATGAAATGCGATCGCATTCGTGAGCGGCATCGTCGGACAGTAGACGAGCGAGTACGCGAGCGAGAACCACAAGAACCCCGTGTAGGTTTCGACGCTCGCGAGATTCCACATCAGCACGGCGCCGACGAGGTGGCTCAAGCCGATGTACTTTTGGCTGGCGAAGAAGCGATCGGCGATCTGCCCCGCGATGAACGGCGCCAAGATCGCGCCGATCGCGCCGACCATGAACATGGTGCCGATCTGCTCGTTCGAGAAACCGCGATGCTGCTGCAGAAACGGAAACAGGATCGGCAGCCAAGCTCCCCAGATCGCGTACTGGAGGAACATCATCACGGACAAGCGCGGCTTCAGCGCGGCGTGAGCGTCGCTCATGTGCAGGAACTTCCTCTCGTGACGTGTCTAAAACAAAACAAGGGGGGGGGCGGAGTCGGAAGGATGTCAGTGAGCCCGTTGCGCCTGGACCAGCATTGGAATTCCAAGGCTCACTGCGACTCGTCCCGGCTGAACGCAGCGTCGAACGCGCGGTTCGAGCGCGGAAAATCGAGACGGCGCACGAAGCTCGCGGCCTCTTCTGCGCCGTGTTCGCGATCCATCGCGGCATCTTCCCACTCGACCGTCAGCGGTCCGCGATAGTCGATTTGATTCAAGACGCGCACGATGCCTTCGAAATCGATGCGGCCGCGACCGGGCGAGCGAAAATCCCAGTTGCGTCCGCTGCTGCCGAAATCCGTGTGGCCGCCGAAGGTTCCGACCGGCGTCGGCGACGCACTCCACCACACGTCCTTCACGTGCACGTTGTGAACGCGCGCGCCGAATCGACGCAGGAATTCGAGGTAGTCGACGCCTTGGTAGCCGAAGTGCGACGGATCGAAATTGAAACCGAAGCACGGATGCTGTTTCACCGCTGCGAGCGCGCGTTCGGTGCTCACGATGTCGAACGCGATTTCGGTCGGATGCACTTCGAGCGCGAACACGACGCCGACTTTCTGGAACTCGTCGAAGATCGGCGTCCAACGTGCAGCGAAGTCGGTGAAGCCGCGCTCGATCGCGCCGGGGAGCGGCGGCGGAAACGCGTAGGCCTGATTCCAGATCGACGAACCGGTGAAGCCGACGACGACGGTTTTTTGCGTCAAGGACAGCCGCTCTTTCACGACCGTCGGCGCCGCATCGAAGAACGCGCGCGCTGCTTTCGCGGTGTCGATCATCTCGCGCGCTGCACGACGACGGACGCCCTCGGGATCACCGTCGCCCCACACGCGCTCGGGCAGAATCGCTTTGTGACGCTCGTCGATCAGATCGCAGACGGCTTGCCCGACGAGGTGATTGCTGATCGCGAAGGAATGGATTCCGTGATCGGCGAGCACTTGCCAATGGCGCTTGCAGTAGGCCTTGTCCGCGAGTGCTCGGTGCACGTCGAAGTGATCGCCCCAACACGCGAGTTCGAGTCCGTCGTAGCCGAAGGAATGCGCTTTCAGAGCCAGCGTCGCGAGCGGCAAATCGGCCCATTGGCCGGTGAAGAGACAGACGGGGCGTGTCACGCGCTGACCACTCTAGCGCGGAGTTCGCGGCGGAAACACAGGGACGCGTGCCTGGCAGACCTCGCGAACCGACCGCTGTCAGCGCACTTCGCTCAAGCGCACGGAAGTGCGCTCTTTTGCCGCGATCAGCGCCGCTTCGAGCACGCGCTGCGTCTCGTACGCGTCCGCGAAATCGGGCAGCGGAACGAGCGGTTTCTCACCGGACAACGCGCGCACTATGTCCGCCGCTTGATTCGTGAACGTGTGCTCGTAGCCGAGCACGTGTCCATCCGGCCACCACGCGTCGACGAAAGGATGCGCGCCTGAACTCGACGTCGCGAGGATGCGGCGCCAACCACTGGTGCGGTCGTCGAGCGCGGCATCGAAGAACCACAGCACGTTCATGTCTTCGAATTCGAAACGCAGCGAACCCTTCTCGCCGTTGATCTCGATCGCGTTTCGATTGTGATGCCCGGTCGCGACGCGCGACGCTTCGAAACTCGCGACAGCGCCGTGCGCGAAGCTCGCGAGGAACACAACTGCGTCGTCGACGTCGGATTTCACTTTGCGCTTCGTGCGCGAGTCCAGACGCTCTTCCACGAACGTGCGCGCGACGGCACCGTGGATCTCCGTGATCTCGTCGCCCGTGATGAAGCGCGCCATGTCGACGATGTGGGCGTTCAAGTCGCCGTGCGCGCCCGATCCGGCCGATGCGCGCGAAAAGCGCCACGAAAACGGCGTCTTGGGACCTCCCCAACTCTGCAAGTACGTCGCTCGCACGTGGCGAATCCGTCCGAGCCGGCCCTCGCGCACGAGCTGATGCGCGAGCGCGACCGCCGGACAACGCCGGTAGTTGAACCACACGAACGTCTCGCGTTTCGACTTCTGCGCGGCATCGCGCATCGCGCGGGCCTCGTCCAGCGTCCCGGCCAGCGGCTTCTCGCACGCGACGTGCTTGCCCGCTGCGAGCATCGCGAGCGCGATCTCACGATGCGAATCGTTGCTGGTGAGCACGTCGACCAGATCGATGCGCTCGTCGTTCGCGAGCGTGCGCCAATCGTCCGTCCAGCGCGGAATCCCCCACTGTTCTGCAAACGCCTTCAAGGCCTGCGCATCGCGCGCGGCGACGCAATCGACTGCGACCTTGCGCTTCACGTCGAAGAATCGCCCGACCTGTCCCCACGCGTTCGCGTGAGCGCGGCCCATGAATTTCGTACCGACGAGTGCGACTTTCAGCGTCGCGAGAGCGCGTTTCGATGCCATGCGCCACGCATTGGAGCGCTCCAGGGAGAGCGCGGCAACCCCTGACTCAGCGCTCGGGCAGCGCTTCGACGTACAGGCCTGCGCGATAGGTCTCGTAGGCGTACTGGAACACCGCTGCCGCATCCTTCTCGAGATCGCGCATGTCCGCGGTGACGTCGTGATCGGCGATGTGGGTCAGCTGCAATCCACTCGCGCCGCCGCGTCGGTAGTACGTGACCGTCTTCTTCAAGCCCAACACGACGAGCATCTCGTCCGTCATCAAGCCGACGTCGCGATTGTGCTGCACGAACGCCCGACCGCCGCTCTTCGCTTCGCGCGTCAAGTCGCTGCCGAGGAACGGCACTTGACTCGCGATCCCGGCGAGTGCGAGCACCGTCGGCGCGAGATCGATCTGCGAGCACAATCGCTCCGTACGTTTGCCCTTCCACGCGGCGTCGGGGCTCAAGAACAGGGCCGGAATGCGGTAGCTCTGCACCGGAATGAGCTCGCGTCCGTACACGCGCGCGCCGTGATCGCCGACGATCAGGACGAGCGTGTGTTCGAGCAGTCCGCGCTCGCGCGCCGCGTCCAGCCATCGTCCGATCGCCCAGTCCGTGTACGACACGGCGCCGAAACGCGACGGCTTTTGGTCCGCTCGCGCGGTGCGCCCCTTCGGCACGAGATACGGCTTGTGGTTGCTGACCGTCACCACGGTTCCGAAGAAGCGTTTCTTCGCCGCGTGCGCCGCCGTCTGACGCTCGAGCAGCGCGTCGAAGATGTGCTCGTCGGCGACGCCCCAGGCCGTCGTGAAACAGTCGACCGGATAATCGCGTTGCTGGACGAACGAGCCCCAACCGTTCTTCGACATGAACGGTTCCATGCCGTCGAAAGCGCCTGCACCACCGTATAAAAACGTCGTCTCGTAGCCGTTCGCGGCGAACACGCGCGCCAACGTCGCGGCGTCCGCCGGCGGGCTGCGCTTCGTGATCGAATCACCAGGCAGCGGCACGAACGAACACAGGACGCCCTCGAGTCCGCGCACCGTGCGATTGCCGTTCGCGATCAAGTTCGTGAGCAGCAATCCCGACTGCGACCAACGATCGAATTCGGGCGTGAGATCATTGGGCTCGGCCCCGAGCGCGCCGATGAAATCCGAGCCCAGACTCTCTACGAGCACGACCACGACGTCGAGCGGATCGGAACCGGCCGGACGCGCGCTGGAAACAGCGCGGGTGAGCGCGCCTCCTACAGCCGTTTTCAGCGGAAAATCGAGTACTTTCGCTGCCCGCGAGCGCGCTTCGTCCGTGGAGAGCGTCGTGTAGTACTGCGTGTAGTCGAGCTCGGCCGTGCGAAACGCGCGCACCAGCTGCAACAAGCCGTTCTGCGCGATCTCACTCGTGATGCGATCCTCGGCGAGCGACGCAGGCACAGCAGAAGCCGCCAACGCAGCGACGCCCAATGCGGTGGAAGCGACGATGCCGCGCTTCAGTGCGATGCCCCACGGCACGCGCGACAGTTCGGTTCGTCTCGTGCGCCGATCGAAGATCCACACGCATCCGGTTCCGACGACGAGCGCTCCCAAGACGAACACGACGACCGGATAGCTCTCCCAGATGTTCGTCGCGACTTCGCTCGGATAGAGCACGTAGTCGAGCGCGATGTGGTTGTACCGCGAATTGAATTCTTCGAAGAAGAAGTACTCGATCGCCGTGCTGAACGCTGCGATCGCGAAGAACCCGACGAGCACGACGCGCCGCAACTTCGGCCGCGCGAGAACCCGACCGGCGCACAGCGACACCGAGATGAACAGCAAGAACGAGAGCGAAATGAGTCCGCCGATCCACCCCGAATGCTGGTTGGCCCACAGGTACAGCCCGGACTGCACGAGAAGCACCGCTGCAGCCATGAAGATGAAACGACGCTTGTTCCGTTCGCCCGACAAGAGCGTCAGACCGAGGATCGCAGGCGCGAGCATCAACCCGTAGGCCAGCGTGTCGAGGACAGCTCCGACCGCGAGCACGTAGGCGAACATCGACAGTTCGAACGGCGTGTCGCGGAACGACGTGTACAAGACGACGCGCAATACGGCGCCCAAGACGATCAGCGGCAACAAGATCCACGCGCATGTTCGCCAGCGATCCCGCGCCTCGTTCGTCGTCGTCTCCATCACGTGTTAGAGATAGAAAATTCACAGCGGGCGTGGTCATGACAGGACCTACATCCCGGTCGGTCTGCCGTTGTGCACGCGTCGGGCCTGAAAACCCGGCGGAATTCCGGCCTCTAGCGCCCGTGGTCAAACTGGGAGCGCGGGCGCGGCTGGACGCACAGCCTCAGGCAGTCCGGGCGGCAGTGGATGCGCATCTGGATGCAGCGCGTGCGCCAAGATTTCGAGGCTGTCGACGAGACGCGGGCCGGGGCGACTGAAGTACTGCGAACCATCGACGACGAAAACGCGACCGTCGCGAACGGCGGGGAGCTCGTTCCAGCCTGGAATTCCAGCCAACATCGGCACATCGCGCAGCGTGCGCTCGACGTCGAATCCGCAGCATGCGACGACGACGCATTCGGGCCGCGCCGCGATGAATTCGTTCCACGCGAGCGATCGAGACGTGCGACCTTCGATGCCGACGACCTCATTTCCGCCGGCGAGGCGCACGAGTTCAGGACTCCAGTGTCCGCTTGAAAACGGCGGATCGATCCACTCGAGCAACGCGACACGCGGACGATTCGTGATGCGCTCCGATCGCTTCGCCACTGCGGCGACTCGCGCCTCGAGAGCACCCACGACGGCATCGGCGCGTTCAGGCACGCCGGCCGCGATGGCGACGGAACGCAGCGCGTCGAACATCGTCGCCAGCGAATGCGGCTCCAAATTGACGACGCGCGGAGATCCGCGCAGTGAGCACGCGACGGCGCGCACTTCGTCCTCGGCGACTGCGCACACGTCGCACAAGCCCTGCGTGACGATCAGATCGGGTGCAAGCTCAGCGAGCATTCCGGCGTCGAGCGTGTAGAGCGATCGATCCGTCGATTCACGCACGAGTCGATCGATCTCCCCGCTCGAAACATCGTGCGGAATGCGCGTACGCGTGACCTTCGGCAAGCGCGCGACGCTCGCCGGGAAGTCGCATTCGTGCGTGACGCCGACGAGCGCGTCTTCGAGGCCGAGCGCGCACACCATCTCGGTTGCACTGGGGAGCAAGGACACGATGCGCACTGGAGTCAACGGCGCGGACGCGCGTCCTTTTTTTTCGGGATCTGCACGCCGTAGAGCTTGCGGCGCGGCAAGCGACGCAACAACTCCGAGCCGAGGCTCGCCGGCAGAACGCGGAGTGCTGCGCGCAACACTCGTGCTTGAAAGAGCTTCTTGTGCGGCGCGAAACGGCCCGCACGACGCGCCCACGCAATCGAACCGGCCAAGTCTCCGCGGCGCGCGGCTCGCCAGGATAGATCGGCGCACAGGCGGTCGCGCTCGTGCTCGACGACGTCTTTCTGCGACGTGCTCAGTTTCCCGACGCGATCCTCGAGCGTCTCGAGCAAGCGCAACCATTCGACCAACATCGGTTCGAGCTCGTGCGAGAGATTGCGTTCGTGGATGCGGTAGCGCGCCAGCGGTTCTCTGTGGAAAGCGATGTGCGTCTGCTTCGCGAGCCGCAAGCACAGTTCGTAGTCCTCGAGGTAGCGCAAGGAGACGTCGCACCCACCGATGGCACGAAACAGGCTCGTTTTCATGAGTGTCGTCTCCACCGGCATGAAGTTGCCATGCAACAGCGGTTCGAACACGTCCCCTTCCGCGTAGTGAAGGAATGTTCCGCGTCGTCCGCGCTTCTCACCGCTGGCATCGATCACCCACGCGTCGGCGTACGCGACAGCCGTGCTCGCATCTTTCGTGACGAGTGGGACGAGCTCGGTGAGCAGGTTTTTCTCCCACACGTCGTCGTGGTCGAGGAATGTGATCCATTCTCCGCCCGCATCCTCGGCCGCTCGATTGCGTGCAGCCGCGACGCCTTGGTTCTTCTGGCGCACGAGCTTGATCTTCGAACCGTAGCTCTCGAGGATCGCGAGCGTGCCGTCCCTCGAACCGTCGTCGCACACGATCACTTCGAGCGGCGCGTAGTCTTGTGCGAGCACGCTGTCGATCGTCTCGCGCACGAACGCTTCGCCGTCGTAAGTCGGGACGATCACACTGACGAGTGGATTCGACGATCTCATTCCAGCCAGCCTCGCACGTGCGCCATCTCGCGCGCGAGCGCACGACGATCGAGCAGTCCGCGCGCAGTGATCCACGCGACGAGCGCGGTCAACGGAACGACGGCGATGAGCGGCACTGCGGCACCTTCCAAGATCGACTCCAGGTACCAAGCGGCTGGTGCGAAGACCAGTGCCCACATCGTGAACGCGGCGCCCGCAGCGCTCAATTCGCTTGCAGCACTCGTCGTGTTCAAATCGAGTCGTCTCCATGCGGCCGTCATCGACGCGAGCGCCGCCAGGATGCGACCGCCGAGCACCGCTCCCGCGACGGCGCCGACTCCGTACGGCAGCGACAATGCGAGTGCGACGACGAGCAGCCCGATGCGCAAGACGCCGAGGTGGAAGACCGTGCGCCCCGCCGCTGCTGCTTTGAGCGCCGTGATCGCGGTCACGTCGAAACAACGCGCCCCCGCCGCCATCGCGAGACACGAGAGCAGCGGCGCGGCGCTACCCCAGCGCGGTGGGAAGAATGTGTTCACGATCGGTTCGGCCATCAACGCCAACAAGACGTGCAGCGGCAGCAGGAATATGAGCGTGATGCGCAGCGCCTGCACGTACGCGGAGGTGAGACTGCCGATTCTGTGTTGCAGCGCGAACGTCGGGAACAGGAGCCGTTCGGAGACGCTCGACGCGTAGTTCACCATCACTTGGCTCTGCGTCTGCGCCAGTTCGAAGAGCCCGAGCGCCGCGCGACCGAGACCGAATCCAACCGACGCGCTGTCGAGTCGCTCGCCGATGTAACCGAGCAATGCAGCGCCCGTGAAGTGCGCGCCATTCTTGCGTACGGACTCGAGGCTGACCGCTCCGCCGACATGTTTCGGGAGCAGCGGCCGCGCGAAGATCGAAGCCGCGACGAGGGAGGCCAACGCGTTCGCGTGCCACGCGTAGACGAGCGACCATTCGCCCGCGCCCAGCGCCGCCGATCCGACGCTGACCGAGGTGAGCGTCGTGATCATGATCAAATCGACCGCGAAAATGCGCGCGAAACAGCGGTCACGAATGAGGATTGCCGTCGGCAACGTGCCCAAGTTCGCGATGATCGTCATCGGCGCGAGGGCGATCAGCAACTTGCCGAGTCCGGCTTGCTCGCTCGACCACTGCATCGACGCACCCACGCCGGCGATCAGCACGGCGAGCATCACGCCGATCAAGGTCTGCAGGCGGCGTGCTCTCGCGTAGAGCGGCGCGTCGATGTGCGGAGCACTGATGAGTGCTTCGTCGAGGCCGAAGACGGCGACGTGTTGCACGCCGAACATGATCACCCCAGCCAGCGTCGCTTCACCGAATTGCTCGGTCGTGACGAGCCACGGCAACGCCAACTTCGAAGCGAAACGGATCGCCTGCACGGTCGGGTTCGCGAGGAGTGCGAACGAGACGCCGCGAGCGGTGTACAGGCTCTTCGACGGGGAATGCGTCGGTGAGTCAGCGCTGTCCGTATTCCCTACATCTGATTCAGGCGCCATGCCGTGAAGCCGTCATTCGACGCGATTCGAAGCGATCGGAAAAGGGCGGAGCGCGAATCGTGCGCATTTAGGGCCGTTTTGGAACGCGCATTCCGACCGCGCTTCCGGCGGATGCGCACGGATCGAGGCGTCGCACGGGAGCGATAAAGCTCGGCTCACTGCGAACTCGCGGCACGCTCGGCGGCGGTTTTGTAGACGCCCCACTCGATCGTTTCGAACCCGCAAGAGAGCAGTTCGCGCTCGGCGTCGATCGCGATTCGCTCGCGCACTGCGATCTCGTCGGCGCCGACTTCGACGCGCGCATGCGTGCCGTGATCGCGCACGCGCAACTGCCTGAGCCCGAGATCGCGCAAGGCGTCCTCGGCCCGTTCGATGCGCGCCAAACGTTCGCGCGAAACGACCGTTCCGACCGGCAAGCGCGACGCGAGACACGCCGACGAAGGCTTGTCGGCGACGGTGAGTCCGTGTTCGCGCGCGTAACGGCGCACGTCGTCCTTCGACATCTGCGCCGCCGACAACGGTGCGACGACGCCGAACTCGCGCGCGGCCTGAGCTCCGGGTCGAACGTCGACAAGATCGTCGACGATCTCGCCGAAAGCCAGAGCGTTGAAACCGTGCTCGCGCGCCCACGGCTCCATCGCGGCGAACAATGCCGACTTGCAGAAGTAGCAACGATTGCCGGCGTTCGCGCGGTAGCGCTCGTCGTCGAGTTCGTGCGTAGCGATGACGACGAGCGTCGCGCCCATCGCGGCTGCGACGGAACGCGCTTCTTCGAGCTCGCGCCGCGGCAACGAAGGTGAATCGGCGATGACGCCGACAGCACCCGCGCCGAGCACGCGCTGTGCTGCGTGCAACAGCACGGTCGAATCGACGCCGCCTGAAAAAGCGACGGCGACGCGCTCGAGCGCAGCCAGTCTTCGATCGAGATCGGCGAGGCGTTCGACGTAGGAATCCATCACAAATACAGCCTGATTTTCGCGACGTAGCCGTCAGCGCTGGCGACGATCTTGGCGACGTCGTCATCGCTGAGCGTGCGGATGATCTTGGCCGGCACACCTGCGACGAGAGAACGCGGCGGGACGACGAAGCCCTCTTTCACGACGGCGCCGGCGGCGACGAGCGATTCGCGACCGATGACCGATCCGCCCAGCAAGATCGCGCCCATGCCGATCAGCGAACGATCCTCGACACGCGCTCCGTGCAGCACGCAGCGGTGTCCGATCGTGACTTCGGAACCGATCACGTTCGGCACGTCTGTGTCGGCGTGGATCATCGTCAAGTCCTGCACGTTGGTGCGCGATCCGATCGTGAGCATCGCGTCGTCGCCACGCAGCACGCAACCGAACCAGATCCCGACGTCGACGCCGAGCACGACCCTGCCCGTCAACGTCGCGTTGTGTGCGGCGAAAGCTCCGCCGGCGAGCGCTCGGAACAATCCACGACTCGGATAATCGTTCATGGGATGAAGAGTTGGAGCAGCCCACCCGACGACTCGGCGTGCGGGAAGGGCTCTTTGATCACGTACAGGAACAAGAACTGAATGCCGTTGTGAACGGCGTGGATCAGCCACACCGCGTGCAGTCGGTGCGTCTTCATCATCACGTATCCAAGCAGGCACGAGAGCGCGAAAATCGGCACGAATGCGCCGACGCCGTGCAAGATCGCGAACAACGCCGACGTCACGGCGATTCCTGCGGCGGCACGCAAGTGCTGCACGAAGTAGGGCTGGAGGAAGCCACGGAACAAATACTCTTCGAGGAAGGGCTGCACCGCGACGCCGAAGACGACAGCGAGGATGCGCTGACTCCCTTGGAGTTTTTTGAGCGCGGTGATGACGTCCTGCTCGACCTCGCCGACGCCGAATCGCGCCAAGATCCATTGCCACGCGAGCGCGAGCGCGCCCAACCCGAGGATGAGGATCACGTACGCGACCATCCCCGCGGAAGCGCTCGTGAAGAAATGGCCGGAACGGAATCCGAGGGCGCGCAAGCGAGTCGGATCGACACCCCAGGCGAACCCGGTCGCGACTGCGATCGAGGGCAGCATCGCGAGTGACGAAAGGACCAGCAACCAAGCTCCTTCGCGCGGCAGCGGAACGAGTGCAGGCACGACCTCCATCGATGCGACGAACACGGCTGCCAAGATCAGGATATGCCCGAATCTCCAGCTCACGCGCGCTTCCTCGTCGATCGGGGCGATCGCGCGGACGAGGCGCGCCACGATCGGAAGTGTGAGCGCGCTGAGCACGACGATGATGAGCGCTCCGACGAAAAGCGGAACGGAATCGAGCGGGTTCAACCCCGCATCGGCGATCTCAGCGAGATTCACGCGCGCGGTTTCTCGTGGCTCGAGATCAATCCGTCGGTCGGCGAACTCGCGTTCGCGTAGAGCCGCTTCGGGATACGGCCCGCGAGGAACGCTTGCCGTCCCGCCGTACACGCATCGCGCATCGCCGCCGCCATGCGCAACGGTTCGCGCGCCGACGCTATCCCTGTGTTGAGCAAGACGCCGTGCGCGCCGAGTTCCATCGCGATCGCCACGTCGCTCGCCGTTCCGACGCCCGCGTCGACGATGACGGGCACGGTGACGAGCTCGAGCAGGATGCGGATGGCGTTCGGATTCAAAATGCCTTGGCCCGAACCGATCGGAGAACCGGCCGGCATGACGCTTTTCGCGCCCAATTCCTGCAATCTCACGCCGAGCCTGGGATCGTCGGACGTGTACACCATCACGTCGAAACCTTGCGCGACGAGTTCACGCGTTGCTTCGAGCGTGCCGATCGGATCGGGCAACAGCGTCTTCGCGTCGCCGAGCACTTCGAGCTTCACGAGCTTCGTCCCCAGCACGTCGCGCGCCAGTTCCGCCGTGCGAATCGCGCTCTTCGCGTCGAAGCAACCGGCCGTGTTCGGCAGGATAACGTAGCGCGAGCGATCGATGTGATCGAGCAAAGAAGGCCCGCTCTTCGCGTCGAGGTTCACGCGCCGCACCGCGACGGTGACGCAGTGTGTGCCGCTGATGGCGAGTGCCTGCGCCGTCTCCTCGAACGACTTGTACTTGCCCGTGCCGACGAGCAGTCGTGAATGGAGAACCGTGTCCCCCACGACGAGTTGTTCGTCCGCGAGCCACGGTTCACTGGCGTGCAATGTCGTCGATGCCATGTTCCCTATCCTCCGCCGACGAGCGTCACGACTTCGATGCGATCGCCGTCGCTCAACATCGTCCGTCCGCGCTCGTCGCGCCGCACGAGCCGATCGTTGACTTCGATCGCCACGACTTCCGGCCGCAGTCCAAGCTCCGCGACGAAAGCGTCGACGCTCGTCCCCCGGGCGGCGGAGCGCGCTTCACCATTGACCTGAATTTCAATGCGAGTGCCTTGTTCCATGGCTGGGCCGCCCTTCCGCGGGCCGAAGATTCTACTGCGAAGCTTGGCGCGCTGGGCGGTGGTGGCCTTCTTCGTACACTGACGAGTGGCTGATTCATGCGTCGTCTTCTGGCACTTTCCGTTGTGATCCTCGCGCTCGTCGCGTGGCTTGCGTTCGCATCGCGGCGTGGAACGAGACAGGAGCTGACGGTCCCGACGCCGTCCTCCAGCGCGAGCGCGAAGCTGCCACCCACATCTGCCACCGACCTCGATCCGACTTCCGGAATCGACGCCACCACACGCAACCCCCAAGCGGTCCGTGAGGGCCTCGATCCGCCAAGCACGCCGAAGTGCCGCGTGTTCGCGCGCGTCGTCGATTCACGCGGCGCCGCCATCGAGAGTGCGCGCGTGACGTTGCGTGTCCTCGCCGACCAATCCAGGAAGCAAGAGTCCTTCGAGTCCGTGACCGGAGCGGACGGCCGCTTCCTCGTCGAAGTCAGCTCGCCCGCGCACGAAGCGAGGCTGAGAGTCGTAGCGTCGGAGTTCCTGTCGGTCGGTGAGCGCGCTTTCGGGACCTCGTTCGGACAGGAACTGCGCAAGCTCGTTCCAGGCGACAACGACCTCGGCGAGATCGCGCTCTCCGCGTGCGGAGTTCTCGACGGCCGCGTGATCTCCGACGCGGGCATGGCCATCCCCAACGCTCGGATTTCCTACTACGCCGCTACGTTCACGGACTCCGAACGGACCGCTGACGACGGCCGCTACCGCATCGCACACCTGACCGCGGGACGGTACGCCCTTCGACTCGAGGCCGGCGAGTGGATGTCGTCGGAGAAGGTCATCGTCGACGTCGTCGAAATGCACCTGACCGCCGTGCGCGACATCGTGGCCCAGCGTGCGGCGACGATCACGGGCGTGGTCGTCGACGAGTCGGGAGCTCCGGCGGCGAAGCTCGGGATCCAAGCCCGCACGAAGGACAAGTCGGCGCAGACATCCACGCGAAGCGGGGCCGACGGCTCGTTCACGCTGTATCTCCAGAAGGCCGAGCCGCACATGCTGGAGATCAAGTCCTCGGAGTTCCAGCCCTTCGGCGGTGCCGCCCTCGATCCGCGCTGCACGTTCGAGCCCGGAACGTCCGGCGTGCGCATCGTGCTCACGCGCGCCCCGGGCATGACCTTTCGCGTGATCGACGGCGCAACGCGCGCGCCGATCGAACACTTCGGCATTCGGGTGGCGCAGCGCGATCCGCCGAACGTGACGAGTACGAGGCACCAGCTCGAAATCGCGCTCGAGGCTCACCCCGGAGGTGAAGCGCGCTTGCCTGTGATCGGCGACTCGGTCGTCGCGGTCACGGCGCCGGCTCACGCCGATGTCGAAATCCCATTCGTTCTCGATGCTGGCTCGAAGGACGTGCAGACGATCGCCCTATCGCTCGCATCCGGGATAACCGGCCGCGTGCGGCTCGGGCACAAACCCGTGACGCGAGCCGCGGTTCAACTGTGCCGCGACACGTTCGACGCCGACCGCATGCCGTCAAAATTGCCGAGCCGGCTGGGCAAGAACATGCGCGGCGACGTCGAGAACTTCCCCGGTCGACCTCGCTCATTGGATACAGCCGACGGTGGACAATTCCGCTTCACGAACCTCGCAGCTGGAACCTACGCGCTCTCGATCGAATCCGAAGGCAGCGGCAAGAAGTGGCTGCGCATGCTCGTCGTTCCGCCCGAGGACATCCTGCGGTTGGGCGACATCGATCTCGATCCGGAAGCCGTCGTGCGCGGTGTCATGATCACCGGCCCGGGCGAATCGCCGATCGGGTTCGAGCTCCAGCCCGAGGGTCGTATGACTCACACGATCCAAGGGGCCGATGGCAAGTTCGAGTTGCGAGGACTCTCTCCAGGCCCCTTCTCGTTCTATTGGAATCGACCGGACGCGAACGTTGGAACCTGGGAGGGAGATCCGAAGCGCCTCGAATTCGATCTGCATGCGGGCGAGACGCGAGAGATCGTGATCGACGCTTCGCAGAGTGCGCCTTGCACGCTGCGCGTCCGAGTGCACAGGAGCGGGCAGCCCGCGGCCGACGTCGCGGTGAACGCGCGGATCCATACGCAAGTCGATGGCAAGGGTTGGCGATCGAGCCTCCTCGCGACTACGGATGCAACCGGTCTCGCCGTCGGCCGTGTCGAAGGTGCCGCGCGCGTCACGGTCGAAGTCCTCTCCTCCGCCAAGCGTTCCATCGCTCGCACGCGTGTTCCCATCGACACCGTCGCCGGCGGGGATTATTCGTGCTCGATCGACATCGCGGTGGGGACGTTGACGGTCGAATTGCCTGCAACGATCGTGGCTCCCGAGCACGGGCGTGTGACGTTCTCGATCGGTGACGAAACGATGAGTAGCGCCTCGACCGGCCCCGCACGGGCCGACCGTCAACCGGTCTGGGCGACGAGCACCATCGAGTTCGGCGAATGGACGGTGGGCAGCTACGACGCGGAACTGAGGTTTCAGCGCTTCGAGCGCGATACGACATCTGACAATCCGAAGGCGGGCAAGTGGGTTGCACTGCGCGACGCGTTCAAGGCGCGCATCGAAATCAAAGAAGGCCAAGCGACGCGCGTCGTCGTGCCCTGAGACATGCGAACTGTGCTCATCATCGTCGGCTGTATCACGCTTGCGATCGCGAGTTGGATCACGTGGGGCTCTCGGCGTACTCCGGAGCACGCTCTTCAGCGGACCGAGACGACCGCGAAAGCCACGCTCGCGCCTGACACAGTCGAGGAGCTCGCGCTCGCGCCGACGGATCGGGTGAAAGCCGTCGGGCGCGCCTCGGCTTCGTCGACTTCCAAAACCATCATGGGATTCCGCGTGATCGCGGCGATGGCCGTCCGCGAAGGCGTGATCGTCGTGCCCGAGTGACCGCGCGTCAGCCGACGCGCACGAACGCGCACTTGAGGTAGTTCGTCTCAGGCAGCGTCAGCAAGACCGGATGATCGCTGCCGGCGCCGCGGAATTCGGTCAGCCATGCACTGCGCGCCGCCTTGTACGACGCGCGCGCCAAGTAGCTCTGGAAGTCGGCGGCGCGCACGTTGAACGAGCACGAGGCCGAAACGACCATCCCGCCCGGCGCGGTGATCTCGAACGCACGTCGATTCAGTTCGATGTAGCCGCGTTCGGCACCTTCGACTTCGCGGCGGCTTTTCGCGAATGCGGGTGGGTCGACGATCACGAGGCCGAAGCGCTCGGCTCGCGCAGCACGATCACGCAGATCGTGCATGCAGTTGGCGCGCTCGAACGTCATGCGGTCGCGCACACCGTTGCGCTCGGCGTTTGCGGCAGCGCGTTCGAGCGCTTCTTTCGATTGATCGACGCACACGACCGATTTCGCACCGGCGAGTGCCGCGCGGATACCGAACAAGCCGTCGTACGAGAACGCGTCGAGGACGTCGACGTCGCGCGCGAAATCGGCGGCACGCAGACGGTTGTCGCGTTGATCGAGGTAGTGACCCGTCTTGTGCCCGTGGGCGACGTCGACCGAGTAGCTCATGCCCGACTCGTGCACGATCAGCTCGGTGGGCAACGCGCCGTCGACGACTTCGACGCGCTGCACCAGACCTTCGAGCTTGCGCGACGACGAGTCACTACGGTCGTAGACGCAGGCGATCTCGAACGGCAACGACGCACGTGCGAGCTCGACGAACAGATCGCGGTGTCGATCGGCCGCGAGCATGCCGCACTGTGCGACCAACACGTTGGCGTAGCGATCGAGCACGAAGCCCGGCAACAAGTCGGCGTCGCCTGCGAGCAAGCGACACGCTCCGCGCGGGTCCAAGTAACCGTCGCGCGCGCGCGCAGCGACCGCACGCGCGATCCGCTCGGCGAAGAACGCCCGATCGGGCCTGGTTTTCTCGCGTGAAACGAAGCGCAGGGCGATACGCGACTGCGCGCTGAAGAAGGCTTGTCCGAGCACGGCGCCCGCCGGATCCACGACCGTAGCGACGTCGCCGGGCTCGGCTTCGACTTCGGCCACGTCGTCGCGGTAGACCCACGGATGCCCGGAGGCGAGCCAACGCCGCGCTTTGCCCGTGACGTGCACGACGCTCATTTCGGTTTCCCCACGATCTCGATGAAGCGCGCGTCGCCGCGCATGGATTCCAAGTCGGGATCGTCGCGCGCCCAATCCTTCTGCTTCGCGAGAGCGCGCTCGGTCGGATAGTTGACGGCGAGATCGCGCTTCAAGAACGCGAGCGCAGTTTCGTGCTCACCGAGCAACGCCCACGTGCACGCCAAGTTGTAGAATGTCCCCGAACCGGGCGTCACGTCGCGCACCAGCGCGCGCGCTTCGTCGCGCTTCTCTTCGCGCGCCCGATAGCACGCGAGCAAGACGCGCATGAAGTCGTCCTTGCGGATCTCCCACGCTTGCTCGAACCACGCCACGGCTCTCGCGGGGTCGTGCATCTTCACGTTCGCGTTCACCGCGAGCGACACGAGCGCGTTGCAACGTTGATTGCGCACGAGAGCGAGCGTCGCGGCGCCGGCACCGCGCTCCTTCAACGTGTCTTCGAGTTCCGCGAGCCGTCGCTCGGCTTTGATCAATTCGATCTCGGCCAGGTGCGGGTCGCCTTCGTCGCTGATCGAACTGCCGAGCATCATCTCGATCTCGGCCTTCATCTCGATCCCCCACAGGAAGTTCTGCGCGACCTCCGAGGCGTCGAGGAAATCGCGCGCGCGCAGTAGTATGGGCCGCCCTTCCTTGGCGCGACCTTCCTCGCGCAGCGCGCGCGCGAGCCACACGACGAACGAACTCGGTGTGCGCAATTCCGCGAGGCCCGAAGCGTCGCCCTCCTCGGCCTTGCCGCGGCGCTCGACGGCGTCCTGGAAGCGGAATTCGGCCGTCAAAAGGGCCCTTTGGTCTTCGGGCTCTGCTCCGCCGGGCTCCTCGATCGATGCGCGCATCAGTGCGCGACGCGCCTTGGAAACGCTGCTCGCGAGTTGATCGCACATCGCGTCGAGCGCACCGACGAGCAGTGCGCGACGCCGCGGATCCGCATGCGGATCACCGAGTTCGCGGTCGTCGTTCGCGTACGGTTCGAAGCCGATCGCTTCGAGCGGAGCGACGGTCGCGAGCGCTCGCCCCAGCACGCGACGCACGGCGAGCGAGCGCTCGGGTCCGAAGCTCGTACGACGTGCGACGTCGAGCACGAGATCGAACAGCCCGACGTTCGCTTGCCACACGACGTCGAAACTCGCCGGCGCTTCGACATCGGCGCGCCATGCGACGCGCTGAGCTTCGAGCGTGAGTCGATGCGCCGTGCGCAGCGCTTCGAGAGTCGCGCGGGAGACCGTGTCGAGATCGCGTCCGCCGTTCTTCAGGAGGGCGGCGACGATCAGCCGACCCGCTTCGGAAACGGCGATGCTGGCGCGCTCGAACAGCACAGCGACGTGCTCGCTGGAACCTGCTTTTCCCGTCAAATCCGCGCGGCCGGCCAAGCGTTCGTCGAGGAAGCGTTGCGCACGACGCAACGGCTCTTCGGCACGCAGAGGCTCGTTCTTCGCGATCCACGCGAGCGCTTCGAGGTGTGCGGCACGCGCTCGCCAACTGGCAGCGTACGGCTCTTCGCGCGCGCGCGCGGCCGCGTCGAGTTCGCGTGCAAAGGCGATCGCTTCCTCGTCGTGCGCGCCCGACAACATGGCGACGCGCGCGCGTTCCTCGAGCGTGCGACACGTGTCGAAACCGTCTTCACCGAAGGCGGCCAGCACACTCGAGGCGCGTTCGTACTCGTGTTGCGCGAGCAGTCGATTCACGTGGCCGTCGAGCGCGAGGCCGGCCGCCGCGCGCACGACCGGATCGAAGTGACGCAGACCTGCGAGGATCGGCGCGCGCTCCGCCACCGTCTTGAATCCGTTCGGATCGTCTGCCGCTGCGTGCGCACACGGAACGAGCAAAGCAGCGAAAATTGCCGTGTTTTCCAGCCCCCGCGCGGCGCGCACGAGTCGCGCCGCAGCGCGCGTCCGACCGTCGGGGTCGGAGGCAAGGAGCTCTGCCGCGAGCGCGCGATCATCTCCGCCGAGCGTGTCGATCGAACTGTCGAGCGTCGCGGCCGCACGCGGATCGTCGAGTTCGCCGATCGCGCGCAACGCGGCCTCGCGCACGTTCGAATCCCCGTCCTCGAGCGCGAGCTGCGCCAATCGATCGACGCGCTCGGCCGAGCGTTCCGTGAGCAATTCCGGACGCGCCAAGAAGCGCGCGAAAGAGATGCGCACGCTCGCGTCGGAGTCGGCGAGGCCCGCGAGCGCCGGGAGAATCGCGCTCGCGCGGCCGGTGCGTTCGACAACGTGCGCGCGCACACGCCGCTCGGCCGTCGACTGTTTCGCGAAGTCCGCGAGCGCTGCGCCGGCTGCGCTTTCTCCGAGTGCGACGAGCGTGCGTTCGGCGGCCTCCTCCCCGCTCGCGGCCCGAGCGAGGAGCGCAGTCGGAGAATCCTCTTCCGAGTGCGTGGCTCCGAGCATTTCCGCGCTGCGCATCCGTGCGGCGGACGACACGGTCGTCGTGCACGCGAGCACGAGCGCGAGGCAGAGTGCGCGCGGGATCACGTTTCGTCCTTCGACTCGTGCGGAGGCGCTTCGCCGCCCTTTTTCTTCTCGTGTCGGATGTCGAACGCACGCCGGGTCAGTCCGACGAGCTTCGCAGCCTGCGTGACGTTCCCGCGCGTCTCGCGCAGCGCTTCGTCGAACATCGCGCTCTCGAGTCGCTCGATGGAAACGCCGTGCGCCAAGGCTTCGCGCGCGAGGCGTTCAGGAAAGCCCGCGACGGATTCGGATAGAAAGGCGAACTCGTCGGCCTCGATCGGTCCGCCGCCCTGCGCCGCCAGCACCAACACGCGCTCGATCGCGTTTTCGAGCTCGCGCAGATTGCCCGGCCAGGCGTGTTTTTCGAGCCTCTCCAAAGCAGCAGGCGACAGCACGCGGCGCGCCACCGACGCGCGCTGGCCGGCTCGCTCGATCAAACCGCGCGCGATGCTCGCGATGTCTTCGACGCGCTGACGCAGCGGCGGCAACTCGAGGCGCACGACAGCGAGGCGGTAGTACAAGTCCTCGCGAAAACGCTTTTGCCGCACGCGCTCGTAGAGCGGGGCCGAACTCGTCGCGACGATGCGCACGTCGATCGCCACCGAGCTATCGGCGCCGAGCGGTTCGACTCGACGTTCCTGCAGCGCACGCAGCAATTTGCCTTGCAGCCCTTCAGCCAGTCGCTCGACACCGTCGAGCACGAGCGTGCCGCCCTCTGCGCGCACGAAACGACCGACGCGCGCGTGTGCCGCACCGGTGAAGGCGCCCTCGATGTGACCGAAGAGCTCGGCCTCGATCAGGGTGGGCGTCAGGGCGGACAAGTCGACTTCGACGAGCGGCTGCGAGCGCCGAGCGGAGTGCTCGTGCAGCCAGCGCGCCGCCAGGTTCTTGCCGGAACCACTTTCGCCCTCGATCAGGAGCGAGGCATCCGCGGCCGCGAGCCGCTTGAGCTGCGACACGAGGGTCGCGCGTGCGGGACCGGCTCCGGCGAGCCAGGCTGGAGCGCTGTGGACGGGCTCCCCACCCTGTTTGGAACTGCGCGTCATGCGTGGTCGGGCAGGATACGACGGCGCGCTCCCACTGGATCGTTCGAATCGGCGACTTGGCGGCGGGTTCGATTGACTCCGCGCCCCCCATACCACACACTGCCGAGTCTCCCAGGGACCTAGCGACACCGCGCCACACGCGCGGTACAGCCAGGTGGCGCCCTGGGAGCGGGGTCACCCGCTCCGGCCAGCCAGTCTCACCCCTCCTGACCAAGCGGAAGCACGCCCGTGCGCGCCCAATGAAGGCGCGCACGTGCGTGTTTCCGTGCCCACCCACCACATGAATCCCGAAGACCTGCTGCGGATGATCGACGTCATCCACCGCGACAAGGACATCCCCAAGGAAGTCATCTTCCGTGGGCTCGAGGAAGCGTTGGCTGCGGGCGTTCGCAAACGCCTCGGTGTCGGCGAGGACCTCGTCGTGCGCCTCGACCGCAAGACCGGCGAAGTGTCGATGGAAGACGACGAGGAAGAGTACGAGTTCGAGCTCGCCGAGCTCGGCCGTATCGCTGCGCAAGCGGTGAAACAGGGCTTCCAACAGCGTCTGCGCGAAGCCGAACGCGACGTGCTCTTCGAAGAGTACGAATCGCGCGTCGGCCAACTCGTGAACGGCGTCGTGCAGCGTTTCGAGGGCGACTACTTGGTCGTGAACCTCGGCAAGGTCGAGGCTTACCTCGGCAAAGAAGACCGCGTGCGCGGCGAAACCTTCAACCCCGGCGATCGCATCCGCGCGATCATCGTCGAGGTTCGCAAAGACGGCTCGCGTGTGCGCATCCTCGTCTCGCGCACGCACCCCGACCTGGTGCGTTGCCTCTTCCAACTCGAAGTGCCCGAGATCGCGGACGCGATCATCGAGATCAAGCGCGTCGTGCGCGAACCCGGCTACCGCACCAAGATGGCCGTCGTCTCCGTCGACCCGAAGATCGATTCGATCGGTGCCTGCGTCGGCGTGCGCGGCTCGCGCATCAAGGCCGTCATCGACGAACTGCGCGGCGAGCGCATCGACATCATCAAGTGGAGCGATTCGCTCGAGACGTTGATCCAGAACGGCCTGAAACCGGCCACGATCGACATCAACAACATCTACCCCGACATCGACACGCGCTCGGCCGTCGTGATCGTCGACGAGGACCAACAGTCGCTCGCCATCGGCAAAAAAGGCCAAAATGTGCGCCTCGCCAGCAAGCTGTGCGGGTGGGACATCGACATCAAGACGCGCGCAGAATTCGAAACCGATCAATCCGGCGGCGGCACGCCTCCGGGTGTGGGCGACCCGGATTCCGAGGGCGGATCCGAAGGCCCAACGCCAGCGCGCAAGGCCTTGGCCTGAACGCTCGAGACGCAGTCCGCTGTGGACTGCGGACGACCGTTTCGTCCCGTAGAATCAGCACGAGCCCGACCTCCCCCGAACGAGCGAGAACCGAACACACTTGAGCCAGAAGAAGCGCATCCACGACCTCGCCAAAGAAATTGGCATGAGCGGGCCGGACCTGGTCAAGAAGCTCCGTGAACGTCACGTGACCGAGAAGTCGGCGATGGCCGGCCTCGAGGACTTCGAGTACCTCCAGATTCGCGGATTCTTGGAAGCCAACGGGCTGCTCAAAGCCGCCGGCGAAGCCGACGAGTCGACGGAAGTCGCAGGCGCGCTCGTCATCAAGAAAAAAAAGAAGCGCAAGTCGATCGACGACATCGACGACGGTCCGGCGGACGCCGCACCCGAAGCGCCGACGCAGAAGGCTCCGGCCCTCGATTCGACGCTGGCTGCGCGCAAGAGTGAAACGTCGCCGGCACGCGAGGTCGAGCCGGTGCAGCGTCAGCACGTCGAGCACGTCGCCGAAACGGCCGCACTTGCGCGCGGCGTCGACCACGACGAAAAGCACGCTCACACGCAGGCAGGCCACACCCAAACCGACCACGCGCCGGAAAAACACGCGGCGGCGGGTCCGCTGCACACGCGCGCCCCGACGCAGCCGCAGGTTTCTCCGTCGCGGCCGACGCGCCTCGAGACGCCGGGCGCAGCCGCGCAGCACACCGAAGGTGCCGGACGCGCTCACGCCGACGCCCATTCCGAAAGGCACGCGCACAGCGGCGCGGGTGCAGCGCTCGTCGACGACACCGACCAGCAGGAGACGAGCGAAACGGTGCAGACCGACACGCGCATCGTCGAAGTCGTTCCGCAGGGACGGGCCAAGATGGAGGCCGTGTCGACCGTGCAAGTGACGAGCGAAACTGCGACCGACCCGACGGCGAAACCGTCGGCGCGCAAGGGCACGGTCATCGGCTTCGTCGACCTGTCGAAGATCAAGACGAACGCGCCGAAGAAGACCGAATCGCGCCGGCTGCGTTCGAAGGACGACGTCGCGCCCGACGTCAAGCCGACGCTCGGCCACGACAAAAAACGCGCGCTCGTCCGCGGCGATCGAGGTCCGCGTGGTCAGCTCACCGCCGGCGAATTGCGCGAGCGCGAAGCCGGACGATTCCTGCGCCGCACCGGTCCGGGCGTGCGTCCGGGGTTCGGCGGTCCAGGTGCCCCGCTCCCGCGCGGCCCGCGCCGTGACGAAGGTCCGGCGTCGCCGTATTCGGGTGACGAGGTCAAGATCGACGCACCGGTCACGATCAAGAAGCTCGCCGACAAGCTCTCGGTCAAGTCGGGCGATCTGTTGAAGGTCGCCGGTCGCCAGCTCGGTTTCGGCGCGGTCAACATCAACTCGCTGCTCGATCCGGACACGGCTCAGTTGCTCGCCGGCGAGTTCGGCGTCGAACTGGTCATCGTGGTGGAAGTCGCGGCCGAGCAAGAGCTCATCAGCGGTCTCAAGCAAAAGCGCACCGACGTCGTCAGCGGCGAGCTGATGCAGCGCCCGCCCACGGTCGCGTTCCTCGGTCACGTCGACCACGGCAAGACGACGCTCATCGACTCGATCCGCAACTCACGCGTCGCCGAGGGCGAAGCCGGCGGCATCACGCAGCACATCGGCGCGTATCAAGTGAAAACGAAGAAGGGCCACACGCTCACGATCGTCGACACTCCCGGTCACGCCGCCTTCACGGCGATGCGCGCACGCGGCGCGAAAGCCGTCGACTTGGTCGTGCTCGTCGTCGCAGCCGACGACGGTCCGATGCCGAGCACCGAAGAAGCGTTGGCGCACGCACGTGCAGCCAAAGTGCCGGTCGTCGTGGCGTTGACGAAGATCGACAAAGCCGAAGCCAATCCGCAGAAGTCGATGGAAGGCCTCTCGCGCCTCGGCTTGATCCCCGAAGAATGGGGCGGCGAGACGGCGATGATCAAGGTCAGCTCTGTCAAAGGCATCGGCGTCGAAGAATTGCTCGAGCGCGTGTTCCTCGAGAGCGAAGTGCTCGAACTGAAGTGCCACCCGAAGGGTCCGGCCCAAGGCGTCGTGCTCGAAGCCGAGATCAGCGAAGGCAAAGGCATCGTCGCGCACTTGCTCGTGCAAGACGGAACTCTGAAGCGCGGCGACATCATTCTCGCGGGTGAGGGCTACGGCAAAGTGCGCTCGATGCACGACGACCGCGGCAAGACCGTGCTCGAAGCACCGCCCGCGCTGCCGGTCGAAGTCTCGGGTCTGTCAGCGTTGCCGGGCGTCGGTGAAACGTTCTACGTCGTCGGCGACCTCGCGCAAGCGAAGGAAGTGGCCGAGGAACGCCAGCGCAAGAATCGCGCGCTGTCGTTGACCGAACGTCGCACCGTCACGGCCGAATCGCTCATGCGCGCGGTCGCCGATCAAAAGCGTCTCGCGATCAACTTGGTCGTGCGTGCGGACGTGCAGGGTTCTGTCGAAGTGTTGAAGAGCACGTTGAACGAGCTCAAGCACGAAGAAGTCGAAGTCAAAGTGCTGTTCGCCGGCGTCGGCACGGTCACCGAGAACGACGTCAACTTGGCGGGCACGTCGAGCGCGATGATCATCGCCTTCCACGTCGGCGTGAACGACAAGGCGCGTGCGGCGGCCGAGCGCTTGTCCGTCGACATCAAATACTACGAGGTCATCTACGAGCTGCTCGATCACTTGCGCGGCTTGATGGAAGGCACGCTTGCGCCGGAGATGGCCGAGGAAATCACCGGTCACGTCGAAGTGCGCGCTCTCTTCAAGAGCTCGAAGATCGGCACGATCGCCGGTTGCCATGTCACGGACGGCTCAGTGTCCCGCGACAGCAAGGTCCGCCTGATGCGCGACGGTGCCGTCATTCACACGGGTGTCATCCTCGGGCTTCGTCGCGAGAAGGACGACGCCAAGGAAGTGCGCGCAGGATTCGACTGCGGCATCACGTTGAAGGACTACCAAGACTTGCGCGAGCAAGACGTCTTGGAGGCCTACAAGGTCATCAAGGTCAAGCGCACGCTGGGCCAATAGCGAAACGGCATGGCCAATCCGCGCACGATCGCGCGACTCGAATCGCGCATTCACGAGCGGGCGGCCCATTGCCTCCAGTTCGAGATCAACGATCCTCGGGCCGGCTTCATCACGATTCTGAAGGTCGAGCTGGCAGACGACCTGTCGGCTGCGAAGATTTTCTATTCGGTGTTGGGTGATGCGGCCGATCGCAATCGAGCAGCGCACATGCTCAAAGGCGCGAGCGGTTACATCCAACGTCAGGTCGCGCGCGTGTTGGAAATGCGCCGTATTCCGCATATCGCGTGGGAGTACGACGATTCGATCGAGAAGGCGGCTGATCTCGATCTGCTGATTCGTGAAGCGCGGTTGCGTGACAAGGCGATCAATCCGAATGCGGACGAGAGCGAAGTGAGCCTGGAGTCGGGCAGGGCGAGTGCGAACCGACCCAGCGAGGCTGCGCAGGACTCGGATGCTGATGACGATTCGGATGGCGAGGCAGAGGACGACGAAGACGGCGGTAGCGCTGACGATGCTGACGAGGACGTCGACGAAGAGGCTCCGGACCAGCCTGAGCGCGGCGGCTGACAGCTAAAGGCGGTCGATCCGATGGTGATGAACCTCATTTCCACGCTCCTTCGCCGCGTTCTAGGCGCGAACGTGCGTTTGCTCGCGGTCGGATCGACGGCACCCGCGTTCGAAGTTCTCGATCAGTCGAGTGTCGTGCGCAAGCTTGCCGACTACCGCGGTCGACGCTTGGTGTTGTGGTTCTACCCCAAGGCTTCGACGCCCGGTTGAACACGCCAAGGCTGCGGGTTCCGTGATCGAATCCGCGATTTCGAAACAGCTGGTGTGTCGATCGTCGGTGTGTCCTTCGATTCGGTGGAATCGAATCGCGCGTTCGCTGAGACTCAAGCCTTCCCCTTCCCGCTCTTGTGCGACGTCGATCGAAAAGTCGGGCTCGCTTACAAGGCCTGCGAGACTGCGAATGACGCTTATCCCCGCCGCATCACCTACGTGATTGGTGCCGACGGCAAGATCGAGCAAGCGATCGAGACGAAGGACGCAGGTGGGCAGGCCGAGACGCTCGGGCGCAGCTTGCTGAGCTGAGTCTCGAGATCCCAGCGCACGCTGATGCGCGCCGGAACGCTCGAGTACAGCCTGGCCGCACTTGGTCGCAGTCTCGCCGCACTTGGTCGCAGTCTCG
>JAWXBU010000137.1:0-30007 GCA_034440255.1 Planctomycetota bacterium | reverse complement strand
GCCTTCCGCCGTGCAGAGGATGGCCAAGGCCGTCAGGCCGAAGGAGGTGACCCAGGATCGTGTGTTCATTTCGAACTCCAGACAAAGGACGCGCGCGCGAGCTCCAGCGCAAAAGCGGTGCCGTCTAGCGAACCTCTACCCAGAGCCTACACGCAACAAGAGCTCTTGGGCCGGTCCTCCGCGGCGGACAGCCCCTATTTGCCAGCGGGTACGAGCGGCAGGACGACGAGGACGTGCTCCGTCGGCTTTTTCGGGTCGAAACGTACGTAGGCCGTGCCCGTGGTCGCGTCGCTCGGAACGGCCGCGGCGAGGGCGTCGAGCGGTTCCTTCGAGACCGACGTGAGCCCCATCACGAAGGTCGTGAGCGCCGGTCGCTCGGGGACGACGACGAACGACTTGGCGATGTCTTCGGGCACGGCTACCCGTGTCGGGGCGAGTCGCAGGAGGAGCGCGCGCGGCGCGGCGTCGCGATCGATTTCGAGCGTCACTTTTTCTTCGAGTGCGAGGCCGCGTGCAGTGATCTCCGGCGAGCGCGCGGCAAATGTGCGCTGCCACTCTTCGAAGGCTTGTGCGAGGGTCGCACCTTCCTTCAACGCGATTCGCTGCATGCGGCATTCCGGCAAATCCGTGCCGCGCACCGCCCCGACTGCGAGCGGTTTCGACGCCGACCCGTCGCGCTTGTCGGGCGGCAGGAAAAAGGAATCGATGAAGCGCGTGTGCGCGTCGACCGCGCGCACCGTTTCGCTCCACACACGCGCCGCATCGTGCCACAGCTCGAGCGCCACGGGCCACGCTTTGCCCTTGTCCTCTCGCCACGTGATCGCGCGGAAGGCATCGCCCGCTGTGCCGTTCTCGGCCGTGAATTCCAGTGCGATCGGCGTGGCCGCAATTTTGTCCACGAAACGTGCAGACAGCTTGCCGATGCGAGCGATACTCGCGTGCGCGACATCGCCATCGCGCTTCCATTCGAAACCGAGCGGCCACATGAACAGGGCGCGCCGCATTTCGAGTTGCACGACGGCCTCGGCGCGTTCCTCGGCGAGCAGCTCGCGCGACGCGGCGCCGCTTTTCTCGACGGCGAAGAGCGCGTCGCCGAAGCGCAAGCGCATCACGCGCTCAGGTGAATTTTCAGCCCCAATTCCCAACCACCAACGCGCGCGATCGGGAAAGGCGTAGGTCGCGTTCAAGCGGTGCGGCACGTCGGGCGCACTCGCGTAGACGACGATCGAGGCGCAATCGATGGAGGACAAGCCGCCGACAGCGACGCGCGCAGCCGGACGCTGGATGATGGGCGGCTGTGGGTCAGCTTGCGCGATCTGCGCTGGCGGGCCAGTCGGAAGTTCGGCTGAGCTTGGCGCGGGTCGGAGTTCGACACCGGCACTCCGATCGGAAACGCGCGCGCTCGGATCACACACGACGCTCGTCTGCGCCGGCGAGCACAGAGTGAAGCCGAGCAGGACGATGACGTTCAGGGCAGACGATCGGCCCACTTGATCCACTCCTTCTCGTCCGAACCGTAGTTGCTCTGCGCGAGGTCGACCAGGCTCGAGAAGATCAGTTTCTTCCGCGCGTCATCGGCGGCGCCGAGCCACGCCTTCACGAGACCGCGGGCCGCCTGTCCCTTCGATTGCGGAACGCTCTTTCCGACGAACGCGATCGCGCGCGCGGCCGCCGCGCTGACGAGCACGGTGTCGTCGTCGATTCGATCGAGCAGTGCTTGCATCGATTCCGAGTCGAGTCGATTCGCAAGGATCATCGCACTGTGAGCGCGCACCGTCGGCGACTTGTCGAGCAGCCCCATCCGTGCAGCCGGGAGTTCGCAGTCACTCTTCGCGCCCTCGCGCGTGAGCATTGCGATCAACAGCGCTGCGTTGGAGCGCACGTCGTCGGAATGCGCCGTCGACAGCAGCGGACACACCTTTTCGATCGGCGTGTCCGTGCGGCCCAACAACCACAAACCGATCAGCGCGTTGTTGACCACTTCCTCGTGCGTGTCGTCGAGAGCTGCCAGCAGCGGTCCCTGAGCATCGGGGTCACGCGTGAATCCGAGCGCGGTCGCTGCGACGATGCGGTTGTTGAGCGGACCGCTCTCGAGTTCGCTCGTGATCTCGCTGCGACGTTGATGCGCGACGGTCTGGATGTGCAACTCGATGTCACGCGCTCGCGCCTGCTCTTTCGGCGTTTTGGCGGCCAAGTTGAGGTTGTTCCAGGCCTTGATCGAACTGTTCAAATCAGCGAGCAACTTGCCGATCGATTCCGGTTTCTTGGTCGCTTCGACGAGCGCAGCGATCGGCTCGATTTCACGCTCCGGATCGAGCGGGTTCGCCTTCGTGCCGCTCGAGTGGCAGGCACTGGAGGCGACGAGCACAGGCAGAAGACACAGGCGGGCAAAGAGCGCGGCGGAGGGGAGTTTCATGAGGGCGGAGAAACGATCTTGGATGCGGAAACTTCCGGCGTGGGACCGGATCTCGAACTCGACCGGTTAGACTAACGAGTCGCCCCGCCCTTCGGCAGAACGCGGCGGGAAGTCCATGGGCAATCACATCCTCGAGGCCATGGCCCGCGAAGGATTCGAGGAAGTCACGGCGATCCACGATCGCGACTCGAATCTGCGCGGGTTTCTGGGGCTCCACGACACGAGCGTCGGTCCGGCCATCGGCGGGATCCGACGCTGGAGCTACTTGGACGAGGATCGAGCGCTGCGCGATTGTCTGCGTCTGTCGCGTGCCATGTCGCACAAGTGTGCGATCGCCGGACTGCAGGCGGGCGGCGGAAAATTGGTCGTGATCGATCGTCCGGATCTCGAGGTCGAAGCCGCGTACCGCGCCATCGGATCGTTCGTCGAGCGCTTGCGCGGTCGCTTCTATACCGGCCCCGACGTCGGCACGAGCGCCAAGGAACTCGCGTGCGTCGCCGAGAAGACGCGCTACGTCACCGATCCTGGTCCGGACGGGCCGGGCGAGCTCGCTGAAGCGACGGCGGAGGGTGTGTTTCGTTCGATGGAAGCCGCGTTGCGCCACCTCGACGGCGATGTCGACTGGAAGAAGCGCAGCGTCGTCGTACAGGGCCTCGGTGAAGTCGGACGCGGTCTCGCGCGACGGCTCGTCGAGCAGGGTGCACGCGTGCGTGCTGCCGAAATCGATCCAGACCGCGCGCTCCAGGTTCACGAAGAGTTGGAGATCGAACTGATCGATCCGTCGAGCGAATTCGACGTGGCCTGCGACATCTTGGCCCCGTGTGCGCTCGGCGGAATCCTGCACGATTTGACGCTCACGCGCCTGCGCTGCCGGATCGTCGCCGGAGCTGCGAACAACGTGCTTGCGCGGGCTGCTCACGCCGATCGCTTGCACGAAATGGGCATTTTCTACGCGCCCGATTTCGTCATCAACGCGGGTGCCCTGATCCGCGGCGCGCTGTTCCATTTGGAAGGCCGACTCGAGCCCGTCGCGGCGATCGGGACGCGAATCGAAAAGACGGCGTTGGGGCTGTTCGAGCGCGCGCGCGAGCGCAACTTGGTGCCGGCGCGCTTGGCCGTGATCGAAGCCGAGGACGAGATCGAACGGCGCCGGTCCGGCGGCGGACCGACGATTTCGAGCCTGGCGCGCCTCGAAAAACGCACGTAGTCGAGCCCAAGATCGTCCGTCGATCGACAGCGCAGGTGAACTCGGCAAGCTTGTTGATCGGGCTCGCCGCCTCGCTCTCTTCGTAAGAAACCTGCCGGATCCAACCGCCGCCGCTTCTACCGCTCGCGATTCTCGTGCATCCTCCTCGCGAAAGAAAAACTGATGACGCGCCTCTTCCTCCCTGTCCTTTTCATCGCGACGCTCACGGCTAACGCCAGCGAAGATGCACGCACGAACTCGAGCCCGCCGCTGCGTATCGAGCGAGGCGCGGGGCTCTTGCCGCTGTATATTCCGCGCAACGAAGAGCTGAAATTCGACGTCGAGATCGACGTCGGCATCAGCGATCTCGACGTGGGCGACGTCGAACTCTCATCCGGCGTCGAGCCCTACCGTCCCGCACTGCCGCCAGCCAACGCGCCGAATCCCGCGGTCGCGTCGAACCTCGAGCGCGGTTGGGTCAAGAGTCTCGCGCAGGGCAGCTATCTCTCGTACCGGCTCGAACACGAACTCAAGACGCGCCACTTGCCGCAGTTGTTCCCGGCGCTCTTGCACACGGATTCGCAGCGGGGATCCGAGAATCGCAATCGCGAGCTGAAGATCGGCGTACGCGACAATGCGCTCACGACGGAGTTTCGATCAGACGGCCACTGCCGCGGTTGCGAGAACAAGGAACATTTCACCGAACCGGCGTGGCTGTGGAGCAAGGCGGAGCACTGCAAGAAGTGCAAGAAGCTCGAGCATCGCACGTGGAAGGACCCGGTCGCGCGATCGGTGCCGGTGGGCACGCTCGACATGTTGAGCGCCGTGTACTTGGCGCGCACTCTGGTGAAGGACAATCTGCCCGACGGGTCGTTTCCGGTCATCGATCGGCAGAAGGTGTGGGAAGTCACGCTGTTACGCGGCAAGACGAAGAAGATCGAGACCGAGGCGGGAACGTTCGATTGCCAGTTGGTGAAGCTCGCGACGAAGTTTCTCGCGGAAGAGAACGACAAAGAGGTCGAGAACAACTCGAGTCAATTCACCGGCCTGTTCGGCATCCAAGGCACGATCCAGATTTGGCTCGAGAAGAACAGTGGTGTGCCCGTCTTGATCGAAGGCGAACTGCCCGTGCCGCTGCCGTTGGTCGACAAGCTCGATGTGCGCGTCGTGCTGAAGGCGTACAAGGGCGTGCCGCCCGAGTTCAAACCGCTCGCGAAGTGAACCTCGGTCACTCGCGATCGAGCATCACGACCGTGACTCCGCCGCGCTGACGGGCGGTGTAGTTGCCGTGCGACTCAGCGCCCTCCTGAAGCCGAAAACCGGCTAGTTTCACGTCGATTTGCGCTGGTTCGGCTGCTGCTGCGACCACCAGCATTCCGTCGGAAGCGGTGAAGCCGGCGCGCACACCGTCGAGCAAGACTTCGGCGCCCGCTGCCGGGCGACCGGTCGGATCGCGGGTCAGCACGAACACCTTCGAAGCCCAGCCATGCGCAAGTCGCACGCTCGCGATTCTCTGCTCTCCGCGACGTTGGAACGCCGTCTCGTCGCCGAATGCGATCGCGTAACCTTCCGCGCGCAGCGACCACTGGAATCGCGCGTCGAGCGGAAACGAATCGAGCGCCAGCGGACCCGTGTGCAAGAAGACGCCGTTGTCGTTGCTCCCGGTGACTTGGATGTGGCGCGCGTCGAACGGTGCGAGCGGCGCATTCGTTTCGGCGTCGACGACTTCGAAAGCGAGTGTTTCTGCACGATCCTTGTCGAAACGCGTCAACACGACGCCGTCCAGCGGCGCTCGCACGCGCAGCGACGTCGGCGACCAGCGGCGCGCGCCGAGTGCGGAAAGTGTGAGCAAGTACTCGCCCTCCAAGACGTCGTCGAACGTGAACGTCCACGCGATGGTTCCGTCGGCGGATTGGATTCGATTCGAGAGCGCTCGCCGCGCCGGTCGCGTCGGCTGTTCGATCGACGCCAGATCCACGATCACGGTATTTTCAGCCGGAATCTCGCTCTCCGTCCACGGGGAGCCTTCGCGGACGAAGAGGCCGCTGATCGCTCCTGCGATGCGCGTAGCTGCGCTCGCCGACAGCGTCCCGTCCTCGATCCAGCAACTCCCGTCGAGTGGCGAACTCGTCTCGTCGCCGTCGGCATCGCCAGCGACGACGGCGATGGAATGCGACGCATCGAAAGACGAATTCGAGCGCGAAACACTCGTCGTTGACGTGCCCGTATCCGCGAGTGTGGGCGTGATCGAGTTCGATTGCGGTGTCTCGACGATCCGTCCTGAACCGGGTTCGACGTTCGCCGTGATCGACGCTGGGCGCAGCGCGAGCACCGCAGCCCCGACGCAGAAAGCGAGGGCTAGCAGCAAGACGGACGTGCGCGGGCTCATCGCGTGTCGGTGCGATTCGTCAATCGGCCGAGGGCGTGGAGTTTACTCCGAAAAACCGCCGCGATGCTGCGCGCGCGAGATTGGGCGAGGTCGGCGCGCTCGCCCTCGAAGTGCTCTTCCAGTGTCGCTTCGAAGTGGGAGAGCCAGATGGCGAAGTGAGGCTCCTCGATGGCGAGATGCAGGTGTTTTTGAAACGTGTTGCTCCTGTAGGAGTCCTCTGCGAGCAAGACCATCGCCCAGAAATCGACGAGGATCGGCATGTGCACCGCGAGGTCGAGATCACGGAAGAGATGCGCGATACGCGGATCGGCGAGCAGCCGGAGATAGAAAGCGTCGACCAGTTCTCTGAGATCCGCGCGCGTTTCGATCGTGCGTCGAACGCTCATTCGAACTCGCCCGTGATCGCGACAGCGTTCGCGCGCACGGGCAAGGGCACGATCACGGCCGTCGTCGGGCCGTCGCCGACGCGAAACTCGGTCCCGTTCTTTTGATGGCGCCGCTTCACGTACGCAAGGGCGAGGCCTGAGTCGAGCACGAACGAGTACGCCCAACTCGTGACGACGCCGAGGTCGCGCCACTCGCCTTCCTCGTTGCGAAAGAGGCGTGTCCCGCGCGCGATCGGATCGTCGTTCGACACTTTCAACGCGACGAGACGCTTGTTGAGTCCGCCGTACGTGTCGATCTTCGCGATGACTTCCTGTCCGATGTAGCAACCCTTGTCGAGCGAGAAGGCGCTCTCGAGTCGCGCTTCCTGCGGGTACACGTTTTCGTCGATGTCGATCAGCGCTTCGGCTGCACCTGCTTCGACGCGCAGGATGTCGCGCACGATGCGGCCCGCGGGGCGAGCGCCGCTCGCGACGAGCGCAGTCCACAGTGCGTGAACTCCGTCAGGCCCGACGTCGAGCCTCAGACCCGGCGAACCCGCAACGGGCAACCGAGTGACGACGACTTGCGCTCCGACCCATTCGATCTTCGCGCACGCGCCGTCACCGATCGGCAAGTCGGCCGCAAGCACGGTGCGCACGATGTCTTCGGCGCGTGGACCGCAGATTTCGATCGGAGCGTGTGTCGCCGTCGCGTCTTCGATCTGCACCTTCTCCGAGAAAAGATACATGTCGAGCGCTTTCGCGAAGGCACTCGCGCGGCCGAGCGGGGTCGAGATCGTGTAGCGCTCGCCGTCGAACGCGAGTTCGAAATCGAACAGCACTTTGCCTTTCGACGACAAGAGCAGGTTGCGTTGCGATCGATGGGCGCCAAGCTTCTTCACCTCGTTCGCGAGCAAGCGATGCAAGAAGACCGTCGCGTCCGGACCGCGGACGACGAGCGCGCTGCGATCGGTGACGTCGAAGAGCGCGGCCCTCTCCTGCGCTGCCGCGTACTCGGCAGGTACGTCGCCGAACGTGAGCAGCGTCGTGTCGTCGGCGGCGAACTGCGCGGAAGTCTTGCGGTGCAAGGGGAGGAGCGGGGACTCGTTCATGAGCATTCCAGAGTGTGAGAGTACCGAATCGCGAAGTCTTCTCCTCGCACCACTCGCGTGTTCTTGACACCCCCTCGCGCTCCGTCACACTGACGCGGAGCTCGCACATGCATCGAAACCTCGATCGACTCCCAGGGCCAGCTCGGGGAGTCGTGTCGCTGCTCCTCGTGACGCTCGGGTCGTGTGGCTTCGATCCGACGCCGGGTTCGCTCCAGTTCTCGCTTTCGAAGGCGACGATCGAAGCGACGCGGGACGATCTCGCCGCGCGAGCATCGATCGAGCACGAAATCACGGCGCTTTTCGGCACGGCGAGCGACCCGCGTTTCACCGCGAGCGACGCCTGGCCTAGCGCTGCTGCCGCCGATCACTCGACGAGCGCGAGTATTCCGGATCTCGTTCGCTCCGGCCGGAACTACGCTCGCGAGTGCCTCGCGTGTCACGGCGTCGAAGGCGGCGGCGACGGCCCGAGCGCCTACGGTCTGAATCCGAAACCGCGCGATTTCAGGAACGGGATCTTCAAGTACACCGCGTTGAAGGACCAGTCGCGTCCGCGACGTCTCGACATCTTGCGCACGCTCGAGCAAGGCGTGGCCGGCACGTCGATGCCGAATTTCCAACGTTTGTCGAGCACGGAGCGCGAAGGTCTCGCCGAATACGTGCGCTTCCTGTCGGTCCGTGGAGAAGTCGAATCCGTGCTCGTCGCGACGTGGAAGGAAGAAGGAGAGATCAACGCCGATACCGCTCACGAAGCGGCCTCGATCGTGTGGAGTCGTTGGCTGAAGTCCGACTCGAAACTCGTCGTGTTCGACGGCGATGTGCCGCTTTCGACACCGGAGCGCATCGCGCGCGGCGACGCGCTCTTCCACGACGGGTTGAAAGGCAATTGTCTCAGTTGTCACGGCGCGACCGGCGCTGGTGACGGACCCGCTGCGTGGAAGATCGGCGTCGACGGCAAGCGCGAGCCCGCGTACCTCGACGCGTGGGGGGAGCCGATCCGACCGCGCGATCTACGCGACGGCGTGTTCCGTGGCGGCGCGCGACCGATCGATCTCTACCGACGCATCTACGCAGGCATTCCGGGTGGTCCGATGCCGGCGCTCGGGGAAGCGCAGACGAAGGACGGCGCGCCGCTCGTCACACCCGACGAAATTTGGTGCCTCGTGCATTACGTGCGCTCGCTGTCGCAACGCGGCGAGGCACCGTGATGCGCGCGCTGACGGCGCTGCTCTTCGTCGCTCTCGTCGCGGGCGTCGTGTGGAGTTTCGCCGTCGCGCCCGAGCGCGGTTGGTGGATGCCGACGAGTGCGTCGAGCGTGGGCGACGACGTCGACCGCTTGTTCCACGGAATCACCGCGCTGATCGCAGTCGCGTTCGTCGGCGTCGTCGGATGGCTCGCGTGGCTCGTGTGGCGCGGCACGCGAGCGACGAACGAGAGAGCGCTCACGAATCACGGCAATGCGCGGCTCGAAGGCGTGTGGACGATCGTCACTGGCGCGATTCTCCTGACGCTCGCGATCGTTCAACTGGCGCTGTGGAACACGATGCAATCCGCCCGAGCGAGCGACGTCAAACCACTTGCACGCGTGGTCGCCGCGCAGTTCGAGTGGCGCTTTCGCTACCCCGGCGTCGACGCCGTGTTCGACACTGCCGACGATTTCGAGACGCCGTACCGGCTCGTCGTCCCCGTCGGGGAACGTGTGACGCTCGAACTGCGCTCGAAGGACGTCATCCACGGGTTTTTCGTGCCGGCGTTTCGTTTGAAGCAGGATGTGTTGCCCGGATCTGCGCTGCGGACGTGGTTCGAGGCGCGGTCGATCGGCGAATACGACGTCGTGTGCTCGCAGTTGTGCGGCGCGGGCCACTACCGCATGGCCGGCAAGATCCAAGTCGTTGCGCGCGCTGATTTCGACGCGTGGCAGAGTTCGATGCAACTCGCGTGGAACTCGAACGGCAAGGAGAAGCCGTGAACGAGCGGCGCTCGTTGTTCTCGCGTGTGTACTCGGTCGATCACGAGACGATCGGCAAGCAGTACTTGTGGACGAGCCTCGCGATGCTCGTCGTCGGCGGGTTGATGGCGCTCGCGATGCGCTGGCAACTCGCTTGGCCGTGGACCGAGATGCCGGTCGTCGGAAGCCTGCTGTTTCCACGCACCGGCCGCGTGATCAGCCCCGACTTCTACACGGTGCTCTTCACGATGCACGGCACGATCATGATCTTCTTCGTGATCATTCCGCTCGCGCTCGGGGCGTTCGGAAACCTGCTCGTACCGGCGATGATCGGCGCGCAGCACATGGCTTTTCCGCGGCTGAATCGCGCGAGTTATTGGCTGACGTTGCCGGCGATCGCGTGCTTGCTCGCAGGATTTTTCGTCGAGGGCGGAGCGGCATCGGCGGGATGGACAGGGTACGCGCCGCTCGCGACGGTCGAGTCGGCGGCACAAGGCGCGCGGCTCGGACAGACGCTGTGGGTCGTGTCTCTGACGTTGAGCGGAATCAGTTCGTTGCTCGGAGCGGTCACGTACGTCGCGACGATCGCGTGCTGTCGAGCGAGCGGAATGACGCTCATGCGCATGCCGCTCACGATCTGGGGCGTGCTCACCGCGGCGTCGTTGCAAATCGTCGCGTTGCCGATGTTGACGGCGGGCAGTGTCTTGCAACTCGCCGATCGCTGGCTGCACACGGGCTTCTTCACGCCTCAGAATCTCGTCATCGGCGGTGTGGCACTCGACGCCACGAGCGCGACCGGCGGATCACCGCTCCTGTGGCAACACTTGTTCTGGTTCTACAGCCATCCGGCCGTGTACGTGATGGTGCTGCCGGCGATGGGCATCGTGTCCGACGTGCTCGCGGTGCACGGACGCAAGCCGGTGTTCGGGTACAAGCCGATGGTGATCGCGATGTGCACGATCTGCGTGCTCGGCTTCGTCGTGTGGGGCCATCACATGTTCGTGTCGGGGATGAGTCCCGCAGCCGGAACCGCATTCGCGTTGTCGACGTTCCTGATCGCGCTGCCGAGTTCGATCAAGACGTTCAATTGGCTGGCGACGTTGCACGGCGCGCGCATTCGACTCACGACGAGCATGCTTTTCGCACTGGGATTCGTGGCACTTTTCGTCGTCGGCGGTCTGTCGGGTCTGTGGATGGCCGCGACACCGGTCGACGTGTACATCCACGACACGTACGTCGTCGTCGCGCATTTCCACTACATCGTGTTCGGCGGAACCGTCTTCGCCGTGTTCGCCGGCATCCACCATTGGTTCCCGCGCTTTTTCGGTCGCGTCCTCGACGAAAGACTCGGGCGCATCCACTTCGTCGGTACGTTCGTACTGTCCAACTGCGTGTTCCTGATGATGCATCAACTCGGACTCGCCGGGATGTTGCGGCGCACTGCGGATCCGTACGTCTACGAAGTGTTCGAGAAATTGAAGCCGATCAACGTGTTCATCACGTGGAGCGCGATCTCACTGGCGGCCTGGCAGTTGTGGTTCGTGCTCAATCTGGTGCTCACGCTCCGCAAAAAGCGCACGGCTCCGTCGAACCCTTGGAACGCGTGCAGCCTCGAGTGGAACGAGGCCGCGACCGAGCCGATCGTGCTGCGCGGGCCGTACGAGTACGGGGCGGCCGCGGGCGACGAGGATTGGCTCGCGCAGACGCGCGAATCGTCGTCGCAGCGGGTATCCTCTTCGCCCTCGAAATGAACGCAATAGGCATGAGTCCGTGGCCGCGCCGCACCGCTTTTGCGGTGCTTTATCTGACGTTGCCGCTGCTGTTGCTCGGTGGAACGGTGACGACGTTGCGGGTCGGAATGGCGGTGCCCGATTGGCCCACGACGTTCGGGCACAACATGTTCACGTACCCGATGAAGGAGATGCTCGGGAACTCCGCTGTGTTCTGGGAGCACACGCACCGCGTGTACGCCTCGTTCGTGGGCTTCGTCGTGATCGTGATGTGCGTCGCACATCTGATCTTCGACAAGCGACCGATCGTCAAGCTGCTCAGCCTCGCCGCGTTCGTCTTGGTCAGCGTGCAGGGTCTCCTGGGAGGGCTGCGCGTGCTCGAGAACAGCCCGCATCTGGCTTTCTTGCACGGCTCGCTCGCTCAAGCCTTCTTCGCACTCCTCGGCGCGATCGCCGTGATGCACACGAGCGCTTGGACTTCGGCCACGACGCGTGCGTGCAAACGTGCGGCGGGGTTGTCGAAGATCTCGCTCGCCGCCATCGCGCTCGTCTACACGCAGATCGTCGTCGGCGCCTGGTTGCGTCACAGCGGCAACATGACGGCACTCGCGCTGCACATCGTGCTCGCGGCCGTGTCGACGGCGGTGGTGATCGTGCTCGCGCGCGAGCTGCGCTTGACTGCGGAAGCGGGCGTGCAAGGCGGACACGATCGCAGTGCGCTCCTCGCCGTGCGCAAGAAGCTCGTGCTCGCTCTCGCCGCGCAACTCGTGCTCGGTGTTCTTGCGGCCGTCTGGGTGTACCTCGTCACCGGCCCGCACAATCCCGTTTCGATCGGCGAAGCGGTCTTCGCCACGCTGCACGTGCTGGTCGGCGCGCTGCTCCTCTGGGCCGTGGTGGCCGCCGCCATGTACTCGCGTCGCATCGTCACGGCCCGTGAGAGCGCTGCGGCGCCGAGCGGTTCTTGGGAGGGCGCTCGATGAATACAGCCGTGCAGCAAGCGAGTTTCGCGCACGTGCTCGCCGACTACCTCACACTGCTGAAGCTGCGTATCGCTTCGTTCGTCGGTCTCGCCGCATTCGTCGGCGGCCTGCTCGGTGCGGACCAGGGCGTGTCGATCTTGCGCATCGTCGAAGCCTCGTTCTGGATCACGCTTTCCGCAGGCGCGGCCAGCGCCTTCAATCAGATCATCGAGTGCGACACCGACCGCTTGATGGATCGTACGCGCAATCGTCCGCTGCCTGCGGGACGCATCAGCCTGCGCGAAGCCTTCGTGTTCGCGGCTGTTCTGATGCTCGCGTCCGTTGCAGCGATCGCCTTGCGCTTCAACCTGCTCACCGCGAGCCTCGTCTTGGCGACGTTGGTCGCGTACGCACTCGTCTACACGCCGTTGAAGCGCGTCAGCACGTTCAACACGGTCGTGGGCGCACTCCCCGGCGCAGCGCCTCCTTTGCTCGGATACGCGGCGCTCGCGGGTCGTGTCGATGCGTGGGGTTGGGCGCTCTTCGCGATTCTGTTCGTGTGGCAATTCCCGCACTTCATGGCGATCGCCTGGCTCTACCGACACGACTATGCGCGCGCTGGATTGCGCATGTTGCCGGGTGCTGCGGGCGGTGAGCGCGTCGCCGGCAAGACGGCCGTCATGTACGGGCTCGTGTTGCTGCCCGTGTCGATGGTGCCGTTCGTCTCGGGCGGAGCGGGCATCGTCTACGGCGCGGGCGTCTTCGCTCTCGGCCTGTGTTACTGCGCGGCTTCGATGCGCTTCGCGTGGCGGCAAGATCGCGCGACGGCCCGCACGTTGCTCCTCGTGTCGCTCGTGTACTTACCGCTCGTACTCGTGCTCGTCGTGTTCGATCCGGCGACCGCGGTGCTCGCGACGCACTTCTCGCGATGAATGCGAGCGCGTCACCTGCTGCACTTCGAGCGCGCCTCGATCCGGCGCGACTCGGCGTGTGGTTGTTCCTCGTTTCGGAGGCGATGTTCTTCGCTGGACTGATCGCGGCGTACCTCGTCGTACGCGAAGGCTCGAGCGCGTTCGGCGCTCCCGATGGACACCTTTCGATGCGCACGATGGGCGTCGCGACCGCGCTGTTGATCGTGTCGTCGTTGTGCTTGTCGCGAGCGACGATCGCGCTGCGAAGCGGCCGTGAGGTTCGCGTCGTCGCGAGCTGGACCCTGCGCGCGATCTTCTTCGGAGCCGTCTTCGTGATGTTGCAGGCGATCGAATGGCGCGCGTGTCTGCGCGCCGGCCTCACACCGCGAACGAGCCTCTACTGGTCGTCGTTCTTCGTGCTCACCGGCGCGCACGCTCTGCATGTCATCGGTGGAGTCGCGTGGCTCGCGTGGGCCTGGAATTCAGCACGTTCCGGCGTGAACGGCCTGCGACTCGAACTGGCCGAGATCTATTGGCATTTCGTCGGCCTGGTGTGGATCTGTTTGTTCGCTCTGCTGTACTTCGTTTGAGGCGCCGACCATGCAATCGAATCGAGATCTTCCTCCGCGCTCCATGACGAGGAGCTACCTGTTGCTCGGCCTCATCGCACTCTTGCTCGGCACGGCGTACGCAGTCGTCTTGTGGCGCATGCAGCCGCGGGCCTCCGACGACGGCGTGCTCGCGGCGGCGCCTGAATCGACTGACCGCTTCGCGAAGATCCAACCCTTCGAGCTCGTCGACAGTCGCGGCAAAGCAGTCACGCACGAAACGTGGCTCGGTCGGCCCTCGATCGTCGCATTCGTGTTCACGCGCTGCACGGGCCCGTGTCCGCGCGTGACGTCGAGCATGAAGAAGTTGTACGAAGCCACTCCGGGCGATGCCGTGCGCCTGGTGACGATCAGCGTCGACCCGGAGTACGACACGCCCGAGGTCTTGGCCCAGTACGCAAAAAGTCTCGATGTGGACGTCGACCGTTGGATGTTCCTCACGGGCTCGCTCGCTGCCGTTCACGCCGTTTCGGAAAAGAGTTTCCTCCTGCCCATGCAACGCGACGCGACGCTGCCCGTCGGCGAGAGCATCACACACCGCACGTACTTGACGATCGTCGACAAGCACGGCGAGGTGCGCGGTTACTACGACGGCGAGAGCGACGCCGGCATCGAAGCTGCCCTCGCACGGGCACGCTTCTTGGCGCGGTCGCCGTGAACTGGCCGCTCTCGAATGCGATCTTGAACGGGACGAGCGCCCTGTTGCTCGTCAGCGGTCTCGTCGCGATCAAATCCGGACGGCGCGATCTGCACCAGCGCCTCATGCAGCTCGCGACGATCGTGAGCGCGCTCTTCCTCGCCGGCTATCTCTACTACCACTTCGTCGTGCAGCCGGTGCTCGGACCGACGCCGTTCCGTCACGAGGGCGGGATCAAGACTGCGTACCTCGTGATGCTCGCGTCGCACGTCGTTCTCGCGATCGTGAACGTGCCGCTGGTGCTGCGTGTCCTGTGGTTGGCGCACAAGGAACGCTGGGACGATCACAAAAAACTGGCCAAGATAACGTTCCCGATCTGGATGTACGTGTCGGTGACAGGCGTGCTTGTGTACTTGGCGCTGTATGTCTTCAATGGTCCGGCATGAGCCTGCGCATTCGCTTGGTGAGCGCGTTTTCGGCGTTTCTTTTCACGGCGGGGAGCGCGGCAGCTTGCCCCACATGTCGCGACGCGCTGGCCGTGTCGGATGCGAAGTGGGCGCACGGATTCTCGGTCAGCGTCCTGTTCTTGCTCGCCGCGCTCGCGGGAATCGTCGGGTCGTTCTCGTTCGCTGTTTGGCGCGCGACTCGAACTCGCGTCGATGCCTGAAGTTGTGACGATCGTGCGACGAGAACTGCAACCGTTTCTCCGGCCGAGCGTCTTGTGTGTGTGGACACACTCACTCGAGAAATACCGTCGGCTCGCATTCCGAGTCGTTCCGCGCTCTTTCGGCAACTCGGCTGGTTCGGTGGAGGCGCTGCGCTCGCAGTGCTCGTCTCGTTGACGCGCGATATGCAAGCAGCGCCCACGACGGCTGGCGAGACCGCGTTCTGGGTCGTCGATCGAGATGCGCACCGGTTGTACGGATTGGATCGAAACCTGTTCGTCGCGCGAGCGGTGCCCGTCGATCATCCGCTCGAGGTCGAGCCCGTACGCGACGGCGGCACGTGGGTGTTGCGCAGCGAAGACGGACTCAGCGGCTCGTCGATGCGCCTCGATCGATTGGATCCGCGCGGCGTCGTGGTCACCGAGCTGTATCTGGAGAGTTGTCGGGATCTGGACACGCTCGATCGAGAGCAGGCGCTCGTGCTCGAGAACGTGAACGGTTCGGTGCGACTCTCGCGCGTGAGCGAGGAGGGCAGTTTGTTCCCGCTCCTAGCGCGCGTCGATCTGCGCTGCGTAAGCGGCTCGAACGGCTCGATTCTGTGCGGCACGGACGGCGGCGCCGTGCTGCGCGTCGATCCGGCGAGCGGCGCCGTGCTGGCGGAGCTCCAATTGGACGGCACGATTCGCGACCTGGCGCCGGGGCCTACGCTCGGGAGTACCTGGGCACTCGACACACAGGGCACAGGGCGCGTGTTCTTGCTCGACGAGACGCTCGCTGTGCGCTGGGCGGCCGGCGTCGGATTCCCGTGCGCGCACCTCGGCGCCGTTCCCGGCGAAGAGCGCGTGTGGATCGCCGACACGTCGTCGCCGCGCGTGCGTCGTTTCGGTGCCAACGCGGTCGTCGAGCTGGATCGGCAAGGACTTCCCAGCAACAACCTCGACCGCTCGGTGCCTTGGCGTGACGGCGGCGTCCTCCTGCTCTCGCCGTCTGCGATCGTGCACGTCGGCAGCGACGGCAACACGCTGCCAGGGCAAGGCGGATTCGCGTGGTTGTCGGATGCGGCCCGCGTCCGCTGACCTCGCGGAGCGCGCATACGGTACACGGAACTATTCTTCCCGCTTCGCGGACGGCAGACCTTGCGAACTGCCAGTGCTGCCGTCCGCGAAGCGGGAAGAATAGTTCCGTGTACCGTATGGAGGTCAGCGCGAGAGCATCGCCGCCGCGATCAACGTCTTCGCGTCGCGGATGTCGGAGTCGAACAAGGAAGCCGGTGTGCGGCGCACCAAGTCGAGTTCCTCGTCGTGATCTTTCTCCTTCGCGCCGGACTCGATCTTCACGAGATCCTTCGCGAGAAAGAGCGTCAACCGCTCGCTGCAAAAACCCGGTGCTGCGTAGAACTCGCGCAGGACTTCCCAGGAGCGCGCGCGGTGCCCGGTCTCTTCCTCGAGCTCGCGCATCGCAGCCGCGAGCCGGTCTTCGCCGATTTCGACACGACCGGCCGGCACTTCGAGCAGCCAGTTTCCGCAAGCGTGCCTGTACTGCCGCACCAACAACAGTTCACCGTTCGCATCCAACGCCGCGATCGCGACGGCGCCGGGGTGATCGACGATCGTCAATTCTTGACGCAGACCTGAGGGCAATACGATCGACTCGCTCACGAGATCGAAGATGCGACCCTCGTAGACTTTGCGCGACGCTTCGACGCGCACGCTCTCGTGACGATCGAGCGCCATGGATCCGTCAACTGCCTTGATCGCCGGAGGCGCGACCGCGACGGCGGGTCATCTCGTCCTCGGGCTTCATGCGGATCGAGCGTTCGATCCCGGCCGTGAATGCCTGAACCGAAATCGCGATGTCGGTGCGGCCTTCGTCGGATGCCGTCTGGATTAACTTGCGCAGCAGCTTGAATGCCTTGTGCCATTCCTGGTGCAGGGCCGAATCGCGCTCCTTGTCTGCTTCGAGTTTGGCCTTGGCCTCGGCGAGCTTGGCTTCGAGTTCTCGGAGGCGATCATCCGGCGTGCGGCGTGTGTACGAACGCTTGGTCATCGTTTGCATCGTTTGAAATTGGAGATTGAGTGAGCGAATCGTCGCGCGGCGAGTCGCTCTTTTCGTAGCGAATCCTCGCGAGACAAAACGCGTACGGGGTTGCGGGTCATCGTGAGATGGCCCGCCAGTTCGAATGCAGAATGTCGTGAAGCCGCCCGTGCGGGTGAATCAGCTCGTCCCCTGAGCGGAGGCCCAGATCGTGATACGAAACGCCTGCGAGTATTCGCTTCGTTTCCGGGCCGCGGCCCCGATCGGGCTCAGAGAGAGCCTTTTGGCATGATTTCGAAGGTCAGTCCTCGTGCGGTCACCGTCGGTTCGGAACATAACATTGCGCGCCCGGCGGGCAAGTCTGACGTCTTATCTTTCTTTCGTTCGAGCACAATGCTTGACGTTTCACGCTCGCACCCGGATCTTCTCGTGCCCCTCCAGAGAATTCCGGCAGATGACCCTCAACAACGACATCGAACGCGTGCTCTACAGCGAGAGCCAAATCATCTCCGGCATCGACCGCGTCGCGCGCGAGGTCACGCGCACCTACGACGGCCGTGATTTCACGGTGGTCTGTGTCCTGAAAGGGTCCTGCGTCTTCGCATCCGACTTGATCCGGCGCATCCCGATCCCGCTCGAGCTGGCCTTTCTCGCCGCTTCCAGTTACGGCGACGGGACGACTTCGGGTCAGCTCGAGATCAATTTCTTTCCCACGGGGAACGAGATCGAAGGGCGCAATCTGCTGCTCGTCGACGACATCCTCGACACGGGAAAGACGCTGCACCGTTTGAAGGCCGAGCTCACGAAGCGCGGCGCGAACGAGGTCAAGACCTGCGTGTTCCTCGACAAGCCGTCGCGGCGCGAGGCGCCGATCAAACCCGACTACTGCGTTTTCGAGGTCGAGAACTTGTTCGTCGTCGGATACGGGCTCGACTACGCGGGACGCTACCGCAATCTGCCGTACGTCGGCGCTTTGAAAGAAGTCGTCTACACGACGGCGAAGAAATCCGCGCGCGACTGAGCGTTCTCTACGGCCGCGCGCCGCGAGGTCACGCGCACCACCCGATGTACCACCTTCCGATACCCCCGGAGCGCGCGGGCATGGAGCTCGACGAGTTCCTGTGCCTCTCGTTCCCGTTGCTCACGAAGGGCTTTCTGCGTCGCCAAGTGCGCGACGGGAAGATATTGATCGACGGACAGCGGACGGTGCCGGGCCAACGCTTGCGCTGGAGCCAAGTGATCTTGATCGACTTCGACGAGGACGCGGTCACACCCGAAATTCCGGTCGCGCCCGAAGTCGAAGTGCCCGTCCTGTGGGAGGACGAACACGTGCTCGCGGTCGACAAGCCCGCCGATCTCGCCGCCGAGCCCGAACGCTGGGCGCGCAGCAATGCGTCCTTGTCGGGCGCAGTCCTGTCGATCGCGCTCGAGCGTGCCGATGCCGACGTCGAGGGTCCCCTCATGCCGATGCAGGGCCTGTCGTTCCGTCCGCGTTTGCTGCATCGCCTCGACAAGGACACGACGGGCGTCGTGCTCGTCGCGAAAACCATCGAGGCCGAGCGCGCGTTGCGGCCCGCGTTCGAGGACGGATCGATCCACAAGCAGTACCTCGCACTGGTCGAGGGCGAATATCCGCTGGGCGAGGGCGAGTCCGAGATCATCGATCTGCCGATCGGTCCCGACGAGAAGAAGAGCGGCCGCATGCGCATCGATCGCGTCGCCGGCAAGCCTTCGCGCACTCGCGTTTCGGTCGAGCGGCGCTTTCTCGGATACACGTTGATGCGCTGCGAGCCGTTGACCGGACGCACGCACCAGATTCGTGTGCACATGCGCGAGGTTGGATTCCCGCTCGTCATCGATCCGGTGTACGGGCGGCACAAGAGCCTGTCGCTGTCGGAATTCAAAACCGACTACAAGAAAAAGCGTGGGGCAACCGAATCGCCGCTCATGAATCGGTTGACGTTGCACGCGCAACGCATCACGTTCCCGAGCGTCTCGACGAAGGTTCCGATCACGGTCGAGTCACCGATACCGCGCGATTTCGAGCGCGTGCTCAAGCAGATGACGAAAGTGCGTGCGCGATGAGACTGAAGGTCGAACCGAGTGATTTCATCGTGCGCGAGTTGATCGTCGACGAGTACTTCAAGGAACGCGGACGCTTCCAGGTCTACCGCGTCACGAAGCGCAAGTTGACGACGCTCGAGGCGCAGATGCGCGTCGCCGAACTCGCCGGAGTCGCGCAAGCCGACGTCGGACTCGCAGGGTTGAAGGACCGTCAAGGCGTCACGACGCAGTTCATGAGCGTGAAGGGCGGGCGTCCCGTCTTCTTGAAGACGCCCGAACTGCGCATCGAGAGCGTCGGCTTCGCCTCGCACGAGCTCACGAGTGCCGAAAGCCTGGGAAACGCCTTCGAAATCACAGTCCGCCGCTTGTCGCAAGCCGACTATGCCGATCTCGTGCGCGGAGTCGCCGAGGTGAAGGCGTACGGCTTGCCGAACTACTTCGGCGAGCAACGCTTCGGCAATCTGCGTCACGGTCAAGGTTGGATCGCGCGCGACCTCGCGCTGGGCAAACACGAACTGGCGCTGAAATCGCTGCTCGCCGGCAAGTCCGATCACGACGACGCGCGCAACTCGCGCTTCAAGAACGGGATCCAGCACGCGTGGGGCGATTGGCGTCAATGTCGCGAGATCGCCGGCCGATTCGGGCAGTACATCTCGGTGTTCCAGCACCTGATTCGCGAGGGCGACGATTTCGCGGGCGCGTTCCGATACGTGAAGTCGCAGCTGCGCTTGATCCACTTGTACGCGTGGCAATCGCACTTGTGGAATCGCGCGGTCGCCGCGTACATCGAGGAAGTGACGCCCGCGAAAGAGCGCTTCATGGTCGCATCACCGGAAGGTCGACTGATTTTCGCGCGTGGCGAGATCAAGATCGATCCCGAGACGAAGGGCAAGTTCCGCTTGCCGGGCACTGGACTCGACGACGTCAAGAATCCGCGGCAACGCGATCTGCTCGCGCTCGCCTTGCGCAACGAGGGGCTGGCGCCGCACGAGTTTCGCATCGAAGGTGTCAGCGGTTTCCAGTTGAAGGGCGAGGATCGCCCGCTCGTCGTCATTCCACAGAACATGCGCGTCGACGACCGAGGCGACGGCAAGATCGTCGTGTCGTTCGATCTGCCACGTGGCGCCTATGCGACGCTCGTGATGGCCCGGATCCTGCCGCCGAAACCAGAACGTGATCGCAGCGACGGCCCGCGGCGCAGCTTCGACGAGGACGATCGCGGCCCGCGCGGCGCACGTTCGAAGCTCACAGATCGCGGCGATTCACGTGGTACGAGCGCGCCGCGTGGTGCGCGGCCAGGTATCTCCCCGTCGCGCGACGAACGCGCGCGACCGAAATCCGAACGTGCTGCCAGCCCGCGGGCCGACACGCGCGAGCGTCCGCCGCGAACGCCGCGCCCTCGTGATGCGACTGCAAAAGGACCTCCGCGAGGTTGGGGGCGCACGAACGAGCGCGCCGCCGATTCAGTCGCTCCGAGTGCGAATGCGGCGGGACCCAAACCCAAAGCGCCGAAGCGCCCGAAGAAGGACAAGGATCAGGAGAACCGCCGATGAGCGCAGAGAATCCGGCCGCGAAGAAAGTCAGCGTTCCTGCTGTGCAAGCATCCGCGAAGTCTCCCGCTGTGCACGCGCACGACGAAGCCGTCGGAGTGATGGGCGGTTCGGGGCTGTACGACTTGGCCGGGCTCGAAGACGTGCGTGAGATCGAATTGTCGACTCCGTTCGGCGCGCCGAGTGACGCGTTCATCACGGGGCGACTCGACGGCGTGCGCATGGTGTTCTTGCCGCGACACGGCCGCGGACACCGCATTTCCCCGAGCGAAATCAACTTTCGCGCGAACATCTGGGGCATGAAGAAGCTCGGGGTGACCCGCATCGTGTCGATCTCGGCCGTCGGATCGATGCGCGAGGACGTGAAGCCGGGCGACTTCGTCGTGATCGATCAGTTCTTCGATCGCACGCGCCATCGCAGCGACACCTTCTTCGAGCGGGGCGTCGTCGCGCACGTGATGTTCGCCGATCCGGTGTGCCCCAGATTGCGTGAGACTCTGCTCGCTGCCGGCAAGAAGTTGAAGCTGCGCATGCACGATGGCGGCACGTACATCAACATGGAAGGTCCGCAGTTCAGCACGCGCGCCGAGTCGAAGATTTACCGCAAGTGGGGCGTCGACGTCATCGGCATGACGAACCTTCAAGAGGCCAAGCTCGCGCGTGAAGCGGAGATCTGCTACGCCACCGTCGCGATGGCGACCGACTACGACTGCTGGCACGAAGAACACGACGACGTCACTGTCGAAGCGATTCTGCAAGTCATGCACAAGAACATCGGCAACGCGAAGAAGTTGATCCTCGCGGCTGTCCCGGAGCTCGCACCGCAAGGCGATTGCCCGGATGGGAGCGCTCTGAAGTTCGCGATCATGACCGCAAAAGACCGCGTGCCCGACGAGGCGCGCACGCGACTCGGCCTCTTCATCGAAAAGTACATGGAGTGAAGTGTGAGGACGCTCGCGCTCGCACTGCTCCTTGTCGTCGCTGGCTGCCAGCGTGACATCAGCGACGAACGTCTCCTCGAAATGAGTCTGGCGGCGGAACGCGAGAGCGCCTTCGCAGCGAGCGCCGCTCACGATGGTCCCGGTGTCGCCGAGACGAACACGGGCACGGCGCGCTTCGCGAGCATCGTGTTCGCAGGATTTTCGGCCGAGCGCGCGCTCGAGACGACCGCCTTCGCCGATCGCTTCTACCGCGAGCCGGCCAATGACGGTTTCGAAGCCGTGATCGATCACGTTGCGACTGAGTTGGGCGCGGTCGGATTCGGCGCCAGTGACGCGCTGACGCTGGAAGTGCTCGAAACACCGCTGAAAACGCCGTCTTGGACCCCGAAGAGTGCGCGGCTGGAGCTCGTCGGTGCGCCGTCCGCGCGCGTCTTGCATTCGTTCTCCAAGCCTGAAGATCGCGATCGCACGATGCTGCCGTGCAATGCGCCGTCAGCGGACGTCGAGGGTCGCTTGGTGACGACGTTGGATGCAGTCGAGGCCGGCTGCGTGTTGCTCGCGGACACAGGATTGCGCGGAAAGTTGCTCGAGGACGCGAGGGCGAAAGGCGCCGTTCTCGTGATCGCGAGCGACCTCGCGGACTATTGCATCGATCCGAAGAAGAAGGGCGATCGTCATCGTGACGCCATCGGATATCGCCACGTTTCGTATCCGGCAGCGCTGCCCGTCGTGCAGATTTCGCCGCGCTCGGCTGACCTGTTGCGCGAAGCGCTCGCCTTAAACCGCGAGACGCGCATCCATTTCCAATGTGAGGTTGCCTTCGTCGAGCGACCGCTGCGCACCGTCGTCGCGACGATCGTGGGCGCGTCGAAACCGTTCGAGTGCGTCGCGCTCGCCGCCCACGTGCAAGAGCCCGGCGCGTGCGACAACGCGAGCGGCGTCGGCACTCTGCTCGAAGCAGCGCGAGTCGCGGTGAAATCGATTCAAGCGCGTGAAATCGCCACCCCGTCGCGCTCGATCAGCTTCGTGTTCGGCAACGAGATGGCGCAGAGTCGCATCTTTTTGGATCACACGACGCGACGCGTCATCGCCGGACTCGCCGCCGACATGACGGGTGAATCCCTGAAGGAAACCGGCGCGATCGCGCTGCTCGAGCGCACACCCGATCCGGGCGCGTTGAAAGCTTTGGCGCCGGATCGCCACACGGCTTGGTCGAAAGCAGACGGTGCGACCGCAACTGTCGACGAGCTTTCACCGAACGGGCTCGCGGTCATCGCGCGCTGCGCACTCGTCGACGTCGGAAGGCTCTCCAAGGCCTGGAAAACAGCCGAACATCCGTACGAGGGCGGCAGCGATCACACGGTGTTCCTGGCGCGCGACGTGCCGGCGGTGCTGTTCTGGCACTTCACCGATTTCGCCTATCACACCAGCCTCGATCGCCTCGAGAACGTCGATGCGAACGAGATGAAGCGCACGGGTGCGGCGCTGCTGTCGACGGCGCTGGCCGTCGCCGACGCGAGCCCGGTGGATCTTGAGCGCTACCTCGCGAGTTTGCAACGTGAAGCGGCCGTGCGAGTCCAATCCGCGAACGAAGCCTCCGATCCAGAGATCGAACAAGCGTGGCGCGAATGGACGACGGGTGCGCGACTGTGGTTGCGCGCACTGTGCCTCGCGACGGAATGGCCCGCGTCGAAGAACACGATTCCCGCACCGATTCGAAAGAGCGAAAGCCCATGAACCAAGAAACTGCGAACTCTCCGATCGAACTTCCGCGCCGCGCCTTCATCGGCACCGCGCTCAGCGCGAGCGCCGCCTTCGTCGCGTGCAATTCAGTCGGGGCGAGCGCGACGCAAGCTCCCGCGGCGGAAGTGCGCTCACTGCGTGCTTCGCGCAAGGACTATCCCGTGCTCGTCGGCAGCAACAACGCGCTCGCCGGCATGAAGACGGCCTATCCGAAACTCGTCGCGGGCGCCGATCCGCTCGACTGCGCGATCGAAGTGGTCAAGGTCGCCGAGGCCGATCCGCTCGACGATTCGGTCGGACTCGGCGGCTTGCCGAACGAAGAAGGCGTCGTGCAACTCGACGCGGCGTGCATGTACGGCCCGCGACACAAGTCGGGTGCCGTCGCGTGCCTCGAGAACATCCTCCACCCGAGTGAAGTCGCGCGACTCGTGCTCGAGCGCACCGATCACTGTCTCTTGGTCGGCAAGGACGCGTACCGATTCGCGCGCGCGCACGGACACGAACACGTCGAACTGCTGACGGAAGCCTCGCGCAAGAAGTGGATGGAGTGGAAGGAAAGCACGTCGAAGGAAGACGATCGCTTGCCGCCGCCGGCGAAGTTGCCGTTCCAAGGATTCGTGCCGCAAACAGGCTCGAAAGTCGCCGATCGTGACCCGCGCGCAGCTTCGAGATCGACCTGGTTGCGCACGCGGATGACCGGCACGATCCACTGCTCCGCGCTCGCGAAGGACGGCGCGCTCGCGTGCACGACGACGACGTCGGGCCTGTCGTGGAAGATCCCCGGGCGCGTGGGGGATTCGCCGATCCTCGGCGCGGGTCTGTACTGCGATCAAGAAGCGGGCAGCGCCGGCGCGACGGGACGCGGCGAGGCGAACATCCTCGCGAACGGCGGGTTCGCGATCGTCGAGCTGATGCGCCAAGGTGCGACGCCGCGGGACGCGGCACTCGAAGTGTTGCGCCGCGTGACGCGTCAAACGCAGCGACAAGCGCGCTACCAACCCGATCTCGTCGACGCGAAGGGGTTGCCGTCGTTCAACTTGATCTACTACGTCCTCGGACTCGACGGCACGGTCGCGGGTGTCGCGTTGCGTCAGCCGTCGAAAGACAAGGACGAGCGCACGACGTTCGCAGTGTCGACGCCTGACGCGGGGCCGCGTTTGGTCGCAGTCGATGCGCTTCACGAAGGTTGAGAGTGCGCGAACGTGAGCTGCTGAATCCGGCCGGAGCAGCAGCTTCGAACTCAGAACCGAGGCGAGCCGAGGACGTAAGCTACGCGCTTCTCCCGCGCGCTCGCCACGTCCACACGGCGACGACCAGTCCGCTGATCGCGGCTGCGAGATAGCTTGCGCTGTGCGCCCACAGACAAGTCAAGAAGGCGACATGACGCTCTTCGGGCACAACGCGTGCGAGTTCGCCCTGCAGCACGACGATGTGATTCACCGCGAGCTCGTGACCGACGCCACCGCCGAAACACGCGCCCGCCGCGGTGACGAGAATCACGAGGAAGAGCGGTCGCACCAGGCGCTTCGCTCCGAACTTGGGTCGAGTACCGAAACGCGCTGAAAAGGCCCAAATCGACCCCAAAAGCGCTCCGATCCACCACGTCGCGAGCACAGCCCACGTGACCGCGAGAGGCGTCGGATCGGTACTCGCGATCACCCGCGAATGACCGATCGTGAAGTACTCGACGCAGATACGCGCAGTGATCGAGTCGTGAACGATTCCGTACGCGATCGCCGCGAGGATGCACATGACGACGATCGCGATCGATTTCATGTGAGCTGTCGTCGGACCGTGAGCGCGTACAGTGGCGACAGTACGTCTGCGCTCGTCTCAGCGCATCGACGCCGCGAATTCGGCGGGGGACAGTACGCCATCGCCATCGATGTCGAGCGTTGCGATCACGGCACTCGCGCGGATCGGAATCAAGAGCGGCCGTTGCAATTGATCGAGATCGTCGAGGCCGATGTCGCCCGAGCGATCGAAATCGAGCCGCCGGAACGTCGACACCGGTCCGCGCAATCGTGCCGGCTGCGGCGTCGTGTCGATGTCCACTTTGCGCGTCTCGACCGTGTCGAAGAGCGCCTCGATCGAGCCGATTTTCTTGCGCGCGATCGAGAGTGACGGGGGAACGAGCACGTCGAGCAGCGCTTGGGCTTCGGGGGCCTCGACCCGCCCACTCTTGTCGTCGTCGATCGAGTCCAGGACTTTCGCTGCGTCGACGCCCTGCGCACCGTATTCGGCAAGAGCGCGCTGCACATCGCGTACATCGAGCACGCCATCGTTGTCCGTGTCGAACGCCGCGAGCAATTCGTCAGCCGTGCGCTTCGGTATGCGCCGCGAAACCACCTTGTCGATCGGGGGAGCGAAGGCACCGCCGCGCGTGACGATCGTCAGATAGCGTCCGGTGTACTCTTCCAAGCTGATGCGCCCATCGCTGTCCGTGTCGTACACCGCGAACGCTTTGCGATCGACGTTCATGCTGGCTTTCGCCTCGCTGAAACTGATCCAACCGTTGCCGTCGTAATCGCACGTTCTGAAATAGGGACCGGGCAGATCGGCGGGCACTTCGTCGCCGGGGAGCACGGAACGCGGGCTCGATGCGCGGGGCGCCGGGCGCTCCTCGGGACGTTTGGGCGAACGCCCCGCGGGAGCCGGATTCGGCTGCTCGGGCGGTGCGGACGGACCGACCGGATTCGGCGGCGGCTGAGTCGGCGCAGCGGGAGGAGGCGGAGTCGGAGCGGGCCGACCGGGGCGTTGGGCGATCGCGAGCGTCGCGAGAGCGGCGACTCCGAACGTGGCGAGGCTCACGAATTTCATGCGTTCACCTTGTCGACATTCGATTTGCAAGAACTGGATCAGGAGCGCGTCCCGGCTGTGCCGCGCGAGAATGCAATCACGTTTTCGGCGATGCGATCGGCGTCGGCATCACTCAGGAACGGATGTACGGGCAAGCACACAACCTCGCGCGCAAGACGCTCGGCGTTCGGGAAATCGCCGGGGCCGTACCCCCACGGTCGCGCTGCTTCCTGCAGGTGAACCGGCGAGGGATAGTGCACACCAACGAAGATTTTCTTCTCCTTCAAGCGCTCGACCATCTCGTCGCGCGGCACGTCGATCACGCGAATCGTGTACTGGTGGTAGACGTGCGTCGTGTTCGGAAGTCGCGTGAGCGGCACGATACCGCCGGCGCCTCGGAAAGCGGCGTCGTAGCGCGCAGCGATCTGATTGCGTCGCGCAGTCCACGCGGCGAGATGCGGCAATTTCACGTTCAGCGCGCCACCCTGGAATGCCTGCAAGCGCGAATTCGTGCCGATTTCCGTGTGTGTGTAGCGCACGGACGAGCCGTGCTCGCGGAGGCGTTTCGCGCGCTGATAGACGGCCTCGCTCTTCGTGATGATCATCCCGCCTTCGCCGCACGCGCCCAAGTTCTTGGTCGGATAGAAGGAGAACGCGCATGCGTCGCCGAGTTCGCCGCAGAAGAATCCGTCGCGCTTCGCCGCGTGCGATTGAGCGGCGTCTTCGACGAGCGCCAGTTTCTTCTCGTCGCAGATCGCGCGGAACGCCTTCATGTCGGCCATCTGTCCGTACAGGTGCACCGGCAAAATCGCGGTCGTCTGCGCATCGATCGCGCGCTTCGCGAGCGTCGGCGACAAGAGCGCCGTGTCGAGGTCGACGTCTGCGAACACCGGTCGAGCGCCCATCCACGCGATCGATCCGGCGCTGGCGAAGAACGTGAACGGCGACGTGACGACGTGATCGCCGGGCCGAACACACGCTGCTCGCAGCGCGATGACGAGCGCGTCCGTTCCGTTCGCGACGCCGACGCCGTAGGGGACGCCGTGCATGGCCGCCATGTCGCGCTCGAGCTTCTCGACCTCGGGTCCGAGGATGTACGTGCCGCTGCGCAAGACCTCGAGGATCTTTGCCTCGAGTGCCGGGCCTAGTGCCGCGCGCTCTGCTGCGAGATCGACGGGCGCCAAGGGTTTCAGGCCTGAATCCGTGCTCGAAGTCGTGGTGTGCGATGCCATGGGGGGCGCATGGTAGCAGTCGTGCGCGCTCGCTGCCGACCCCTCATCGACGCTATCCGCCCAAAGAGTCCGGCGGTTTCACGACGTGATCCCCCGACGGCGCCGTGAGCACCTTTTTGAAGCACCAAAACGTGAGTCCCCACACGAATGCGAGGGACACGATCATGAAGATCATTCCAGCGGTAGTCATCGTTTGCCTCCCTTGTGCTGCATGGCCGCGATCTCGTCGTCGGGCGGTCGTTCCCCATCGACGTCCAAGCCCGCTGCACGCCAACGCTTCTCGCCGATCGCGACGAGCACACACAGGAACACGGTGACGGCGACGATCAAGAGGATCGAGTTACGTGCGACGGTGTTCTCGCCCAGTCCCTTGAACCACTTGGGCAGATCGTTCGACGCGAACACCGCGATCGCGATGATCAAGTATGCCGGGGCGACGTACTTGATGACGGGATAGAAGATCGACGGGATACGCATCGCAGCACCCTCGTGCGCTTCCTTCATGCCGCGCTTCATGCCGAAGATCCACGCGAAGCAGATGACCTGCACGGCAGCGAGCACGACGATCAAGAACGTGCCGACCCAGTCGTCGATCGTGCCGAGCGCGACCATGCCGCCGCTGTGGTAGACGACGAAGGCCGACCCGATGAATCCGACGAACGCGACGATCGCGATCGCTTTGTCGCGAGCACATCCGAGTGCTTCCTGCACGAATGCGAGCGTCGGCTGGTACATCGAGATCGAACTCGTGATCGCCGCGAGGAACAGCATGAAGAACCACAGCGCTCCGATGAAGTTCCCAGCCGGCATCTGCGCGAACACGACGGGCAGCGTCGTGAATCCGAGGCCGAACGTGCCTGACGCTGCGGCCGCCATCGCGCCCGTCGCGCCCAAGAACACGAAGGATGCGGTGAGCGTGATCATGCCGCCGAATCCGACTTCGAAGAGCTCGTTCGTGGCCGATGCGGTGAGGCCCGAAAGTACGAGGTCGTCTTTGCGCTTCAAGTACGACGCGTAGTTGATGATGACGCCGAAGCCGACGGACAGGCTGAAGAAGATCTGACCTGCCGCCGCGAGCCACGTCTCCGAGTGTTTCAGGGCTTCGAAATCAGGATTCCACATGAATCCAAGACCATTTCCGACCGTTTGCTCCGGCGTCGGCGCGGGCAGCGTCAACACGCGCACGAGCACGACGAGTGCGCACACGGCCATCGACGGCATGGCCCATTTGCAGAAAGTCTCGATGCCGCCCGACAGTCCGCGGCGCACGAGCCAGACGTTGATCGCGAACACGGCGATCCAAAACCACACGATCGGCGCGATGCCCCCGTCGAAGAGTGCCCCGTCCGCACTCTTGCCGATCATCTCGCTGAAGTGTGCGCTCGACGCCTGCGTCTGCGCTGCGACGTCGCCGCCGGCTTGCAGTCCGATGCCGGCTCCGCCGAATATCGCTCCGACGTACTTGAAGAAATACTGCAAGCACCACGCTTCGATGAAGACGTAGTAGAACGACACGCCCAGCGGAATGAGCACACCTATGACACCCAGGTAGCGCCACAATTTGCCGCCGCCGATGACGCCCATGATCGCCGGCGCGCTGTGGAATCCCTTGCGCCCACCGTAGCGGCCCATGGTCCACTCGGCCCATCCGATCGGGATCCCGAGCAGGAGCAGCGCGCAGAAGTAGGGGATCATGAATGCGCCGCCGCCGTGCTGCGCGGCTTGCCCCGGGAAGCGCAGGAAGTTTCCGAGTCCGACCGCGGATCCGGCCACGGCCAAAATCACGCCCAAGCGTGTGCCCCATTCCTGCTTCGTTGCTGCGCTCATGCTTTCCCCGCGAACTGGGTCGATGTGTCGCTCGAATCGGAGCGCAACGTAGCGGTGCGCTGGGTCAGGGGCAACGCGACGTACGGTTTTGAGCGTGATTCGCTGCGCGAACCTATTTGCGGGATCCGCTCGGAACAGGCCGGTATAGTTCGGCCCGCTCACGCAGTCCTTAGAGGAGCCCCCTAGGTTGAATCTCTTCCGCACGAAATCCATCGAGGAACTGAAGGCGAACGCCGAAGCGGGCGAGCACAAATTGGTGCGCACGCTGCGTGCCAAAGACTTGATCCTGCTCGGGATCGGCGCGGTGATCGGCGCGGGCATCTTCTCGACGCTCGGCACCGCCGCTGCAGGTGAAGCGGGTGTGCGCGCGGGCGCCGGACCGGCGCTCGTCATCTCGTTTCTCTTGCTCGGTGCCGTGTGCGGACTCGCGGGCCTGTGCTACGCCGAGTTGACGTCGATGATTCCGGTGTCGGGCAGCGCCTACACCTATGCGTTCGCGACGATGGGCGAGCTCATCGCGTGGATCATCGGATGGGATTTGATCCTCGAATACGCGGTCGGAAACGTCGCCGTCGCCATCGCGTGGTCGGGGTACTTCCAGTCGGTGCTCTCCTACTTCGGCGCGGAGTTCCCGTACTGGCTCGCGCACGGATACGGCGACGTGATGCAGCAGCTGCACGCCGCTCAGAGCGCGGGCGCGGCGGAGAAAATCGCTCTGTTGCAAGGACACCTGGCCGCGGCGCCTCACATCGGCAGCTTTGCCGTGATGTTGAACATGCCAGCGCTGGTGATCGTCGCCGCGATCACGTGGCTGCTCGTGCGCGGCGTGAAGGAGAGCGTGCGCGTCAACAACTGGATGGTCTACGTCAAGTTGTTCGTACTCGCGCTGTTTTT